>NZ_BJOU01000002.1 GCF_009932435.1 Gordonia crocea
TGGCCGACGCCGCCGGGCGGGTCCCGGCGGGCTGGCGGATGCCCGAGCCCGGCGAGTTGCCGAGTTATCCCGATGCCGAGATCACCGCGCAGGTCGACGTCGGTGCGGTGGTCGGCCGCAAGGTGGCCGCGCTGGCCGCCCACGCCACACAGGTGACGGTGGCGCCGTCGGGGACCGAGTACGCCCTGTCCAACACCATCGTGCAGCCGGTCTTCGCCGTCGAGCACTTCCGGCGCGTCGACGACGCGGCACCACCGGCCGGGGCGCCGCGCGAAACCGATCTGTTCGAGGGGATCCGATGAAGCGCGGCGGCGATAGGGCAATGCTGGCATTGCTGTTCATCGACGGGCTGATCGTCGGGATCCTCTCGGTGGCCTTCCTCAACCTCTACCTCGGCACGGTCGTCGCGCCGATCGGCATCCTCATCGCCGCGGTGGGCAATGCGCTGCTGCTCTGGCTCGCCTCGGCCCATGCCCGGGCGCCGCTCAGTTGGCTGCCGGTGTTCGGCTGGGGGCTGGTACTGGTCATCGCCCTGGGCGGGGGGCCCGGCGGGGACGTGTTGTTCCTGTCCGACTGGCGGGTCGTGGCGCTGATCCTCGCCGGGGTGGCCGTCCCGGCCGCACTGGCGTCGTTCCTGCAGACCCGTCGCCGGGTCGAGGAGGCGGCGCGCCGCGACATCGACCGGGCGGCCCGGGGGCGGTAGCAGTTCGGAGAGTCGGTCTACTATCGGGATGGTGACCGATGAACGCCCCTCCGCGGCGGCCATGCGACGTGCGCTCCGGCGCGCTCGTGACGGTGCGACACTCAACGTCGACGAAGCCGCAGTACTGCTGGCCGCCACCGGCGACGACCTCGCCGATCTCACCGCCTCCGCCGCGCGTGTCCGTGACGCCGGGTTGAAAGCGGCCGGCCGCGACGGCCAGATCAGCTACTCGCGCAAGGTCTTCATCCCGCTGACGCACCTGTGTCGGGACCGGTGTCACTACTGCACGTTCGTCACCGTGCCGGGCAAGCTGGCCGGCCAGGGCAAGGGCATGTTCCTCGAGATCGACGAAGTCCTCGAGATCGCCCGGGCCGGCGCCGCATTGGGATGCAAGGAAGCGCTGTTCACGCTCGGCGACCGTCCGGAGGACCGGTGGCCGCAGGCCGCCGAGTGGCTCGACGCCCGCGGTTACGACTCGACGCTGCAATACGTGCGCGCCGCGGCGATCCGGGTGCTGGAGGAGACCGGCCTGCTGCCGCACCTCAACCCCGGAGTCATGTCGTGGGAGGAGATCTCACGACTCAAGCCGGTCGCCCCGTCGATGGGGATGATGCTGGAGACCACGTCGCGGCGGCTGTTCGAGGAGAAGGGGCAGCCGCACTACGGCAGTCCGGACAAGGATCCGTCGGTGCGCCTGCAGGTGCTCACCGACGCGGGCCGGTTGTCGGTGCCGTTCACCACCGGGATCCTCGTCGGGATCGGCGAGAACCGGGTCGAGCGCGCCGAGTCGATCATGGCGATCCGCGCCAGTCACAAGGCCTACGGCCACATCCAAGAAGTCATCGTCCAGAACTTCCGGGCCAAGTCGGACACCGCCATGCGGTCGGTACCCGACGCGGATCTGGCCGAGTACCGGGCGGCGATCGCGGTGTCCCGACTGCTGCTCGGACCGGCGATGCGGATCCAGGCGCCGCCGAACCTCGTCGACGCGGGGGAGTGTGCGGACCTGATCGCCGCGGGTATCGACGACTGGGGCGGGGTGTCGCCGTTGACCCCCGACCACGTCAATCCGGAACGGCCGTGGCCGAACCTGGACACCCTGGCCGACATCACCGCGGCCAGCGGGTTCACCTTGACCGAGCGCCTCACCGCGCAGCCGCCCTACATCCTCGCCGGGTCGCCGTGGATCGACCCGAGGGTCGCCGGGCACGTGCGCGCGCTGGCCGACCCGGATACCGGGCTGGCCGCCGACGGGGCGATGCCGGTCGGGCGGCCGTGGCAGGAGCCCGACGAGGAATGGGAGTCGACCGGGCGGGTCGACCTCAACACCGAGATCGACGGCGAGGGCCGGCGCACCGAGACCCGCAGCGACCTGGGTTCGGCCTTCGGCGACTGGGAGACCGTCCGCAGCCAGGTGGCCGCGCTCGCCGACGCGGAGTCCGGCGCGCCGAGCCGGTTGTCGTCGGAGGTCGTCGCCGCGCTGCGCCGCGCCGAGGCCGACCCGGCCGGGTGCAGTGACGCGGACTATCTCGCGCTGGCCACCGCCGACGGCGATGACCTGGAAGCGGTTGTCGCGCTGGCGGATTCATTGCGCGCCGAGGTGGTCGGCCCCGACGTGACCTACGTCGTCAACCGGAACATCAACTTCACCAACATCTGCTACACCGGGTGCCGGTTCTGTGCCTTCGCCCAGCGCAAGGGCGACGCCGACGCCTTCACGCTGTCCGCCGACGAGGTGGCCGACCGGGCCTGGGAGGCCCATGTCGCCGGGGCCACCGAGGTCTGCATGCAGGGCGGCATCGACCCCGAACTGCCGGTCACCGGCTACGCCGACCTGGTGCGCGCGGTGAAGGCGCGCGTGCCGTCGATGCACGTCCACGCGTTCAGCCCGATGGAGATCGTCAACGGTGCGTCCCGCGGCGGCCAGTCGGTCCGCGATTGGTTGGTCGCGCTGCGCGAGGCCGGGTTGGACACGATCCCCGGTACCGCCGCGGAGATCCTCGACGACGAGGTCCGCTGGGTCCTCACCAAGGGCAAGCTGCCGACCGCGACGTGGATCGAGGTGATCTCCACCGCGCACAGCGTGGGCCTGCGCTCGAGTTCGACGATGATGTACGGCCACGTGGACGCGCCGAGGCACTGGGTGGGCCACCTCAACACGCTGCGGTCGATCCAGGACGAGACCGGCGGTTTCACCGAGTTCGTGCCGCTGCCGTTCGTCCACCAGAGTTCGCCGCTGTACCTGGCCGGGGCATCGCGGCCGGGGCCGACCCGCCGCGACAACCGGGCCGTCCACGCGCTGGCGCGGATCATGTTGCACGGACGCATCGACAACATCCAGACGAGCTGGGTCAAACTCGGCGTCGACGGTACCCGGGCGATGCTCAACGGCGGGGCCAACGACCTCGGCGGAACCCTGATGGAAGAGACCATCTCGCGCATGGCGGGGTCGATGCACGGGTCGGAGAAGACGGTTGCCGAGTTGCACGAGATTGCCGCGGGAATCGGTCGTCGGGCCCGGCAGCGGACCACCGAGTACGGGCGCGTTCAGGTCGATCGGGGTGACCTGCGCCATGCAGGTGGTGCCCCGATTTCGCTGGCCGTGGCCTATGACTTGTAACCTGGGACCGAAGACTTTTGTAACCCGGGGCGCCGCGGCCCAGCCCATAGCCGTGACGCCCGGCGCCGCCTTCGATGTCGGCGCCGTGAGCCCGCATCGTTAAGGAGACCGTGGTGACTTACATCATCGCCGAGCCCTGCGTCGACGTCATGGACAAGGCCTGCGTCGAAGAATGCCCGGTGGATTGCATCTACGAGGGTGGTCGCAGCCTCTACATCCAGCCCGACGAGTGCGTGGACTGCGGTGCCTGTGAGCCGGTCTGCCCGGTGGAGGCCATCTTCTACGAGGACGACGTCCCCGACGAGTGGGAACCGTACGTGGCGGCCAATGTCGACTTCTTCGATGATCTGGGCTCCCCGGGCGGCGCGAGCAAGGTCGGCAAGACCGACTACGACCCGCCGTTCGTCAAGGAGCTGCCGCCGATGGGCGAGGAGGACTGACCCGGGTGGCGGCCAGTCGCATACCGGTCAGCGCCTCGCTGCCGGACTTCCCGTGGGACACCATCGCCGGTGCCCGAAGCACGGCCGCCGCGCATCCGGGCGGGATCGTCGACCTCTCCGTCGGCACCCCCGTCGACCCGGTCGACCCGCTCATCCGCGAGGCGTTGGCCGCGGCCTCGGAGTTCCCCGGCTATCCGCTGACCGTCGGTACCGGCGAGTTGCGCGCCGCCGCCGCGGCGGCGCTTCACCGGCGCTACGACACCGTCGAATTGGCCGGTGAGCAGATCCTGCCGGTCATCGGGACCAAGGAGGCGATCGCCGGGGTCTGCTCGACCCTGGGGTTGCAGTCCGGTTCGACGGTCGTGCTGCCGAAGATCGCCTACCCGACCTATGAGGTGGGCGCGCTGCTCGCGGGTGCGACTCCGGTTCGTGCCGACGATTCGGGTACCGCCGACCTGGCCGAGGCCGCCCTCGTCTTCCTGAACTCCCCGTCGAACCCCACCGGCGCGGTGCTGGGCGTCGACGAGTTGCGCGCCGCCGTTGCGTGGGCCCGCGAGCGCGGCGCGATCGTCGTGTCCGACGAGTGCTACCTGGGCCTGGCCTGGGAGGCCGAGGCGGTGTCGGTGCTCGACCCGCGCGTCTGCGACGGTGACACCACCGGACTGCTGGCCGTGCACTCGCTGTCCAAAATCTCCAACCTCGCGTCGTACCGCGCGGGCTTCTTCGCCGGCGATCGCGGGTTGATCGCCGAACTGCTGGCGGTGCGCAAGCACTCCGGACTCATCGTGCCCTTCCCGATCCAGGCGGCGATGACCGCGGCACTCGCCGACGACCGGCACGTCGAGGAGCAGGCCCAGCGCTATCGGGCGCGCCGAGAGGTCCTCAAGCCGGCGGTGATCGAGGCGGGGATGCGCGTCGACGACTCGGAGGCGGGGCTGTACCTGTGGGCGACCCGCGACGAGGATGCGCGCGTCACGCACCACTGGTTGGCGCAGCGCGGAATCCTCGCCGCCCCCGGCGACTTCTACGGCCCGGCCGGTGCGACGCACGTGCGCATCGCACTCACCGCCTCCGACGAGCAGATCGCCGAAGCGGCCCGACGCCTGCGCGGATAACCCAGGCTCAGCGCACGAGGGCGATGGCGAAGCCGTCCCAGCCCTTGACGCCGACCGTTTGCAGGGCGGGGCCGGTGCTTATCCCGCACCGATCCACACTTCCCGCGGTTATTCCGTCGGGAAATGCGAATCGGTGCGGGAGGAAGACCTCAGTCGTTCTTGTGCAGGGCCGTGTTGAGGGCGATGCCGTCACCCTTCCACGGCACGACCTCGACTGCGCCGGTGGTGCTGTTGCGGCGGAACAGGATGTTGGACTGGCCGGCCAGGTCGCGGGCCTTCACCTCGGTGCCGTCGGGGCCGACGACCTTCGTGCCGGCGGTCACGTAGAGGCCCGCCTCGATGACGCAGTCGTCGCCCAGGGGGATGCCGCAGCCGGAGTTCGCACCCAGCAGGCAGCGCCTGCCCAGGGTGATGATCTCCTTGCCGCCGCCGGACAGGGTGCCCATCGTCGACGCACCGCCGCCGATGTCGGAACCCTCGCCGACGACGACGCCGGCCGAGATGCGGCCCTCGACCATCGAGTCGCCCAGGGTGCCGGCGTTGAAGTTGACGAAGCCCTCGTGCATGACGGTGGTGCCCTCGGCCAGGTGGGCGCCCAGGCGGACCCGGCTGGCGTCGCCGATGCGGACGCCGGCGGGGATCACGTAGTCCACCATGCGGGGGAACTTGTCGATCGAGTTGACGGTCACGTTGCCGCGGGCGCGCAGCTTCACGCGGACCTGCTCGAAGCCGTCGACCGCGCACGGGCCGAAGTTGGTCCACACGACGTTGCTCAACAGGCCGAACTGGCCGTCCAGGTTGACCCCGTGCGGCGCGACCAGCCGATGGCTCAGCAGATGCAGGCGCAGGTAGACGTCGTGGGCGTCGAGGGGCGCGGCGGTCAGGTCGACGATGCTGGTGCGCACGGCGACGGTGCGGACCCCGCGGTCGGCGTCGGTGCCCACCAGCGGCGCCAGTTCCGGCGGAACGTCGGCATCGGCGAGGATCTTGGTGCCCGACGACGAGACGACACCCAACTGCGGCTCGGGGAACCACGTGTCCAGGACGCTTTCGGCGCCCCCGGCGTCGGGGATGGTGATGGTCGCGATGCCTACGGCGAAGGCTCCTTGGTTGCTCACGGCCGAAATCCTACCGTTGCGTCCGAATCGGACGGGAGGGCTGCTACTTTCGCAGCACACCACGTGACCGGTGCCACACCGCAGGAGGACCCCGTGCCCGAATCCGACGACCCCCAGCGGTCGGTTCCCACCGGCGAGGAGTTCCTCACCGCCGCCGCGAGCCCCGAGTTCGAGCACTTGCGCCGCATCCTTCTCCGATTCGTCTTCCCGATGACCGCCTTCTTCCTCGTCTGGTACGCGACTTACGCCCTGCTCGGCGCTTTCGCCCACGAATTCATGGCGACGCAGGTGTGGGGTCGGATCAACATGGGCATCGTGTTGGGGCTGCTGCAGTTCGTGACCACCTTCGCCATCACCTTCGCCTACATCCGGTTCGCCGACCGCAAGCTCGACCCCGCGGCCGAAGTGGTGCGCCAGGGCTTCGCCGACGGCCGCTACGCTGCCGAGGCCGGCCGATGAACGCCGCGGCGGCCGCGTCGGGAGTGGGCAATCCCGCCGTCAACATCGCCATCTTCGTCGCCTTTGTGGCCGTGACGCTCACCGTGGTGATCAAGGTCAGCAGCAACAACAAGACGGCGTCGCAGTTCTTCACCGGCGGCAGTTCGTTCTCCGGACCGCAGAACGGCATCGCCATCGCCGGCGATTACCTGTCGGCGGCCAGCTTCCTCGGCATCGCCGGCGCCATCGCGGTGTACGGCTACGACGGTTTTCTCTACTCGATCGGCTTCCTGGTCGCCTGGCTCGTCGCGCTGCTGCTGGTGGCCGAGCTGTTGCGCAACACCGGCCGGTTCACCATGGCCGATGTCCTCAGCTTCCGGCTGCGCGAGCGCCCGGTCCGTACCGCGGCCGCCATCTCGACGCTGACGGTGTCGCTGTTCTACCTGCTGGCCCAGATGGCCGGTGCCGGCGGCCTGGTGGCGCTGCTGCTGGACGTGTCTTCGCGCACCGGGCAGTCGATCGTCATCGCGGTCGTGGGCGTGCTGATGATCGCCTACGTGCTCATCGGCGGCATGAAGGGCACCACCTGGGTGCAGATCATCAAGGCCGTCCTACTCATCGCCGGGGCCGCGGTCATGACCGCCATCGTGCTGGTCAAAGTCGGGCTCAACGTCTCCGACCTGTTCGGCCAGGCGCAGACCGCGATCGGGAACTCCTCGGACAAGGCGGTCGCCGCCCGCGACGTCCTCGCGCCCGGCGCGAAATACGGCGCGACGATGACGACGAAGATCGACTTCCTCTCCCTGGCCATTGCGCTGGTCCTGGGCACGGCCGGTCTGCCGCACGTCCTGATGCGCTTCTACACCGTGCCGACGGCCACGGAGGCGCGCCGCTCGGTGGTCTGGGCGATCAGCCTGATCGGCGCCTTCTACCTGTTCACGCTGATCCTCGGATACGGTGCCGCGGCGATCGTCGGTCCCGACAAGATCTTGGCCGCGGCGGGCAAGGAGAACGCGGCGGCCCCGCTGCTGGCGCTCGAACTGGGCGGCACGGTCTTGCTCGGGGTCATCTCGGCCGTCGCGTTCGCCACCATCCTCGCGGTGGTGGCCGGCCTGGCGATCACGGCGTCGGCCTCGTTCGCGCACGACATCTACGCCAGCGTGATCAAGCGCGGCAACTGCAGCGGCGAGGAACAGGTGCGCGTCTCGCGCATCACCGTCGTGGTCCTGGGCGTCCTCGGCATCGTGCTGGGCATCCTGGCCAACGGGCAGAACATCGCCTTCCTGGTCGCGCTGGCCTTCGCCGTCGCCGCGTCGGCGAATCTGCCCACGATCCTGTACTCGCTGTATTGGCGCCGGTTCAACACCCGGGGCGCGCTGTGGAGCATGTACGGCGGTCTCGCGTCGGCGATCATCCTGATCGTGTTCTCCCCGGCGGTGTCGGGCGGCAAGTCGTCGATGCTGCCCAACGCCGACTTCGCCTGGTTCCCGCTGCAGAACCCGGGGCTGGTCTCGATCCCGCTGGCCTTCGTCCTGGGCATCGTCGGGACGCTGACCTCGGCCGAGCGCGGTGATCCGAAGCGCAACGCGGAGATGGAGGTCCGGTCGTTGACCGGGGTCGGCGCTGCGGGCGCCATCGATCACTAGGGCCGCGGGCCCCGGTACGGTGAGGGCATGGCTCTGGACTTGCGCGCCGATCCGGCGGAGTTGACCGCTGCGCTCATCGACATCCCCAGCGAGTCGCGCGACGAGACGACGATCGCCGACGCGGTCGAGGCGGCCCTGCGCGAGCAGACGACCGGCTTCGAGGTGTTGCGCCACGGCAACCGCGTGCTCGCCCGCACCCGGCTGGGGCGAGAACGGCGGGTCATGCTCGCCGGGCACCTGGACACGGTTCCGATCGCCGACAACGTCCCGCACCGGTGGGAGGACGGCGCCGACGGCGCGGTGATCCACGGCTGCGGCAGCGTGGACATGAAGTCGGGCGACGCGGTGTTCCTGCACCTGGCCGCGACGCTGCGCGAACCGCGCCACGACCTGACGCTGGTGTTCTACGACTGCGAGGAGATCGCCGCCGAGTTCAACGGGCTCGGTGCGATCGAGGCGGAGTTGCCGGAGTGGCTCGACGCCGACGTGGCGATCCTGGGCGAACCGACGGGCGGGCTCATCGAAGCCGGGTGTCAGGGAACGCTGCGGGTACGGGTCACCGCGCACGGCACCCGGGCGCACACCGCCCGGGCGTGGATGGGGGACAACGCGATTCACCGGTTGGGCGGGCTATTGCAGGTGCTGGGGGCCTATCAGCCCCGGCGCGTGGACATCGACGGCTGCGAGTACCGGGAGGGCCTGCAGGCCGTCGCGGTCAGCGGCGGCGTGGCGGGCAACGTGGTCCCCGACGAGGCCGCTGTCGACATCAACTTCCGGTTCGCGCCCGACCGCAGCTCCGAGCAGGCGCTCGCGCATGTCCGCGAGGTGATCGCCGGCGCCCCCGGTGGCGCCGACCTGGGCGTCGAGGTCACCGATCTGGCGCCGGGCGCACTGCCCGGCTTGGCCAACCCCGCCGCGGCGGAACTGGTGGCCGCCGCCGACCACCGATTCCGCGCCAAGTACGGGTGGACCGACGTGGCGCGGTTCGCCGCGCGCGGCATCCCGGCGGTCAATTTCGGCCCCGGCGACCCGAGCATTGCGCACATGCGCGACGAGCACGTCCCGGTGGGCCAGATCCACCAGGTCCACCGCGTGTTGCGCGACTACCTGGGCGGGGGTGCGCGGTGACCGAACCCGACCGCGGGCGCTACTCGGGCCCGACGTGGACCAGCGGGGATGCCACCGACCTGTCGGTGACGTCGGACCGCCGGCTGCTGAACCGCCGTCCGCCGCGCTGTCAAGCCGACGTCAACCAGATCAAGATCGACGACTCCTGGCGGGTGCTGCGCATCCAGGCGGAGTTCGTCGACGGTTTCGACGCGCTGCTGCACGTCGAAGACGCCGTCACCGTCTTCGGTTCGGCGCGCACGCGGTTGGGCACCCCCGAATACGAGTTGGGCGTGGACCTCGGCCGCGCGATCGGGGAGGCCGGATATGCGGTCATCACCGGCGGCGGGCCGGGCAGCATGGAATCGGTGAACCGCGGCGCACGGCAGGCCGGCGCGCGCTCCATCGGATTGGGCATCGAGCTGCCGTTCGAACAGGGCCTCAACCCGTTCATCGACACCGGGATGAACTTCCGCTACTTCTTCGCCCGCAAGACGATGTTCGTGAAGTACGCGCAGGCCTTCGTCTGCCTGCCGGGGGGCTTCGGCACGCTCGACGAGCTCTTCGAGGCGCTGACCCTGGTGCAGACCCACAAGGTCACCCAGTTCCCGATCATCCTGGTCGGCCGCGCGTTCTGGGGCGGGTTGGTCGACTGGCTGCGGTCCACGCTGGTCGACGAGGGGATGATCGACCCGGCGGACCCGGATCTGCTGAGCGTCGTGGAAACGCCGGCCGAGGTGGTGGCCGTCCTCGACGCGTCCCGGGCGGCGCGGGAGGAGGCGTAGTGGCGTCGGTCTGCGTGTATTGCGCGTCCGGACCGGTGCCGCAGCACTACCTGGAGTTGGCGGCCGAGTTGGGGACCGCGCTCGGCGCGGCCGGCCACACGCTGGTCAGCGGCGGCGGAAACGTCTCGATGATGGGTGCGGTGGGCGCGGCGGTGCGGGCGGCCGGCGGGCGGACCGTCGGGATCATTCCGGGCCACCTCGTCGACCGCGAGGCCGCCGACACCGACAGCGACGAACTGGTCGTCACCGAGACTATGCGGGAGCGCAAGCGCCTGATGGAGGCCCGTGCCGATGCGTTCATCACGTTGCCCGGGGGGATCGGGACCCTCGAGGAACTGTTCGAGACGTGGACCGGGGGATTCCTCGGCGAGCACGACAAGCCGGTGGTGCTGCTCGACGCCGACGGCTTCTACCAGCCGATGCTGCGATGGCTGCGCGACCTGCGCGCCGACGGATTCGTTTCCGACGAGGCGCTCGACCGCCTCCTCGTCGTCGGATCCGTGGGTGCTGCTGTGAGCTTGGTTACCCAACAGTAAGCTGTGGGCAACACCCCCGGCAGCGAGGAGATTGAGGCCCATGACGAACAGCCGTGCGACCACCAAGGTCCGGCTCACCGACTTGGCCAAGGGCGTGGTGGACATGGTGCCGTCGGCGCCGCTGATGGTCCGGCACGCGCCCGGGTTGATCCACCGCCCGGCCGATGCGCGCAAAACCATCGGCAGCGTTTTCCAGAAGCATGCCGGCAAGCATCCGGAGCGGCCCTTCGTCCGCTTCGAAGGCCGCGCCACCAGCTATGGCGAGGCCAACGCGATCGTCAACCGCTATGCCGCCCAACTCGCCGCCGACGGTGTGCGGACCGGTGACGTCGTCGCCCTCCTGGGCAAGAACTCGCCCACGCTGCTGTACCTGACGCTGGCCGCGGTCAAGCTCGGCGCGGTCGCGGGCATGCTGAACTACAACCAGCACGGTGCGATCGGCAACCACTCGATAAAGCTGCTGGGCGCCTCGGTGTTGGTCTACGACCCCGAGTGCAAAGACACCTTCGACTCGTTCGACGCCGAGGTGCACCCCCCGCATGTCTACGACTACGCCGCCTTCGACGAGGCCGCCGCGCCACGGCCGGCGACCAACCCGGCGGTGACGGCCACCCTGCCGGCCTCGACCAACGCCTTCTACATCTTCACCTCCGGCACCACCGGGCTGCCGAAGGCGAGCGTGATGAGCCACAACCGGTGGCTGGCGAACATGGCCGGCATCGGCGGGATGGCGGTGCGGCTGCGCAGTTCCGACACCATGTACATCCCGTTGCCGCTCTACCACAACAATGCACTGTCGGTCTCGCTCGGCGCAGTGCTCGCGGCCGGGGCCACCGTGGCGATCGCCAAGCAGTTCTCCGCGTCGCGGTTCTGGGACGACATCATCCTCAACCGCGCGACCGCGTTCTGCTACATCGGCGAGCTGTGCCGCTACCTGCTGGCCCAGCCGCCGAAGCCGACCGACCGCACCCACGGCGTGCGGCTGGCCGTCGGCAACGGCATGCGCCCGGAGATCTGGGACGAGTTCGTCGAGCGTTTCGGCGTCAAGCGGATCGTCGAGTTTTACGGGGCCAGCGAGCTCAACCTCGCGTTCGTCAACGTGTTCACCGTCGCCAAGACCGCCGGGTTCTGCCCGCTGCCGTTCAAGGTCGTCGAGTACGACCAGGCGACCGGCGAGGCCAAGCGCGACGCCGCCGGTCGGTTGCGGGCGGTGCGGAAGGGCGAGCCGGGCCTGCTGATCTCCGAGATCAGCGACCGGGTGCCGCTCGACGGCTACACCGATCCGTCGGCGACGGAGAAGAAGATCATCCGCGACGGGTTCAAACCCGGCGACTCCTGGTTCAACTCCGGCGACCTCGTGCGCGAGGTCGGATGGGGTCACATCGCCTTCGTCGACCGCCTCGGCGACACCTTCCGCTGGAAGGGGGAGAACGTCGCGACCACCGAGGTCGAGGGCGCGTTCGACGGTCTCGACGGGGTCGACCAGGCGGTCGTCTACGGCGTCGAGGTGCCCGGCTGCGACGGTCGGGCCGGGATGGCCGCGGTGACGCTGGCCGAGGGTGCCGAGTTCGACGGGAAGGCTGTCGCCGAGCATCTCTACCGCGTGCTGCCGGCCTATGCGATCCCGCTTTTCGTGCGCATCATCGGCGAGGTGGAGGCCACCTCGACCTTCAAGACCCGCAAGGTCGACCTGCGTGACGAGGGCTTCGGCGACGTCGGTGGCGATCCGCTCTACGCGTTGCGCGGCCGGTCCGACGGATACGTGGAGGCGTATGCCGATTACGCGGCCGACGTGGCCGCCGCCCGGGCCCCCCGCGGCTGAGGGTGCGTGGTCCCCAGCGGTAGCGTGGACACGGTGACGACCACCACCACCCTTCCGGCGACCCTGTGCGGACGGCCGGTGGCCGCCGACCGGGCGTTGGTCATGGCGATCGTCAACCGCACCCCCGATTCCTTTTACGACCGGGGGGCGAGCTTCGACGACGAGCCGGCCCGCCGCCGTGTCGAGCAGGTAGTGGCCGAGGGTGCCGACATCATCGATATCGGCGGGGTCAAGGCCGGCCCGGGGGAGCGGGTCGACGCGCAGGCCGAGGCGGATCGGGTGGTCCCGTTCATCGCCTGGGTGCGCGAACGGTTCCCGGAGACGGTGATCAGCGTCGACACGTGGCGCTCGAGCGTGGCACAGGCCGCGTGCGCCGCCGGGGCCGATCTGATCAACGACACCTGGGCGGGGGCGGACCCGGGCCTGGTCGACGTGGCGGCCCGCTGCGGCGCCGGCCTCGTCTGCTCCCACACCGGTGGCGCGGTGCCGCGCACCCGGCCGCACCGGGTCCGCTACGGCGATGCCGCGACCGACGTCGTCGACCAGGTCGTCGGCGACCTGACCGCGGCGGCCCGCCGCGCCGCGGCGGCCGGGGTGCGCGCCGACGGCATCATCATCGACCCGACGCACGACTTCGGGAAGAACACCCACCACGGACTCGCGCTGCTGCGCCACACGGATCGACTCGCGGCCACCGGGTTCCCCGTGCTGATGGCGTTGAGCAACAAGGACTTCGTCGGCGAGACCCTCGGGGTCGACCTCGACCAGCGCCTGGACGGGACCCTGGCCGCCACCGCATTGGCCGCCGAGCACGGTGCGCGCATCTTCCGCGCGCACGAGGTCGCGGCCACCCGGCGGGTGGTGGAGATGGTCGCGGCGATCACCGGCCGGCGTTCCCCGGTGCGGGCGATCCGGGGGCTGGCATGAGCGGCGCGCCGACCCGCCCGGCGTCGGGCATCCCGACCTGGGACCGGCCCGCCTGGACCGCGCCCGAGCTCGTCGCGGCCAAGGACGGGCGCACGATCGCGGTCGTGTTGCCGGCCTTGAACGAGGCGGACACCGTCGCCGGAGTCATCGAGTCGATCCGCCCGCTGGTCGGCGGCCTCGTCGACGACCTGGTGGTGCTCGACTCCGGGTCCACCGACGACACCGCCGTCGTGGCCGCCGCTGCCGGTGCCCGGGTGGTGAGCCGCGAGGAGGCCCTGCCCCAGGTGCCGCCGGTCGACGGGAAGGGGGAGGTGCTGTGGCGCGCGATCGCCGCGACGCAGGCCGACATCATCGTCTTCATCGACTCCGACCTGGTCTCGCCCGATCCGATGTTCGTGCCGAAGCTGGTCGGGCCGATCATCACGCAGCCGGGAATCGAGCTGGTCAAGGGCTATTACCGACGGCCCTGGCGCACCGCCGCCCAACACGTCGAGGACGGCGGCGGCCGGGTGACCGAACTCGTGGCCCGTCCGTTGTTGGCGGCGCTGCGCCCCGAGCTGAGCCCCATCGTCCAACCGTTGGGCGGGGAGTACGCCGGCACCCGTGAGCTGTTGTCGTCGCTGCCGTTCGCCCCCGGATACGGCGTGGAGATCGGCCTGCTGATCGACACCTACGAAGCGCGCGGTCCGCAGGCGATCGGCCAGGTCAACCTCGGGGTCCGCGTGCACCGGCACCGCCCGCTGACCGAGCTGGGCGTGATGAGCCGCCAGATCGTCGGGACCCTGCTGCGCCGCTGCGGGATCGACGACTCGCAAGCGCCGCTGGTCCAGTTCGCGGCGGCGGCCGACGGCTCGTTCGCCACCCAGGTCACCGAAGTGGTCTTGGTCGACCGGCCGCCGATGGACTCGGTCCTCGGGAATCAGGGGGCACACCGATGGGGATGATTCTGGCGTATGCCGCCGGGTTGGCCGTGGTGGCTGGACTGCTCTTCGTTGTGGTGTGGTTCGTCTTCGGCCGGGGCGAGGACCTGAGGGCCGTCGACGACGACGTGACCGTCACCGAGCTGCCCCGCGCGGGTATCGCCGGTGACGATGTCCGCAAGGTCCGCTTCGCCCTCGCGTTCCGCGGATACAAGCAGTCCGAAGTCGACTGGACGCTGGAGAAGCTGGCCCGGGAGATTGACGAATTGCGGGCCGTGGCCGCGGCACTGCGTGAGCGCGCCGAGCCGGGCGAAACCGGCGGTCCAGGTCTGCCGTGAGGGTGAGGCCGTGCGCGCCCACCGGCGATGACCAGGTATGATGAACCAGATTGATAACTCGGAGGGAGTTGCACGATGGCGGCGATGAAGCCACGCACCGGAGATGGCCCGATGGAGGCAGCCAAGGAGGGCCGCGGGATCGTAGTGCGCATCCCGATCGAAGGTGGCGGACGTCTCGTGGTCGAGCTGACCGCTGAGGAAGCGGCCGCACTCGGCGAAGAGCTGCGCGGAGTCGCCGGCTGACACCCCCTCCCGGGACAGCGCCCCCGGGCGCCGCACTCGACGGCGTCATGGAAGCGTTGCGCTGCCCGGTTTGTGCCGGGGCGGTCTCGCGCGTCGAACCGCTCTCGGGCACCCTCGGGTGCTCCTCGGGGCATCGATTCGACATCGCGCGGCAGGGTTATGTCTCGTTGCTCGACGGCGGGTCGTCGGGTCTGTCGTCCGATTCCGCCGACATGGTCGCCGCTCGGCGCCGCGTGCTCGACACTGAGCCGTATGCCGCCATCCGGGGCGCGGTGGCCGACGCCGTGGCCGGTGCCGTCGGCGGCGGATCCGGGCCGGCCCCGCTGATCGTCGACGCCGGCTGCGGGACCGGGCACTATCTGGCGTCGTGCCTGACCCGGATACCCCGGGCCCGGGGAATCGGCATGGACCTGTCGAAGTATGCGGCGCGCTCCGCCGCACGCATCCACCCGCGGGCGGGCGCCGTCGTCGCCGATCTGTGGCGGCCCTGGCCGGTGGCCGACGGTGCGGCCGCGGTCGTCCTCGCCGTTTTCGCCCCGCGCGGTTTTGGCCAGGCCCGCCGGGTGCTCGGCGCCGACGGGCGCATCGTCGTGGTCACCCCGCGGCCCGACCACCTCGGCGAGCTGATCGACCCCATGGGCATGGTGGGTATCGCGCCGGGCAAACACGCCCGGCTCGTCGCCGAGCTCGGTGACGCCGGATTCGCCGCGGTCAGCACGACAACGGTGCAGCGGCGCGACGAGTGGACCGTCGACGAGGTGGTCGATGCGATCGCGATGGGGCCCAGTGCGTTTCACTCCGACCCGGCGCGGCTGCGCGAGCGGGCCGCGGCGCTGTGCGGACCGGGCGGCGGGGGCACCGTTTCGGTGACGACCGCGGTGGACATCACCACCGCCGGGTCTTGAGCGCGGGGGCCGGGCGTGGGCTAGGTTTGTGGTGTGAGAGCCGCACCGCATGTCTTGGCCATCGTGCTTGCCGGGGGTGAGGGCAAGCGCCTCTACCCGTTCACGGCCGACCGCGCGAAGCCGGCCGTTCCCTTCGGGGGCACGTACCGCCTCATCGATTTCGTCCTCTCCAACCTCGTCAACGGCGGATACGAACGCATCTGCGTCCTGACCCAGTACAAGTCCCATTCGCTGGACCGCCACATCGCCCAGACCTGGTGGGTCAGCGGGTTCCACGGCGAGTACATCACCTCGGTGCCCGCCCAGCAGCGGCTCGGCAAGCGCTGGTTCACCGGCAGTGCGGATGCGATCCTGCAGTCGCTCAACCTGGTCCACGACGAGAACCCCGACTACCTGGTGGTCTTCGGCGCCGACCACGTGTACCGGATGGACCCGTCGCAGATGGTGGCCGCGCACATCGCCTCGGGAGCGTCGGCGACGGTCGCGGGGATCCGGGTGCCGCGCGACGAGGCCCACGCGCTGGGCTGCATCGACGCCGATGACGACGGACGGATAACGCGGTTCGTGGAGAAGCCCGCGGATCCGCCGGCGACGCCGGACGACCCGACGATGACGCTGGCGTCGATGGGCAACTACGTCTTCACCACCGACGCGCTGATCGAGGCGCTGCGCGCGGATTCGGCAAACGAGGATTCCGGCCACGACATGGGCGGCGACATCATCCCCGCCTTCGTGGCGCGGGGCGAGGCGGCGGTGTACGACTTCCGCGACAACGAGGTGCCCGGCGCCACCGAGCGCGACCGCGGCTATTGGCGCGACGTCGGGACCATCGACGCCTTCTATGACGCGCACATGGACCTGGTGTCGCCGAATCCCGTTTTCACCCTCTACAACCGGCACTGGCCGATCCGCGGTGAGACGTCCAACCTGGCCCCGGCGAAGTTCATCGGCGGCGGGTCGGTGCAGAACTCGGTGGTGGGCGCCGGGTCGATCATCAAGGCGACCGCGGTCAGCGGGTCGGTCATCGCCACCGACGTGGTCATCGAAGACGGGGCCGTCGTCCAAGACTGCGTGGTGATGCCCGGTGTCCGGATCAAGTCCGGGGCCGTCGTCCGCAACGCGATCCTCGACAAGAACGTGGTGGTCTCGCCGATGGCACAGCTCGGCGTGGACCTCGAGCGCGACCGGACGCTCCACACGGTCAGCGACGGCGGGATCGTCGCCGTCGGCAAGGGCGTCATCGTCGAATAACGGGCGCGTCGAATAACGGGCGCGTCGAATAACGGGCGCGTCGAATGGGCCGGGCGCGGGTCAGGCCAGGCGACGGCGGACCGCGTCGACGAGGGGCACCAGCTCGTCGTTGGGCAGCTCGCCGAGCGGCCACCAGCGCAGGTCCAGCGATTCGTCGCTGCGCACGATCGCGGGCAGGTTGCCGTCGTCGGTGGCCGGGGCGATCGCGGCGAACCGCACGTCCAGGTGCCGGGTCGGCACGCCCAGCGAACAGGTGATCGGGTGGGTGTGCAGGTGGACCGGCCCGGGGGCCAGTCGCAGCCCGTCGATGCCGGACTCCTCGCCGGCCTCGCGCAGCGCGGCCGCCTCGATTGACGGGTCGTCGGGCTCGCAGTGCCCGCCCAGCTGCACCCAGGCGCCCACGCGCGGGTGCAGGGTCAGCAGGGCGTGGGTCACCCCGGCATCGACGACGAGCGCCGAGGCGGTGATGTGGCCGGGCTCGTGGGCGCGCAGGCAGCCGTCGGGGGCGGCGTCGAGGAACGCCAGATAGGTGTGGCGCAGCGAGTCCTGTTCGGCGCTGTGCGCCGCCCAGGAGCCCAGGGCGGCGCGCGTCGAGGCGTGCAGGTTCACAGCTCCACCACCAGACCGGTCGGATCGGCCGGGGGACGGGTCGGCGGGTTGGAGCCGTCGTCGGGGCGGGTCGGCGGATAACCGATGGCGATCGCGCCCAACGGTTCCCACCGCTCGTCCAGGTCCAGCTGGGTGCGGACGACGTCGGCGGCGAAGATCGTCGAGCCGATCCAGCAGCTCCCGATCTCGCGGGCGGACAGGGCCACCAGCAGCATCCCGACCGCGGCGCCGGAGGCGACGGTGAACATGGTGTGCTCGCAGGCATTGCGCCGGTCGTCGGGGTAGGTGTGGGCGCCCTCAGGCACCAAGAACGGGATCACCACCTCCGGGGCGTCGTAGAGGATCTGGCCGCGGCGCACGCGCTTGGCGATCGACTCGTCGCTCTTGTCGTCGTCGCGCAGGTCCGATCGCCACGCGTCGCCCATCGCGTCGAGCAGGGCCAGGCGCCGGGTCCGGTCGCGCAGCCAGACGAAGCGCACCGGGTGGGTGTGGTGCGGGGCGGGTGCGGTGAGGGCCTCGGCGAGCGCGGCGCGCATCTGGTCGGGGTCGACCGGGTCCGACGCAAAGCTGCGGACCGAGCGGCGGGTGAGCACCGCCTCGCGACGGCCCTGGGCCACCGCCAGGTCGGTGCCGAGGCGGAACAGATCCTCGTCGGCGGGGCGAACCAGGTCGGCGGCGGTACTCCCGTCGTCACGGGGCGCCAGGCCGCGCACGATGGCGGCGGCGACCCCGTCGAGCTTGCCCTTCACCAGGTCCGCGGCTGCGGCGATCTCGTCGGCCACCGCGATCTCGGTGACGACGAGTTCGTTGCCGTGGACGTCGCGACGCCCCTCATAACTGTGACTGACCGCCAGGCCCGACGAGCCGATCGCGACGTCGGTCTGCCCGGTGCGCCAGGCCCGGCCCATCGTGTCGGTGATGACGACGGCGACGTCGAAGCCGGCCTGCGCGAACGCGGCGCGGACGGCGGCGGCGCTGCCGTCGGGGTCGCGGGGCAGCAGGGCGAGTTCGTCGACCGCCACGTTGGACCCGTCGACGCCGGCCGCGGCCTGGATGAGCCCGTTGGCGTTCTCGGTGATCAGCGTGCGGTTCTTGCGGGCGACGACGCGGACGGTCTCCTCGTCGATCAGGCGGCGCCGCAGCGCGTCGCGTGCTTCCGGGTCGGTCGGCGCGGGCACCATGCGCCCCTCGGTCTTGGAGAAGACCTTCGAGGTGATGACGACGACGTCCCCGTCGCGCAGGTCGGCGGCCTCGAGGATGGCCGCGGCGACCGACATCCCCGGGCGGAACTCGGGGAGGCCGTGGACGCCGATGATCGTCAGCGCGCCGGCGGAGCGGTGATCGGCGCTCACGACCGGTCCGCCGACGCCGGGGTGTCGACGCCGACCAGGGCACAGGCGGCGCGCACCATCTGCGCGGTCGCGCCCGGATCGGTCATGAGGAGTGGGGCGGTGCCGATCGCGATGCCGTCGACGGTGGCGGTGTCGCCGTCGGCGATGAGCCAACCGTCGAGCAGACCGGTGCCGCTGCGCGGACCGTAGTGGGCGGCGATCGCTTCGGCCGTCGTCTCCACGCCGATCACCGACAGGCATTCGTCGGCCATGCCGCGCAGCGGCTTGTTGTCGATCACGGGACTGATCCCGACGATCGGCGCGGAGGCGGTGCGCAGGGCGGCACGCATTCCATTGACCGACAGGATGGCGCCGATGCTGACCACGGGGTTGCTCGGGGCGAACAGGATGACGTCGGCCTCGGCGATGGCCCGGGCCGACTCGGGGGTGAGCTTCGCGTTATCGCTGCCCACCTGGGCGAAACCGGTGGTGGGGACTTGTGCGCGGTACCGGACCCACCACTCCTGGAAGTGGATCGCGCGCCGGTCCCCGTCGGGCGGGTCGATGACGACGTGGGTCTCGTGGCGCTCGTCGGTGACCGGGAGCAACCGGACACCCGGATCCCAGCGCCGGCAGAGGGCGGCGGCGACGTCGGTCAGCCGGTAGCCGGCCTCGAGCATCTGCGTGCGGATGAGGTGCGTCGCCAGGTCGCGGTCGCCCAAGCCGAACCAGTCGGGGTTGGCGCCGTACGCGGCGAGTTCCTCTTTGGCGTGCCACGTCTCGTTGCGCCGCCCCCACGCGCGCTCCTCGTCGATCCCGCCACCCAGGGTGTACATGCAGGTGTCGAGGTCGGGACAGATGCGCACGCCGTGCATCCAGGCATCGTCGCCGACGTTGACCACCGCGCTGACGGTATGCTGCAGACCGTCGGATCCGTCATCGGATCCGGCACCAGGAAACGGGGTACGGCCGAATAATTCGCGGGCGCCGAGCAACAAGCGCGCGCCGCCGACGCCGCCGACGAGGACAGTGACCTTCACGAGGGACCACTGTAGTGGGCACCAGATTGTGGTGTGAGACACGTGAATCCCTGAAGCTCGTGTCGAGACCCTTGATTGACCGATTTTGGTGGTATATAGACGTGTTTCGCCGTTCGGCTTGACCTGGACGAGGGACCAAGTGTCTAATCACATCAGTGTCATTTGTGGTTTTGAATCTTGGTATCAACGGATGTGAATTGCCTTGAGGCACAGCATGTTCGACCACATGTTCGAATCCACCGGCTGGCCGGGTACCACGGGTGGTGCCGCAGGCGGAGTCGGACACTGTCGGACAAGCACATTCGGGTGTCCGGCGGCCGGGGATGTAGGCAGCCGAGACGACAAGGCTGAGGCGACAACGAGAAGGAGACGCTGAGATGGGAATGCAACACCCGCTGGGCGACGACTCGTCCGCGTACGGCAATCCGGCACCCGGTGCTGCGCCCGCCCCTCCGGGGCCGCGCCTGCACCTGTCGGTTGTTCCCGACGATTTCGACGCGCTCTTCGACGCGATGGAGGACACCTGGCAGGACCGGGCGCTGTGCGCCCAGACCGACCCGGAGGCCTTTTTCCCGGAGAAGGGCGGATCGACGCGCGAGGCCAAGCGCATCTGCTCGGGGTGCGAGGTCAAGGCCGAGTGCCTCGACTACGCGCTCCACAACGACGAACGCTTCGGCATCTGGGGCGGGCTGTCGGAGCGGGAGCGCCGGCGCCTCAAGCGCGGCATCATCTGACCTGCCCGGGATCTGACCGGCCCGGAATCTGATTAGCCCGGGCCGTTTTCCACGGTGTCCTCGTCGATGCCGAGATAGGTCGCGACCTGTTCGATGAGGACTTCGCGCAGGAGGTCGGCGAGGTCGTCGCGGTCGCGCGAGCGCAATTCGAGCGGGCGGCGGAACACCACGACTTGGGCCCGGGTCCAGTTGCCCTCGGCATCCACGGACGCGGGGATCAGCCGCGCGAGTGGAACCGCGCGGTCGGCCGACACCTCGGCCGGCCACTGGATCGTCGACGGGTCGATCGGCAGCATCCGGGGCACGTCGTCGACGGCGATGTTGAGTTCGCGCAACTGGTCGTGCCACTTGGCGTCGATTTCGGCAATCGCCTCGATGACCACGGCGTCGAACTCGTCGGCGCGCGACATCCACGCCGGCACCGATTGCGGCAGCAGCGGGGAGCGCAGGCCCCGGGAACGGCGATCGCGCGCCCGGCGCGCCCGAATGGAATCCGTTCGCACAGGACGAGTGTAGGTGGGTGAATCGCGGTCGGGGAGATGCGCCGCCGGTGTGTCTTGCGTCCACCGCTCACACCGGAGGGCTAATCTGGCAAACGTGACCAATCACCGTCAGTGCTCCCGTCCGGCGTGTTCCCGCCCGGCCGTGGCGACGCTGACCTACGACTACGCCGGTTCGACGGCCGTGATCGGTCCGCTCGCCGGCTCCGCCGAACCCCACTCCTGGGACCTGTGCGCGCTGCATGCCGACCGGATCACGGTGCCGCGGGGCTGGGAGATCATGCGCAGTTCCAGCGGGTTCAGTGTGCCCAGCGAGGAGCAGGAACTCACCGCCCTGGCCGAGGCCGTCCGCGAGTCGGTGGCCGTCGGTTCCGAGCCGCTCGACGGTTTCGACGATTTGCCGCCGCGCGGACGGGGACCCGAGTCGTCCCGTTCGCTGCTCGGCGCCGGGGAACCGGCCCCGCCGGTACGGCCGCGACCTGGTCGTCGCGGGCATTTGCGGGTGCTTCCCGACGTCGACTGAGCCGCCCCGGCCCATCGCCGCGCGCGGATGGATACGCTAGAGCCATGCGCACCACAGGGGTGGATCTCGACGATCCGAGCGGTCTCATCGATGCCGATGTCGACGGGCTGCTGCACACCGCGGCCCGGGCCGGCGCACAGGTGCGCGCCGTGGCCGAGGCCGTGCGCGAAGGTGTTACCGAACCGCTGGCCGGGCTGCGGCCGCGCAGCGTCGTCATCGTCACCGGGGCCTCGGTGGCCGCCGCCCAGTCGGCCCGCTTCGTCATCGCCCACACCGCCGCCCGTCTCGACGTCCCCCTCGTGTCCACCCCGGCGCTGCCGGGATGGATCGGCCCGCTCGACGTCGTCGTGCTGCTCGGCGACGACGCGGGCGACCTCGCACTTGCCGACGCCGCCTCGAGGGCGACCCGGCGCCACGCGGAACTCGTCGTCGTCGCCCCGTTGGAGGGACCGCTGGCCAGTGCCGTGGCGGGGCGCGGCATCGACCTGGCGCCGCGCGTGGTGGTCGGCGAGCAGTTCCGCTTCGTCGGCCACGTCGCCGCGCTGATCGCCGTGTGCCAGGGGTTGACCCAGGTCCGCTACGTCGCCGGCGACTTGGACATGGACCGCCTTGCCGATGCACTGGACGCCGAATCGGCGCGCAACCATCCGTCCCACGACGTCTACGGCGCCCCGGCGAAGACACTGGTCGAGCGGATCGGCTCGGCCACCCCGGTGTTCTGCGGGGACAGTCCGGCCGGTGACGCGCTGGCGGCCCGGACGGCCAGCACCCTGTTCGCGCTCGGCGGGGTGGCGGCCGGAGCGGTGGATCTCGCGTCGGCGATGACCCGCCTCCTGCGCGACGGCGGCGGCGCCGGAGTCGACTCGCTCTTCCACGATCCCGAGATCGACGGGCCGCTGCCGCCGCGTGCGCAGCTGTTCGTCTTGAGCACGCCGGGGCGGCAGTGGCTGGCGCGCCGGCGGGTGGCGGCGCTGCCCGGTGCCGAGGTCCTGGTGGGCACCGCCCCCGACGCCGGCGAGGAGCAACCGCGCGAACCGGTGGAGCCCGGATCGGCGGTCGAATCCGACGAGGGAGCCGAGGCGTTGATCTCCTACCTCGTTCTGGCCGCGCGGCTGGAGATGACCGCGGTCTACGCCCAACTGCTCGGAGCGCGGTAGCGTGCGCGTTCTCGCCGGCCTGGTGCGCCCCTACGCCTGGGGTTCGCGCACCGCCATCGCCACCATTCGGGGTCTGCCCACCCCGTCGGCCCACCCGGAGGCGGAACTGTGGTTCGGGGCCCATCCGGCGGGGCAGGCCCAGTGCCTCGATGCGCAGGGGCACCCGGTGCGCGGGCTGCTTGACGAGATCGAGGCCGATCCGGCGGCGGCGCTCGGGACGACCGTCATCGACGAGTTCGGGGTGCGGTTGCCCTACCTGCTCAAAGTCCTGGCCGCCGACGAAGCGCTGTCGTTGCAGGCCCACCCGAGTTCGGAGCAGGCCGCCGAGGGATTCGCGCGGGAGGACGCCGCCGGCATCCGCGTCGACGCGCCCGAGCGCAACTACCGCGATCCGTGGCACAAACCGGAGGTGGTCCTCGCGATGACGCCGTTCGACGCGCTCGCCGGGTTCCGCGACCCGGCCCGGACCGTCGAATTGCTGCGCGAGCTCTCCCTGCCGGCGCTCGACCCCTACCTGGGGATGATCGCCGGCCAGCCCGACAGTGCGGGCCTGCGGGCGCTGTTCACCACGTGGATCACGTTGCCCGAGGCCGTTCTCGCCGACTTGGTCCCGGCGGTCATCGACGCCGCGGTGGCGCTCGCCGCGGGCGGCGGCTCACAGTTCGACGCCGAACTGCGCACGCTCCTCGAGTTGGGCGAGGCCTATCCCCGTGACCCGGGGGTGTTGGCGTCGTTGCTGCTCAACCGCATCCATCTCGAGCCGGGCGAGGCGCTCTACCTCGCGGCGGGCAACCTGCACGCCTACCTGCAGGGGACGGCCATCGAGATCATGGCCAACTCCGACAACGTGCTGCGAGGCGGACTGACCCCGAAGCACATCGACGTCCCGGAGCTGTTGCGGGTGCTCGACTTCACCCCGGTGTCGCAGGCGGAGTTGTCCCCGGCCGTCTCGGTGCTGGGCGCAGAGCGGATCTACACCACGCCGGCCCCCGAGTTCCGGCTCTCCCGCGTCGAACTCGACGGCACCGGCATGCACCACCCGTCGACGATCTCCTTCGACATGCCCGGCCCGCAGATTCTCGCGGTCACCGCCGGGCGCATCGACGTGCGCGGCGGTGGGGAGACGATCACCGCCGCCTCGGGGCAGGCGGTGTGGCTGGCCGACGCCGATCCCGATGTGATCGTCGCCGCCGCCTCGTCGAAGGCGACCTTCTACCGGGCGCGCGTCCCCCTCTGACCACCCCTCACAGGGCGGCGACGAGGGTCCGTTCCG
The DNA here is from genome assembly GCF_009932435.1 of Gordonia crocea. Classification (NCBI taxonomy): domain Bacteria; kingdom Bacillati; phylum Actinomycetota; class Actinomycetes; order Mycobacteriales; family Gordoniaceae; genus Gordonia; species Gordonia crocea. Next base: position 24,082 of record NZ_BJOU01000002.1, read on the forward strand.
GTTCGCTCGCCGCGCCGGTCAACCGGTGGGGGCGGCCGTCGACGACGAGGTCGATCCGCGGGTCGGCACGCGAGCCCCGGATGACCGTGCGCGGTGCCGGCCCGGCCTCCCAGTCCCCGGCCGCCCGGTCCCCGACGGCCCGGCGCAATCGGATTTGCCAGTGCTCGGCATCCTCGGACGACTCGTCGAACAGGTCGACCCGAGTCAGGGCCGCGGCGCCGGGACGGGCGGGCCCGAGGGCCAGGACCCCGGGGTCGTCGACGAGGTCGACGAGGCGGGCCCAGCGGTGTGGCTGTGGCGAGTGCAGATTGATCGCCGCGCCGGCGCCGATGCACCGATAGACCAGCAGTGCGATGAACCGGGGATCGCCGATCACCGACGCCGGATGGTCCGGCGACGAGATCAGCGGAGCCGTCACCGCCGAGCCGTCGTGCGCGGCACCGATCAAGACGCCGTCGTCGCCGAGTAGAAACCGCCAGTCCGCCAGGGAGATTGGGTCGGCCGCCAAGTCGGGGAGTGCGGTGGCACGGACGGCGTCGGTGGGCACCAAGTCGGCCAGGGCGTCGTCGGCGCCGTCGTCGAGGGGGTCGAGCCCCGGCGGCACCGCCCGCAGCGCGCGACCCGCACGCGGAACCTCGGTCACGCCCAGCAGTCCATCCAGGCGTGGATGTGGGGCCGACCCGGACAGGCGCAACGCCGTCGTGTGGGCGACCGCGTGGTCGGCCGCCACGGCCCGCAGGTGCGCCGGGGTCGTCGCCGGGGTCAGTGCGAACACCCGCCGGGCGGCACCCGGCGGGCCGAGGAGCTGCTCGGTGTGGTCGGTCAGCGCGGCGGCGTCAAAGATGTGGGTCCGCACCCCGTGGGCCGCCAAGAGTGCGGCGAGGCGCCTGGTCACCAGGGCCGCGCGGCCCAGCACCGCCGCGGCGGTTGCGCCCGGGGCCCGCGGGGGTACCGCCGTCACGGCGGGCAGGCGCAGGACGATGGTCGTCTGCCGTGCCGCCGCCACCGGCAACGAGCCCAGCGACCGGCTGTAGGCCGCGGCGATCGAACCGGCACCGCAATAGCGGTGTTCGGTGACGGCCAGGTCGATGGACAGCGGCACGCGTGCCGAGCGGCGGAAGGCCGCCAGGAGGTTCAGGTCCACCGCGGTGTCGGGGCCGCCCACCGCGGCCGATCCGCCGGCGCTGTGCGCCCGCACCACCGGTCGCGCCGGGGCCAACCCGATCGCGGTCACCAGGGTGGTGTCGGCCCACCGCACCCCGACCGGTGAGGTGCCGGCGAGGTTGGGGTCGGCCGACGGCGGGATGTCGAAGGCGGGCGCCATGGCTGGCGCGGTGCGCTCGGGCGCCCTGGCAGGCACAGGTTTGGTGAACACGGCGATCCCCCCGAATCGTTCCGACGTGCGTGGCGGCCCCCGGCCGCCGCTGTGCGACGACGCTAACCCAGTGCGCGGGTACGCGCGGGGGTTCCGGCGGATGCCGTCGGAAGGACTGCGCAAATCCGCCCCGCGCTTCAATTCCGCCCCGCGCCGACCCCGTCGCGTGACACAGTGTGCTCGGCGCCGGCGTTCACGCGGGCGGGTCCGGGGGGACCGCGCCGCGCCGGCGAATCGGTTTGGGGGAATCCGATGGTCAGACAGTTGACGACGCGCGCCCAGGTGAGCGGCTACCGCTTCCTGCTGCACCGGGCCGAGCACGCGTTGGTGCGCCGGGATGCCCGGATGCTCCACGATCCCATGCGGGCCCAGCGCCAATCGGTCACGGTGGGACTGGTCCTGGCCTTGCTGGTCGCCGCCGGGGCCGGGGTCTACGGATTGATCCGCCCGGTCGGGTCGGTGGCCGACGCCCCGATCGTGGCGAGCCGCTCCGACGGCGGGCTGTATGTCGTGGTCGACCACACCGCACATCCCGTCCTCAACCTGGCGTCGGCACGACTGATCGCGCAGACGCCGGCCGATCCGAAGGCCGTGTCGCCAGCGGCACTGCGCACTCTCCCGCGCGGCCCGGTGCTGGGGATCGTCGGCGCACCCAATGCGATCGGTGGAGCCGCGGCCGCGACCTGGGCGGTCTGCGATGCGGCGCGGGCCCACACGGAGACCCGACGCACCGCCGTGGTGGTCACCGACGGTCCGTCGCCGAGTGGGATCGGGCCCGAGCGCGGCTTGTTCGTCCTCGTCGGGGACACCCACTACCTCGTCTACCGACTCGGCCACGGCACCGCGCAGCGCACCGTCCGGGCCCGGATCGACGCCGGGGACGCGCGGGTGCGCCGGGTGCTCGGCCTCGACGACGCGGTGCCCCGGCACCTCTCACCGGCGCTGGCCGATGCCATCGAGGAGGTGGCCCCGTTGACGGTGCCGGCCGTGACCGGCGCCGGGTCGCCGGGGGTGCTCGGGATGGCGGTCGGAACGGTGTTCGCGGTGCCTGCACTCGAGGGGCGCGCGGATCACTTCGTGGTGCTGTCGCGCGGTGTCCAACCGGTCTCCGCGGTGGCGGCGGCCCTGTTGCGGATGACCGACGATGCGGCGCCGGCGGTCCCAGTCGTCGCGCCCGGCCGTGCCGCGTCGGCCGCGGTGGTCCGGGAGTTGCCGGTGGAGCATTTCCCGCAGCGGGTGCCCCGCTTGGTGGCCGCGCTCGACGCTCCGGTGGCGTGCCAGAGCTGGTACCGGCCGCCGGGGGCACCCGCGGCCACCACCGCGCTGTGGGTGGGGACGGCGGTCCCGGGCGGCCCGCCGGTGGCGGTGGTGGGCGCCGATGGGACCGGGCCGGGCGTGGACGAGGTCCGGGTGGCCGCCGGGGCGACCCACGACGTGCGGGTGACCGGGATGGACCCGCGCAGCTCGCGGCGCCACGGCCGGTTCCTCGTCGGGGACACCGGCATGCGCTATGCGGTCGCCGACGACGAGGCGGCGCGGATGCTCGGGTTGGGTGAGCCCGGATTGGCGCCGTGGCCGATCCTGCGGCTCCTGCCGACCGGACCGGATCTATCCCGTGCCGAGGCGCTGGTGGCGCACGGCGGATTCAAGTAAGAGGGGATCAGGTGGTCAGGGCGAGGACCAGTTGCTCCCACTGCTGCACGATCTCGTCGGGGGTCAGCTCCCCGACATCGGTCAGGAAGAGCACCGCATCGGCCTGCAGCGGAGCCTCGATCGCCAGCGCGGCGACCTCGGGCCGCGCGACGCCCAACTCGACCAGCAACATGCGCACGTGGATCGTCGCGGCCATCATGACCGGCATGGTGTAGCGCTGGCTGCCCTCGACCGGGATCGCCTCGGCGAGGATGTCGCGATGGGCCAGGGTGTGGGCGAGTCGGGCCCGGCCGTAGGCCAGGAGGCGCTCCACCGCCGGTGCGCCCGGGCCCAACGGCGGTGGGCCGGCAAGGTATCCGTGCTGCAGGATGTGCTCGTCATGGTCGAGGAGCGCGCGCATCAGGCCGGTGCGGCTGCCGAAACGGCGGAACACGGTGCCCTTGCCGACGCCCGCGGCCCGGGCCACCTCGTCCATCGTGACGGCGGCGGCACCGTGCTCGGCGACCAGGCGGGCGGCCGCGTCGAGCAGCTTGGCCCGGTTCTGGGCGGCGTCGGCCCGCTCGTCGCGCTGCGCGAGCAGGTCGTTGCCCACGAGCGGGAGCCCACCGAGTCCGCCGCTGTCCATGAGACGAGGGTATCGGGTCGTCTCGCACACCGAGAACATCGACGGCGCGGGGGCCGGAACCCGGCCCCGGGGCGGCGGATCCGCGGGGGTTTCCCGACACGCCCGACACGCCGAGACACGCCGAGAATTTGTGATCGTGTAGGCCTGCGACCAGCGAGTTTCATAAATGTAATTCACAACTTCTAGTGTTGGCTGGCAATGTCAGACACAAGGTGTAGTGTTCGGGGTACCCCAGAACGACATCGATGGAATTCGGAGCTGCTGATGGCTATCACCGTCTACACCAAGCCGGCATGTGTGCAGTGCAACGCTACCTACAAGGCTCTCGACAAGGCCGGTGTCGAGTACCAGGTGGTCGACATCTCGGAGGATTCCGAGGCGCGCGACTACGTCATGGCGCTCGGCTACCTGCAGGCTCCCGTCGTCGTCGCCGGTGACGAGCACTGGTCCGGCTTCCGCCCCGACCGCATCAAGGCGCTGGCCGCCGGCAGTGCGGCGAGTGCGACCGGCGCCGCCGGTTCGGCCACCGCTTCCGCTTAACGCAGGCCGGGTCATGTCGCTGTCGGTCGTCTACTTCTCGTCGGTGTCGGACAACACGCACCGGTTTGTGGAGAAGCTGGGCGTGCCGGCGCGGCGGATCCCGGTCCACGACCGTGCGGAGCGGCTGACCGTCGACGAGCCGTACGTGCTGATCACCCCGACCTACGGCGGGGGGCGCAGCACGACGGCGGTCGGCGGGGGATACGTCCCCAAACAGGTCATCCATTTCCTCAACGATCCGCACAACCGCTCTCTCATCCGCGGGGTGATTGCCGCGGGAAACACCAACTTCGGCGAGGAGTACGGCATGGCCGGCACGATCATCGCCGGCAAATGCGGGGTCCCGTTCCTCTACCGGTTCGAACTCATGGGCACCGCCGAGGACGTGGAACGCGTCCGCGAGGGGCTGGGCGAGTTCGCGCAGGCCCACGGCCAACTGCTGGCGACCTAGCCCGTCCGCCCGGATCGGCCACCGCGCCGTCGCAGGAGCCCCGCACCCGGGGCCGCACCGTCTCCCCAACGCAAACCCACTTAGATCCAGATCTGCACAGGAGTGTCTATCGTGTCGTCGCCCACCACCACCTCTGACACCGCGTCGGCCAGCCAGTCGGGCGTCCACCCGAGCCCGTCCGGCCACGAACCGGGCGAGCTGGATTACCACGCGCTCAACGCGATGCTCAACCTGTACGACGCTGACGGCAAGATCCAGTTCGAGAAGGACCGGGAGGCGGCCAACCAGTACTTCCTGCAGCACGTCAATCAGAACACGGTCTTCTTCCACGACCTCGACGAGAAGCTGGACTACCTGGTCGAGGAGAACTACTACGAGCCCGAGGTGCTCGAGCGCTACGGCCGGGAGTTCGTCAAGGAGTTGTTCGGCTACGCGTACTCCAAGAAGTTCCGCTTCCCGACCTTCCTCGGGGCGTTCAAGTATTACACCAGCTACACGCTCAAGACCTTCGACGGGAAGCGCTACCTCGAGCGCTTCGAGGACCGCGTGTGCATGGTGGCACTGACCCTGGCCGACGGTGACGAGGTGCTGGCCCGCCAGCTCGTCGACGAGATCATCTCCGGCCGCTTCCAGCCGGCCACCCCGACTTTCCTCAACTCGGGCAAGAAGCAGCGCGGCGAGCCGGTGAGCTGCTTCCTGCTGCGCATCGAGGACAACATGGAGTCGATCGGCCGCTCGATCAACTCCGCATTGCAGCTGTCCAAGCGCGGCGGTGGCGTGGCGCTGCTGTTGAGCAACGTCCGCGAGCACGGCGCGCCGATCAAGAAGATCGAGAACCAGAGCAGCGGCGTCATCCCGATCATGAAGCTGCTGGAGGACTCCTTCTCCTACGCCAACCAGCTCGGTGCGCGCCAGGGCGCCGGCGCGGTGTACCTGCACGCGCACCACCCCGACATCTACCGCTTCCTCGACACCAAGCGCGAGAACGCCGACGAGAAGATCCGCATCAAGACGCTCTCGCTGGGCGTGGTGATCCCCGACATCACCTTCGAGCTGGCCAAGCGCAACGACGACATGTACCTGTTCAGCCCGTATGACGTCGAGCGGATTTACGGCGTTCCGTTCGCCGACATCAACGTCACCGAGCGCTACGACGAGATGGTGGGCGACAAGCGGATCCGCAAGACGAAGATCAAGGCCCGCGAGTTCTTCCAGACGCTGGCCGAGCTGCAGTTCGAGTCGGGCTACCCCTACATCATGTTCGAGGACACGGTGAACCGGGCGAACCCGGTCGACGGCAAGATCACCCACTCCAACCTGTGCTCGGAGATTCTGCAGGTGTCGACCCCGTCGACGTTCAACGACGACCTGTCCTATGCCGAGATCGGCAAGGACATCTCGTGCAACCTGGGGTCGCTGAACATCGCGAAGACGATGGATTCGCCCGACTTCGGGCAGTCGATCGAGGTGGCCATCCGTGGGTTGACCGCCGTCGCCGACCAAACGTCGATCGACTCGGTGCCGTCGATCAAGAAGGCCAACGACCGCGGCCACGCCATCGGCTTGGGGCAGATGAACCTGCACGGCTACCTTGCGCGCGAACGGGTCTTCTACGGTAGCGACGAGGGCATCGACTTCACGAACATCTACTTCTACACGGTGCTCTACCACGCGCTGCGCGCGTCGAACCGGATCGCGCGCGAGCGCGGCACCGCCTTCGAGGGCTTCGAGCGCAGCAAGTACGCCTCGGGCGAGTTCTTCGACAAATACACCGAGCAGGCGTGGGAGCCGGCGACGCAGAAGGTGCGCGACCTGTTCGGCCAGGCCGGTATCCACATCCCCAACCAGCAGGACTGGCGGGAGCTGAAGGAAGCCGTGCAGCGCGACGGCATCTACAACCAGAACCTGCAGGCGGTGCCGCCGACCGGCTCGATCAGCTACATCAACCACTCGACCAGTTCGATCCACCCGGTCGCGGCGAAGGTCGAGATCCGCAAGGAAGGCAAGATCGGCCGCGTCTACTACCCGGCGCCCTACATGACCAACGACAACCTGGAGTACTACCAGGACGCGTACGAGATCGGCTACGAGAAGATCATCGACACTTACGCGGCGGCGACCCAGCACGTCGACCAGGGTCTGAGCTTGACGCTGTTCTTCAAGGACACCGCCACCACGCGCGACGTCAACCGGGCGCAGATCTACGCGTGGCGCAAGGGGATCAAGACGCTGTACTACATCCGCCTGCGCCAGATGGCCCTTGAGGGGACGCAAGTGGAGGATTGTGTGAGCTGCACACTGTGACCTGCGGAAATGATTGACGGTGGCCCCGATCTTCGGATCGGGGCCACCGCCGTCCAGGTCGCCATCGATGCAGGAGAGTGCTGTCGGACCGGCAATGTAGAAAAGAGGTATGGCAGCAAGTCGGGAAGACAAAGGTGGAGTTGTCTACGGGATCAGACTCCGTGATTCATGTGACTACAGGTATGTCGGTCAGACATCGCTCTCGGCTCCTGTTCGGTTGAGAAAGCACTTCCAGGTTGCTGCTTCGGGACGGAAGACGCCGTTCTACGACTGGCTTCGGAAGCAAGACCGGAGCGATGTCATCGTGGATGTACTGGACTGCTGTGGGACACGCGACGATCTTGGTGAGACCGAGACTGCGTGGATCGCGTATTTGCGCTTCGAAGGTCAACCGCTTCTCAACCTGTCCGGTGGCGGACTTGGGCCGTCGGGAATCGAGTGGACTGCAGAGATGCGTGAGGCCGCCCGGGTCCGCTCGACTGGCCGGCCGGGTATTCACCGGTACGGTCCGGAAGCGCCCTTCTATGGACACTCGCACACACCCGAGCAACGGGCTAAGTGGGTCGATGAACGTAAGGGAACAAACTCGGGCGCGGCGAATCCGAACTTCGGAAAGTTTGGAGCTGAGCACCCTAGCTATGGGCATACCGTCTCCGACGAAACTCGCGCCAAGCTCTCCGAGCAGAAGCGCGGAGAGCGGAACCCGAATTATGGCAAGAAGGCGAGCGCCGAAACGCGTGCGAAGATGTCGGCCGTTCGTAAGGGCCGGCCGATGCCGTCGAGTCGCCGGAGCGCTCACACCCGCCATCACACGAACAAGGTGTGGTGAGCGAGAAGTGTCAATACTGCCAGCAGGTGGAGGGCTCGTCCTCCCGCATGCTCTAGGAATACCGCTAGCGGTATTCCCGCTAGAATTCTCCTATGAAGACCGCCTCCGCGCGGTCGTGAAACGGCGAATCCGCCCTGTGGGCATAGACCAGGATGTTGGTGTCGACGGCGTGCCTCTACGGGTTCTACTCCATCGTGACCAGCCCGAAGATCTATCGGCCGCCCAGCACGTCGGAGCAGGCGATGCAGCAGATCGACGCGTGGCTGGGTTCACCGTCGCTGCGATTGTTGTCCGAAGGTGCGCAGCACTGGGCCGTGGCGCGCGACGTGATTCACGCGGCCCGTGTGGCCGGGCCGATGGTCCACGACGCGCGGATCGCCGCCCTGTGCCTGGCGAACGGCGTGTCCGAACTGATCACGCTCGATCGTGACTTCTCCCGTTTCGGCGAACTGCCGACGGTCGGACTGTCTGAATTGTGACGTGTTGTCTAGGTGCGCTCGGTGCGGGCGCAGCGGAAGCCGACGTGGCTCATGCCGGTGTCAACCGTCTGCGGGCGCCGCGCAGCCGGTCGGTAGCGCATGCAGTAGTTGTCAGCGCAGAGGAATGACCCGCCCTTGAGGACTCGTCGTTCGAAGCCGGGGCGATCCGGGTCATGACTCGCGCTGACGCAGCAGGGCGTCGCGTCGCGGGTGGGTCCGTAAAGGTCGGCGGTCCATTCCCAGACGTTTCCGGCCATGTCGTACAACCCGTAGCCGTTGGGGGCGAAGCTGCCTACCGGCGAGGTCTGCCCGTATCCCCTGACCGGGAGATACGGGAACTCGCCGTGCCAGTAGTTCGCGAGCCGCTGTCCCTCCTGCTCCGGAGTGTCACCCCAGGTGAACCGGCTGTGTGGGAGACCGCCCCGGGCAGCGGTCTCCCATTGGGCCTCGGTGGGCAGCACAAGGCCGACCCAGTCCGCATACGCCGTCGCATCCTCGTAGGCGATATGCACCACGGGGTGTTCGTCGCGCCCGAGCAACCCGGAACGCGGGCCGCGCGGATGGTTCCAGCACGCGCCAGGTGTCCAGCGCCACCACTGGGTCATGTCGCGCAGATCCACCGGCCCGACCGTTCGGTGGAAGACCAGCGAACCCGGTTGCAGATTCTCCGGCGGGGCGCCGGGGAAGTCCGCCGGGTCGGGTGGGCGCTCGGCGACGGTGACATAACCAGTGTCGGCGACGAAAGCACGGTATTGCGCGTTGGTGACCTGGTGGCGCTGGATCGAGAAGCCGGCCATGTCGACGTCGTGCGCGGGTCCCTCTTCCGGTTCCCCGTCGTCCCCGAGGCGAACGGTCTGCGGCGGAATCCAGACGAGGTCGCCGACTGCTGCGTCGATGAGCGCCTCGCTATCAGTCACCGAACACCGTGCCCCAGTCGTCCTTCATGCTCGCAACCAACCAGCCGTCGGTCTTGGCTCGTCGCAGTGCGTTCTCCGCCCCCGTCGAGTAGGCGTTCTCGCGCTCGGCGTCGTCGTGGCCGACGAGCATCGCCAGCGACGGGAGGGAGCCGTTCGTGGTGTATTCGAGCATCGCTAGATCGCCGTCGGAGTTGCCCGCGGCAAAGATGGGCCGGCGCCCGATGTGCGACCAGATCTGGGCCGGCTTGGCAGGGCCGTCGTCGAAAACGTCGAGTCGCCCCGTGGTGACGACCCGGCCGTCGCGGTACTCCATTCCGAGAGAGCTGCCGATGACTCGTTCGGGCGGGATGCCGTACATCGATCCACTAACCATCCGCACGAAGTCCCGCCCGCCGCCGGAGACGATGTAGCACGTGAAATCGTGGGCCTCCAAGTAGCGCAGCAGCCCGACCATGGGGACATAGCCGCACGCGGTGTACGGGCGGCCGAGCGTCGGGTGACGAGTCGAAGCGAAGAACTCCGACGAGCGGCGTGCGAAGTCGTCGGTCGCCTCGGCCCGCGCGATCGACAGTGCGGCGGCGCCGAACTCCTTCAGGCGCGAGTCGTCACCCTGGTGATGCTGTTCCACAGCGCTGTCGAACCAATTCAGGTCACCGTCGACGGCGGCCTTGAACGGGGCCTGTTCCTCTAGGGACAGATCTGCCCGGGCCGCGGCTGCCATCGAGTGGATGATGAACGCGAGTTGGATGTAAGTGGGCTTCTCGGTCCACAGCGTGCCGTCGTTGTCGAAGACGGCGATCCGCTCGTTCGGCGGCACTTGCCCGGGCCCGGGGTCGCAGACCCGTCCCACAAAGTCGACGAGCGCAGCACGAGCGGGGGTGTCGCGCCAGCCGTTCGGCACCGAAGCGGTCGAGAACTCGCTGATCTCTGGTGGCAAGGCGTCAGTCCTTCGCGAGGAACGCGTTGAGCTGCTCGACAGCCTGGTCGATGCTGAAGCTGGCGGGCTTGTGGCGGGGCGGGAAATCCCGGAACGTGTTGAGAAATGCGGTTCCCATCGCCGTCATGTACATCACCAGGTAGGCATGGCGGATGAGCCACTCGTAGTAGGTGTTCGACGTGATGTCTGCGTACTCGAACGGGTCGGTGCGCAGGTTGAATATCTTCGGCAGCCGCAGCTGGGTGAACGGTTCCGCCCAGACCTGCATCGTGCCCTTGCAGCGCTGCTCCATGAACACCGCTTTCCAATTCTCGAACCGCATCGCGACGAGATCACCGTCGTCGGAGAAGTAGAAGAATCCCCGCCTCGGGCTCGTGTCGACCTCGCCGGTCAGGTAGGGGAGCAGATTGAGGCCGTCAATATGCACCTTGAAGGTCTTGTCGCCGACCTCCTTGCCCTTCTTGAGCTCATCCGGTGTCGTCGTGTCGCCGGCCGCCGCCAACAACGTGGGCAACCAGTCGTGGTGCTGGATGATCTCGTTGGACACCGCGCCGGCTTCGATATGACCGGGCCACCGGATCAGTTCGGGGACGCGGAATGCGCCCTCCCAGTTGGTATCCTTCTCACTGCGGAACGGTGTGGTTCCGCCATCCGGCCAACTGTTGCGGTGGGGGCCGTTGTCGGTGGAGTAGATGACGATGGTGTCGTCGGCGATGCCGAGTTCGTCGAGTACATCGAGGACCGTGCCGACGTTCTTGTCGTGCTCGATCATCGTGTCGTGGTACTCGGATTGCCAAATTCCGGCCTGACCGCGCTTGTCGTCCTCAACATGGGTGTACAGGTGCATGTGTGTGAAGTTGCACCAGACGAAGAACGGTTGGTTGGCGTCCTCGTCGTGTTTGCGCTTGATGTACTCGACGGTTCGGTCGGCGATGTCGTAGTCGATCACCTTCATCCGCTCCACGTTCAGTGGTCCGGTGTTGATGATGGACTGTTTGCCCACCGGGCCGAACTTCGGGTCGTCCGGCTCATCGGAGACATGGTCGAGCGCTTTGCAGTCGAGCACTCCGCGCGGTTTCGCGAGGTCGTACAACCTGGGGAACTGGTCCTTGTGCGGGTAGTCGAAACTCTCGGGTTCCTCCTCGGCGTTCAGGTGGTAGAGGTTTCCGTAAAACTCGTCGAAGCCGTGGACAGTCGGCAGGTACTTGTTCAGATCGCCGAAGTGGTTCTTGCCGAACTGCGCCGTGGCGTACCCGTGCGGTTTGAGGAGTTCGGCAATGGTGGGATCCTCGGCCGCCCAACCGATGTCGAACCCGGGTGCGCCCACCTTGCTCATCCCGGTGCGGAACACGCTCTGCCCGGAGATGAACGCCGCTCGTCCAGCCGTGCAGCTCTGCTCACCATAAGAGTCGGTGAACATCATTCCTTCTCTTGCCAGCCGGTCGATGTTCGGTGTTCGGTACCCCATCAGGCCGTTGCTGTAGCAGCTGAGGTTCGTGATTCCGATGTCGTCGCCCCAGATCACGAGAATGTTGGGCTTTCCCTTTGGCATCCGACTCTCCTTGTCTTGGACTTCCGCACCCCTTGGAGGGGGACGAACCTGTGTCCTGACGATTCCACTACCGAGGTGATCGGCACATCACCCGATATGGGCGATGTCTGGATCGGTTCAGAGCAATCCTTGGCGGCGCGCCTCGGCGAGGGCCTCCCGGCGGGTGGAAACGCCGAGCTTTCGGTAGATCTGACGGATATGCGTCTTCGCGGTGTTGACCGAGACGAATAGCCGCTCGGCGACGTCGCCGACCGTCTGGGGTTCGGCGAGGCAGAGGAGAACCTGCACCTCCTTCGGCGAGAGCCGCACACGGTTGGCGGTGTCCCGGAGTCGGGCGCGGAGCCATGAGGGCGGCGCAATGGTGGCCGAATGCTCGTCGAGGAGCGGAAGCGCTTTCTCGCGGAGAGACAGGAACGGTAGGTACGCGCCAGAGCGCTCGGCGGTGGCGAGTGCTTCGGCCAGCCAGGCCTGCGAGTTGTGAGAGTCGGTGATGGCGAGCAGGACGCCGGCCCACACAACGGTGGCCGGATGGTGGTGGGTGGTGCTGCCGTCTACCGCGCTGCGAAGCGCGGGGGTCCGATCCCCAGCGTGGCCCAGTTGTGCCTGCGTTACCACGGTCTCGGCGCAATCCCCGAGATTGAGTCGCACATGTCTGGCGAATGCGGCAGCGAGCCGCATTTCCCGACGGTCGACAAGTCGCTGCTGCGTTTCGGCGGCCGTCAGCGCCAAGACCGGCTTTGGGAGGGTTTCCTGGTCGCCGGTGGGGAACAGGTCCGATTCTGGATGGGACCGCGACGACTGCCCGTCGATCAGCGTGGACAGCAGTCGGATCGTTCGCTGCACATGGTTCGGTTGTCCGTCGATGGCGGTGCGCCAGACCGGATCGGGCGGAATTGGCTCCAGGCGGTAGTGCGCGGCGAGCTCGGCAAACATGTGTCCCAGGATGGTCAGGGACTCCGTCTCGCCCGGTGTGCGCGGGCCCGTTGTTCGCGGGGGCGGTGTGGCCGCGCGAAGATCGCCCGACAGTGTGGCCAGGGGAAGTCGGGCGAGGCCGACCGCCGCTGCGAGTGACTCGTCCGACGTTGCCGCTGCGATCAGCGCCGCATGCGACAACGCCTTGGCGGCGGTGGGATAGTCACCCAGTATCGTCGCCGCCAGTGCGGTGTGGATCTCGGCGTACTGGCGCATTCCGGACGGGTACACGTCGTTGTCGCGGTGGGCGAGGCGACTGAGGCTGGCCTGCTGTGTGTCGACGGGTGGGGTTGTCGGCACGACACCGGGGGCGGTCGTCGCCGCAACCAACGCGACCACCGCGTCGCAGAGGGGCTGCAGCTGCGGGGTGTAGGTGAGGTAGTCAACCGAGTCGCGCAGGAGCAACGTGCCAGCGGCAAGCGTGTCAGCCACTGCCACAACGAGTTTCACTGCGTCGGGTGTGTCGGCCTCCAGTCGGATGTCGGCGAGTTCATCGATGAGTAGTTGTGGCGAGTCCACGAGGGTGAGGCGTACGTTCTCATCGCCGAGTACGGCAGTCAGGGTTGCCGCGTCGGCACTGGCGACGGCGGCGGCGACGGCGTCTGCGTACCGGTGATGGGCGAGGTGGGAACGCGCAGCGAGAGCTGCCCTTCGAGTCGTCGGTTGCGGCCCGACCGCCGGGTGCTCGGCGAAGAATCGCAGAGCCATTGGGAGGAACCGGAATCGGAGGCGATCGTCTCTTCGGGAGACGGACAAGAACGCCTCCTCGGCGGCAACGTGGAGTAGGGCCGCGGGCGCATTCGTTTCCCCGGTGAGTTCGACGAGGAGTTCGTCGGAGACCTCGCCCGGGACCGCGCCGCCCGCCAGGATCTGCTGTACCCGGTCCGAGCGGCCGCCGAGGATGCGGGCGTGGAGGTAATCGGTGAGGAGGCTGCCGGGGACGATCGCTCCCGCCGATGCGGTTGAATCGCCCAACCACAGGGCGACGGCTGCCGCCCACCCATGGGTGTGGCGCAACAGGCGCCGCGTTGTTTCATCGTCGAGTGTCCGGCCGTACCTGTGTCCGAGGGCGTTGACCTGTGGTGCCGTGAAGGCGAGGTGTTCCCCGTTGATGTTCACCACCCGGCAGTCCTGGCGCGCCCGAGTCAGCAATCCCGGTGGTTCGAACCTTCCGACGACGGCGAACCGCGTGCTCGCCGGAGCCCACCGGATAAGCTCCGCCAGCCGGTCGGTGACCTGCCTGTCGGTGATGAGGTGGGCGTCATCGATGACGATGAGGAAGTCGTCGCCGTGCCGGGACAGCGGGTCAGGCGGCCGTAGGTCCTGCATCTGGGCACTGTCGGTCCGTGCGGTGAGAACCGACTGGCGGAGTTGGTCGAGCACGGTGTGTTGGTCGGTAACCGTCAACCAGCACGAACCGGTGGCGCTCGCGGCATATTCGGCCGCAAGGACCGACTTGCCGGTGCCGGCTCCGCCGAGGATCGCGGTTACCGTTGCGGGTGCGTCGGGGAGACTCGGTTCGGAGGCCGCGCGGAAGAGTTCCGGACGGGGGAGGTGGTGATGCGGCATCCGGGGTGGTCGGGTCTGGGCAAGGCGGGACGGGGCACCCAGACGAGTGTCTTCACCCTCGTTGGCGGCTGGTCTGTCCATTGTTGAGGCTCTGTGTGCTCGGGCGGCGCGTCGTTCGCTGAATGGAAAGCGTAGCCCTTGCCCGTGGGTGCTGCGCGACCGATCGATGCATCCAGGTCAGGGCGGTGATCGCTGGTGGCGTGCCGAAGACACGCCGGTCCCGACACGCCGGAAACTCGCAAGACACACCATCTTGTGGTGCCCTTCGGTGTCGGTCCCAACCGGTAGTGTTGGACGCATTCCCTGACTGGGAGTTAAGTACCTTCTCTGCGAGTAACCGAGGTGTCATGTCTGCGACCGCCCACAGCCCTGCCGAAGGCGCACCGATCAAGCTGGTCAGCCGGGTCAGTGCGATCAACTGGAACCGTGTTCCCGACGAGAAGGACGCCGAGGTCTGGGACCGCCTGACCGGCAACTTCTGGCTGCCGGAGAAGGTGCCCGTGTCCAACGACATCCCGTCGTGGGGCACGCTCACCGAATACGAGAAGCAGCTGACCATGCGGGTGTTCACCGGCCTGACGCTGCTCGACACGATCCAGGGCACCGTCGGCGCCGTCTCGCTGATCCCGGATGCGACGACCCCGCACGAGGAAGCGGTTCTCACCAACATCGCCTTCATGGAGTCAGTGCACGCCAAGAGCTACAGCTCGATCTTCTCCACCCTGTGCTCCACCAAGGAGATCGACGAGGCGTTCCGCTGGTCGGAGGAGAACGAGAACCTCCAGCGCAAGGCGAACATCGTCATGGACTACTACCGCGGCGACGACCCGCTCAAGCGCAAGGTCGCCTCGACGCTGCTGGAGTCCTTCCTGTTCTACTCGGGCTTCTACCTGCCGATGTACTGGAGCAGCCGCGCCAAGCTGACGAACACCGCCGACCTGATCCGCCTGATCATCCGCGACGAGGCGGTGCACGGTTACTACATCGGCTACAAGTACCAGCGCGGGTTGGAGACCCAGACCCCCGAGCGGCGCCAGGAGCTCAAGGACTACACCTTCGAGCTGCTCTTCGAGCTCTATGACAACGAGTCGGACTACACCGAAACCCTCTACGACGAGGTCGGGCTCACCGAGGACGTCAAGAAGTTCCTGCGTTACAACGCCAACAAGGCGTTGATGAACCTCGGCTACGAGGCGATGTTCCCGCGCGACGAGACCGACGTGAACCCGGCGATCCTGTCTGCCCTGTCGCCCAACGCCGACGAGAACCACGACTTCTTCTCCGGCTCGGGCAGCAGCTACGTCATCGGCAAGGCGGTCAACACTGAGGACGAGGACTGGGACTTCTGATGCACGCCGCCGCGGCGCCGGTTCCCCCACGGCCCGGCACGGTCGACGGCAAGGCGCAGCGCAAGGTCGCACCGCGCCGCGGACAGGGCGTGTGGGATCCGGATCGCCGCGACCAGGATCCCCTCGTGACCATCTTGGCCCAGGAGGACATCAGGGATCCGGGCCTGCTGGCACTGCGACACGGCCGGATGGGGGCCTCGCCGTGGAACTACTACCGCGGTGCCGCGGCGGTGATGGCGGCCGACCTGGCGTCGCATCCCGACAGCGGGATCCGGGTCCAGCTGTGCGGTGACGCCCACGTGCTCAACTTCGGGTTGTGGAACACTCCCGAGCGCCGGCTGGCCTTCGACCTGCGGGACTTCGACGAGACACTGCCCGGCCCGTTCGAGTGGGATCTCAAACGCTTCCTCACCAGCCTGGTGGTGTTGTCGCGGGAGAGTGGTCTGCGGGACAAGGCGACGCGCAAAGCGGTGGCCGCGGGCTTCCGCGGGTATCGGGAGTGGATCGCCCGGTACGCGACCTGGCCGGAGATCGACATCTGGACCGACATCGCCGAGTTCGACCGCCTCGTCCAATACGCGGTGCCGGCTGACGACCAAGAGCGCACTGGACGCATCTTGGAGAAGCGGGCGGCGAAGCGGACCAGTCGTGGCGCCTTGGACAAGCTCACCGTCGTCGCCGACGGGCGCCGCCAGATCGTCGAGAAGCATCCCTACCGGGTACACGTGGGCGACGGCTACGCCTCTCAGCTGAACTCGGTCCTCGAGCAGTACCTCGCCACGGTTCGCGACGACCTCAAGGTCCTGCTGGGCAGCTTCGACGTGGTCGACGCCGTGCAGCAGGTGGTCGGCGTCGGCAGTGTCGGCATGCGGGTCTTCCTGATCCTCGCCGAGGAGCGCCGCACCGGGGATCCGCTGTTCCTCCAGGTCAAGCAGGCCGGCCCGTCGGTGTACGAGCCGTGGTTGGGCGCCAGCACCTACGCGCGCCACGGCGAGCGCGTGGTCCACGGCCAGCGGCTCATCCAGAGCGCCGGCGACTCGTTTCTGGGGTGGGTCTCCGCGTCCGGCGGCGACCAGCGGCACGACTACTACGTCCGCCAGTTCCGCGACGGCAAGGTGGTACCCACCGGGGCGGAGATCGCCCCCCAGCTCGCCCGCTACGCGGGGGTCTGCGGTCACGTGCTGGCCCGCGCCCACGCGCGCGGCGGTGATGTCGCGGCGATCAACGACTACCTGGGCAAGTCTGATCGCGTCGAGGAGGCGTTCACCGCCTTTGCCTTCGCCTACGACGACCAGAACGCGCGTGACCAAGTTCAGTTGGCGAAGGCCATTGAAGACGGCCGAGTGGTCGCAGAACCCGGTTGGCCCTGACCCCCCCCGGTTGGGACCTGACCCCATCGGTCGGGCGGGCGCACCGGGTCAGCCGCGGCCGGTGATCTGCTCGTAACGGGCGGCGAGTTCGTCGGCGGCCTCGGCGACGTCGAGGGCGGCGATCCCGGTGGCACGCAGCGCGCGGCGCAACAGTGGGGCGTCGAACTCGGTGAGGGCGTGGAAGTCGGCCAGCGTCGGCGGCGGGGGATACACGGCGCGGTCGCCGTGGAAGTCGCCGCCGACCGGCGCGTCCTCCGCGATGCCTGTGCCGGTCGGCCGGTGTGGGTCTGCCGCCGGTGCGGGTGCGCTCGGTACACCCGAGTCTACGGCGTTGGCGAGCTCCACCAATTCGGCCAGCGGCGCGCCCATGACGGTGAGCAGCACCGCCGGTTCGAGGTCGATCATGGCGGCGACTTCGAAGGCGGTCGCCAGTACGTGGATGCACAACTCGTCGAGGGGACAGGTGCATGCCGCGGTGACGTCGGCCGACTCGGTCGGCGCGACGAGGTCCAGTAGCCCGCGCGGTGCGCCGCCGCGCAGCGCTTCGGTGAGATCGGCTTGGTGTCCGGTCTGGTGGAGCAACCCCACCACGGTGGTCGCGTCGACCATCCGCAGCTCGATGGTGACCGCAAACGGGTCGAGCTGGCTGCCGGTGACCGACGAGGTGATCCGCCCGGCCTCGACGGACAGGTTGTGGACGTGGCGGTCGCGGAAGTAGCTGCGCGCCTTGGTGATCCGTCGTGAATCGGCGGTGGCGAAGCCGCGCAGGAAGGCGCCGCCCCACGGTGTGACCCCGTAGGAGCGGGCCGGCGCGGCGCGGCGCCGGCCACCCGAGGCGCGGGCCATCACTGGCTCACCGCCTCGTCGCGCAGGGCGAGGAGGTCGAGGACCTCCGCATCGCCGAGGTCGCTGATCCAACTCTCCCCGGTCTGCACGGTCAGCGCCGACAGTTCGCGCTTGGCGGCGATCATCTCGTCGATGCGTTCCTCGAGGGTGCCCACGCAGACGAATTTGCGAACCTGGACGTGACGGTCCTGCCCGATTCGATAGGCGCGGTCGGTGGCCTGGTCCTCGACCGCTGGATTCCACCAGCGGTCGGCGTGCACCACCTGGTTGGCGGCGGTCAGGTTCAGCCCGGTTCCCCCGGCCTTCAACGTGGCCACCAGTACCGGCGGCCCATCGTCGCCCTGGAACCGCTCCACCAGGCGGTCCCGTTCGGTGCGGGGCAGGCCGCCGTGCAGCACCGGGATCTCCGCACCGAGGTGGTCGGCGAGCAGCGGGGCGAGCAGGTGGGCGAACTCGGCGAACTGGGAGAACACCAGCATGCGGTCGCCCTCGTCGACCGCCGTGGTGGCCAGGTCGGTGATCAACTCGACCTTGCCCGACCGGTGCGCCCCCCTGGCCATCATCGGCGAACCGTCGGCCAGGTAGTGCGCGGGATGGTTGCAGACCTGCTTGAGCCGGGTGAGCGCCGCCAGGACGGTGCGCCGGCGCAGGGCGCGCTGGCGGGCGTCGGCCAGCGCGGCCATCACCTCGTCGACGATCGCCCGGTACAGCGCCGCCTGCTCGACGGTGAGGTTGGCGCGGACGACCAACTCGGTCTTGGCGGGCAGGCCGTCGACGATGTCGGGGTCGGTTTTGGCCCGGCGCAGCAGGAATGGTCGGGTCAGCGACCGCAGGCGCCGGGCGGTGGCGGCGTCGCGGTCGCGCTCGATGGGCTCGGCGAACCGCGCCTTGAACACCGACGGCGAACCCAGCAGTCCGGGGTTGACCAGGTCGACGACGGCCCGCAGGTCTTCCAACCGGTTCTCCACCGGGGTGCCGGTGAGCGCCAGACGGTGATCGGCGTCGATCACGCGCAGCGCCTTCGCCGCCGACGTGGCCACGTTCTTCACGTGTTGGGCCTCGTCGACCACCAGCCGCCCCCACCGGCGGTCGGCGAACCGGGCGGTGGCGAGCAGGTCGCGGTCGCGGGTGGCGATGGCAAAGGTGGTCAGCACGACCGCCGAACCGGCGGCGGCGGTGTGGAACTGCTTGCCGCGCAGCCGGTTCGGGCCGTGGTGGACGGTGACGCGCAGATGCGGGGCGAAGCGGGCGAGTTCGTTCGCCCAGTTGCCGACCAGCGACATCGGGCACACGATGAGCGTCGGCGCCGGGTCCGCGGTCTGCCGCTCGTGGCACAACAGCGCGATGACCTGGATGGTCTTGCCCAGACCCATGTCGTCGGCAAGGACCCCGCCGATGCGCTGCTGCGACAGGTGGGCCAGCCAATCCAATCCGCGGCGCTGGTACGGGCGCAGGGTGGCGACCAAGGAGGGGGGTGGCGGCACCGGCGGCGGGACCGGGGTCCGCCCGGCGGCCAGGTCGTCGAGCCAGCCCAACCCCGGGGCGCCGGTCACCGGCACCGGTGTGCGACTGTCGGCGATGCCGGTGATGAGCGCCAACAGATCGGCGGTCGTCGTGGGTGCGGCGGCGGGTTGGCGCTGCTCGGCGATGAACCGCGCCGCGCGGCTCAACGCGGCATTCTCGGCGAGGACCCACTGCCCGCGCACGCGGACCAAGTCGCCCTGTTGCCGAGCGAGGGCGTCGAGGTCGGCCTGGGACAGTTGCGCGGCGCCGGGCGCATCGCCCAGGGCCAACCGCCACTCGAAGTCGGCGAGGTCGTCGATCCCGACGATCGCCGCCCGACCGGTGTTGGTGGCCACCGGCAGCGCCTGGGCGTGCAGCACCGGGCGCACGGTGGCGATACTGCGGGGGAGCAGCACGGTGAAGCCCTCCTCGCGCAGCACCCCCGCACCGTCGGTGAGGAACTCCTCGGCCGCGGCGGTGGACAACAGGAAGTCCAGTGACTGCGGGTCGGCGTCGGCGTCGCGCAGCGCCGGGCACGCGGCGATGGCCGTGGCCAGCGCCGAGGTGATCTCGTCGAGGTCGGTGGCGGTGAGCCGTTGCGGCGCCACGGCGACGATTGCGCCGGCGTCGTCGCGGCGGCAGACCTGCAATCGCCAGATCGGCGGTGGCGGCGGGTCGCGCCGATCGTCGGGATCGTCGTCGGGCAAATGGAGCCGGAAGAGGACCGGCGGCTCGCCGGGGGCGGCGCTGGCCGACCACTGGGACCAGGCGGTGCCGGCGACGGGGCCCCGGTCGCCGGGCAGCGGCAGCGGGTCGTCGACCAGATCGGCCAGCAGCGCCGGTCCCACGGCGGGGTCGCCGGGAGTGCGCAGCCGCAGCCGGCACAGCGTGTCGGCCATCTCGGCGGCGAAATCCGCGGCGCCACTGTCCCGGCCGCCGTGGTGGGGGTCGTTGGCGGCGAGGGACTCGGGGGTGCGGTCGGTCATCGACGCCATCCACCGCCGCCACGCCGGGGTGGCGACGAGGGTCCAGCGCAGGTGGTACTCGCCGTCGGCGACCGCCACCCCCGGCGCCACGGAACCGGCGCTGCACGCCGCTCCGACGCCGAGGAGCAGGGCGCGGTAGAAGCGCAGTTCGCCGCCGACCTGTGCGGCGGACTCCTCGTCGATGGCCGACAGCAGCGAGGCCGTCGTCGTACGGCCGACGACGACGCAGGGCCGCGAGACCCGCCTGCCGTCGGCGCCGGTCACCGGCAACCGCCGGCGGAAGGCACGGCCGACGAGGAACTCGGCGAGGCGGGGTGGCACCTCGTCGGCGGCCAGTGGTGGGGGTGCGTCATCGTCGCCGGGTGCGTCGGTGTCGCGCCAGAGGGCAAGGCCCAGGCCGGGCCGCCACATCGCCCGCAGCGGGGGGAGATCGGTCAGCGGTCCGGGTACGAGGCGGTCGGGCATGGTGCTCAGCGGTTCGCCCCCGGCGCCGGCCACCCGTCGAGCCGCCACACGTGGTCCTCGAGGACCACCGGTGGCCGGACCGTGGCCAACCCGTCGTCGGCATCGCCGACGAGAACCTGGAAGACCCCGTTCTCCCAGGCCGGAAAGTCGACGGTGAAAGTGGTCGGTCGGGTGTCGGACCCCCAGAGCCGGGCGCGCAGCTCCGCCAGCGCCTCGTCGGGCGCCACCGCGTCGATCTCGGCGCGCCACCGGGCGGAGACGCAGTGGCGGATGGTGGCGAGGGTTCCCGACGCCAAGGCGGCGTCCACCGAGCCGAGCTGATCCCACGCCTCCGAGTAGGGATGGCCGATCCCGTCGGAGATCCACCGCTGCGCATCGTCGACGAGTGTGGGCAACGCATTGTCGAAGGGGCCGAGGAGCCACGGTTCGTACCGGCACTGGGCGATCTCGCCGGTCACCGCCGGGCCCGCGGCGACGGCGAAGTTGGCGACGAGGCTGGCGCAGAGACTGCCGTTCACGTGGCCGATCAGCACGTGCCGCTGTCCCGGCGGTGCCGGGTGAAACACCGGTGGTACTTGTTCGTCACCGCGCATCTCGAAGGCGCCCGGCAGATCGGAGAAGTATTCGAGGCGCAAGAACCGATCCCAGTCGAGCCAGCGGGCCGACACCCCGAGTTCGTCGACCGGATACAGGTCCGCCTCCCCGAGGCGTTCGAGTCCGTTGCACCGCAGGAGGAAGGAGCGGTAGGCGTCGTCGAAGCGCACCCCGAGCCGGTCCTGTGCGTCGTCGATCGCCGCGGGGGAGGCCGGTCGGCCCGGCGTCGCACCGGCGCGAATCGCACGCTCAACCAGGTCGTGCAGCTGGGTCTCGTCCACGGCGCGAGCGTACCCGCGCGGTCCGACGCCGTCCCGCCGCGAGCGCACCGCTGGTTAGGGTGGTCGAGTGGCCACAGACACCAAAGACTGGAGCGTGTTCGCCGAACGCCGGTGCGACGAATGCGGATTCGACGCATCGGCGGTGGACCGCGCCCAGATCGCACCCACCCTGCTCGACGCGGCATCGGATTGGGCCCGGGTCCTGCGCGGCCGGCCGGCCGACGAGTTGCGCACCCGGCCATCGGCGCAGGTGTGGTCGCCGTTGGAGTACGGCGCGCACGTGCGCGACGTCCTGCGGTTGTTCACCGATCGGGTCGCGGCGATCCTGACCGCGCCGGACCCGGAATTCGCCGGGTGGGACCAGGAAGCGGCGGCGATCGCGGCGCGCTACAACGAGCAGGACCCCGCGATCGTGGCCGAAGAGGTCGCCGCGGACGGTGAGCGGGTCGCGCGGATCGTCGACGGGATCGACGACGACGGCTGGTCGCGCACCGGATCACGCGACGGCCGGGAGTTCACCGCCGAGTATCTGCTGCGGTACCTGCTGCATGACGTCGTGCACCACCGCCACGACATCGGCGGACCAGTGGCGGGCTAGTACTGCGAGGAGTTGCCGTCGAGGGATTTCTTCAGGTCGGCCAGCACCAGCCGGGCCGCGGCCAGGCCCGACGTCCGGTACCAGACCGCGTCGTCGACTCCGAGGACGCGCTTCCACGTCGGGGCGCCCATGTCGAGCCACCGGTCGCTGAGCAGCACCGACTTGCCGTGCTCGAGCCCGTCGGGTTCGAAACTGACGTAGATGAGGTCGCCGTCGGCCGCGGTGAAGTTCTCGTCGGTGATCGGGGTGGGCCCGGCGGAGCGCTGGCGTTCCGGCCGCTGCACCCCGACGATCCCGAGGATCTGCCCGGCGAAGCTCTCGGTGCCGGCGATGGTCTCCGAACCCGGGCCGAACCGCACCAGCGACACCTGCGAGTGGGCCGCGTCCATCCGCTTGCCGAGCGCCTGCGCGTCCGTGCGGAACTGCGTCAACAGCCGGTCGGCGGTCATCGGCCGGCCGAGCGCGGCGGCGACGGCCCGGAAGACGTCTTCCCATCCGCCGGGTTCGATCGTCGCCGAGCGGACACCGCCGAAGGCGGCGGCCGAGCGCGAGGTCGACGGGGTGGTCAACACGAGGTCGGCGTCGGCTTTGGCCACGGCGTCGGCAGCCGGGGCGGCGCCGACGGCGGGAACCTGGGCCAGTTGCGGGCCCAGATAGGCGGGAACCGCGCCGGGGGCCGCGGTGACCGCGACGATCTTGGGGCCCAGGCCGAGGGCGCACACCGCGTCGAGCAGTCCCGGATCGGTGACCACGATGCGCCGCGCGTCCACGCGGCGGGTGTCGGCGGCGGTGGGTGCCGCACAGGTCTTGGCATAGTCGCGGTCGGGATTGACCAGGTTGACCTCGGCGATGCGGGTCGTCGAGGTGGAGATGGGGTTTCCCTGCGGATCGCGGAGCACGCCGTCGTCGCTTCCGCAGGCGGACAGGACTGCCATCCCCGTCACCGCGGCCAGCAGGGCCGCGCCGGTGTGGCGAACGATTCGATGCACCCCCAAACGCTAACACCGAGGGACCTTCTACCCGCCCCGACGTCGCTCTACCCGGTCAATTACGACACTTCGTAGGACCCGGGTCCTCTCGGGGTGGGATAGGCGTTAGGATTGGTCCGAATGCCCGCCTGTAGGAGGAACTGTGACCGCGGTTGACCAGCCCACCACGCAAGTGGCACCAGTGCGCCCGTACCCCGAGCGGTACCAGCCCAAGGGCTCGTTCTTGCTCAAGTTGCTGACGACGACCGATCACAAGCTGATCGGCATGATGTACATCGTCGCCTGCTTCGTCTTCTTCCTCATCGGCGGCCTGATGGCCCTGCTGATGCGTGGCGAGTTGACCCACCCGGGTCTGCAGTTCCTCTCCAACGAGCAGTTCAACCAGCTGTTCACCATGCACGGCACCGTCAT
Source organism: Gordonia crocea (assembly GCF_009932435.1). Taxonomy (NCBI): domain Bacteria; kingdom Bacillati; phylum Actinomycetota; class Actinomycetes; order Mycobacteriales; family Gordoniaceae; genus Gordonia; species Gordonia crocea. The sequence goes on from NZ_BJOU01000002.1 coordinate 47,677, forward strand.
GCTGCTGATGTATGCGACCCCGATCGTCATCGGCTTCGCCAACTTCGTGCTGCCGCTGCAGATCGGCGCCCCCGACGTGGCCTTCCCGCGGTTGAACGCCTTCGGCTTCTGGCTGTTCGTCCTGGGGTCGACGGTCGCACTGTCGGGCTTCTTGACCCCGGGCGGTGCCGCCGACTTCGGCTGGACCGCCTACGTGCCGCTGACCAACGACATCCACGCGCCGGGCGTCGGCGCCGACCTGTGGATCATGGGTCTGGGCGTCAGCGGTCTGGGCACCATCCTCGGTGCGGTCAACATGGTCACCACCGTGGTGTGTCTGCGCGCGCCCGGCATGACGATGTTCCGGATGCCGATCTTCACCTGGAACATCACGGTGACCAGCATCCTGATCCTGCTCATCTTCCCGCTGCTGACCGCCGCCCTCCTCGGCGTCGAGGTCGACCGCGCCTTCGGTGCCCACCTCTTCGACCCCGCCAACGGCGGCGTGATCCTGTGGCAACACCTCTTCTGGTTCTTCGGCCATCCCGAGGTGTACGTCATCGCCCTACCGTTCTTCGGCATCGTCTCCGAGGTGTTCCCGGTGTTCGCCCGCAAGCCGATCTTCGGCTACACCGGCCTGGTGTACGCGACCCTGTCGATCGCCGCACTGTCGGTGGCCGTCTGGGCGCACCACATGTTCGTCACCGGCGCGGTGCTGCTGCCGTTCTTCTCCTTCATGACCTTCCTCATCGCGGTCCCGACCGGGTTGAAGTTCTTCAACTGGATCGGAACCATGTGGAAGGGGAAGATGACGTTCGAGACACCGATGCTGTTCGCCATCGGCTTCATCGTCACCTTCTTGTTCGGTGGTCTCACCGGCGTGCTGCTGGCCAGCCCGCCCATCGACTTCCACGTCTCCGACACCTACTTCGTCGTGGCGCACTTCCACTACGTGCTGTTCGGCACGATCGTGTTCGCCACCTATTCGGGCATCTACTTCTGGTTCCCGAAGATGACCGGGCGGATGCTCGACGAGGGGCTGGGCAAGCTCCACTTCTGGCTCACGTTCATCGGCTTCCACCTGACCTTCCTGGTCCAGCACTGGCTGGGCAACCAGGGTATGCCGCGCCGCTACGCCGACTACCTCCCGTCGGACGGCTTCACGACGTTGAACATGGTCTCGACCGCCGGTGCCCTCGTCTTGGGCCTGTCGACGCTGCCGTTCCTGTGGAACGTCTTCCGCAGCTACCGCTACGGCGAGGTCGTGACCGTGGACGATCCGTGGGGCTTCGGCAACTCGCTGGAGTGGGCCACCTCGTGCCCGCCGCCGCGCCACAACTTCACCGAGTTGCCCCGCATCCGGTCGGAGCGCCCGGCGTTCGAGCTGCACTACCCGCACATGATCGAACGCATGCGAGTCGAGGCCCACGCCGGGTCCGGCCGTCACTGACGGGTGACGCGGCCGGGTACGCCCTCCGTACTCATCACGGTCAGCGGTCCCGACCGGCCCGGCGTCACGTCGGTGCTGATGGGGGTGCTGGCTCGGGCGGGGGTTGAGCTTCTCGACGTCGAGCAGGTCGTCATCCGGGGACGGTTGACCCTGGGCGTCCTGGTGGCGGCAGTCGACGACGTCGAAGAACTCACCGACCGCGTCGACGAGGCGTTGGCCGCCGTCGGGCTGATTGCCGCTGGCTTCGCCGTGCACGTCGAAGCCGGTGACAACGCCATCGCCGAGCCGCCGTCGACGCACGCCGTCGTCGTCCTCGGCAGTCCCGTGACCGCGCGCGCCTTCGAGTCGTTGGCCGCGGCACTCGCCGACCAGGGCGCCAACATCGATTCGATCCGCGGCGTCGCCGACTATCCGGTCACCGGCCTGGAACTCATGGTCAGCGCGCCGAGCGACACCCCGTTCGCCGACTCGGCGTTGCGCGAGGCGCTGGCCGGGGTGGCCGGCGAGCACGAGATCGACGTAGCGGTGGAGCGGGCCGGACTGGCGCGCCGCGCCAAGCGGCTCATCGTGTTCGACGTCGACTCCACGCTCATCCAGGGCGAGGTCATCGAGATGCTGGCCGCCAAGGCGGGTCGCGAGGCCGAGGTCGCGGCCGTCACCGAGTCGGCGATGCGCGGCGAGATCGACTTCGAGGAATCGCTGCACCGCCGGGTCGAGGCGTTGGCCGGGCTCGACGCCGGTGTGATCGACGAGGTCGCCGACGCGCTCGAACTCACCCCCGGTGCCCGCACCACGATCCGGACCCTGCGCCGCCTCGGCTACCACTGCGGTGTCGTGTCCGGCGGCTTCCGCCAGGTCATCGATTCGCTGGCCCATGATCTGAGCCTGGATTTCGTGCGGGCCAACACCCTGGAGATCGTCGACGGCAAGCTCACCGGTCGCGTCATCGGGGAGGTCGTGGACCGGCCCGGCAAGGCGCGTGCGTTGCGCGCGTTCGCCGCCGAGGCCGGCGTCCCGATGGAGCAGACGGTGGCCGTGGGCGACGGGGCCAACGACATCGACATGCTGGGCGCGGCGGGCTTGGGAATCGCCTTCAACGCCAAACCGGCCCTGCGCGAGGTCGCCGACACCGCGTTGAGCCATCCGTTCCTCGACGCCGTGCTGTTCATCCTCGGGGTGACCCGCGACGAGATCGAGGCCGCCGACGCGGTCGACGGCACGCTGCGGCGCGTCCCCCTCGACTAGGCATGTTCCTCGCGGCGAACCACGCCCGGCTCGTCGACGACCTCGACGCGCCCCACCGTGACGATCCGCCGGATCCGGCCCGTGTGTGGGCCATGCAGATGGCGTTGCGGGTGGAGAAGACCGCCCCGCCGGAGCGGGCCGCACTTCTCGTTGCAGCGGCCCGTTCGGTGGTGCTGCTGTGCCTCGACGAGCGATCGGCGCCCGGCGGTCCCTGGGCCGAGGCGATGGATGCGTGGTGCGACGCGCGGATCCGCAAAATCGCCCGACGGGCGCGCGGCGCCCAATGGGTTGGCGCCCAACAGGTGTGGGGGGTCACCGCCGAGTCGGACGGGCAGGCCGCGCGGGCCTTCGTCCCCACGATGGTCGGGGAGGTGGACCCCCGGGTCCGCAAGCTGCAGATCGAGGGCACCGACGTCGAGGGCGGGCTACCCGCTGAGCCGGATGACGATGCGGATACGGGGCTGACGCTGTGGGTGAACCCGACGCTGGACATGACCGTCGGCAAGACCGCGGCGCAGGTGGGGCACGCGGCGATGCTCGGGGTGGCGTTGCTCGACGTCGGTGAGACGCAGGCATGGTTTCAGCGGGGTTGTCCGTTGGCGGTGTGTGAGCCGTCGGTGCACCGGTGGCAGGAGTTGGTCGCGCAGGAGCGGCAGAGCGGTGCCGTCGCCGTGCGCGACGCCGGTTTCACCGAGATCGCACCCGGGTCGATGACCGTCGTCGCGACGCGCGAGGGCTACCAGCGCCCGTAGTTCGGTTGGCAGATGATGTTGCGGTCCACGCCGATCCCGGCGACCCGCTTCTCCCCGGGCAACTGGTGCAAATGGGCAAGGGGGTGCACCAAACCCTTGGGGGTGCCCCAGTCGTGTTGCCAGTACCAGGCGGCGAACCCGCCGGCGGCCGCCCAGGTGATTGTCGAAGCGTTGCCGTAGACGCCGGTGCGCGCCGGTCCGATGACGGACTGCCATCCGCGCAGGTAGGGCCCGATCTTGGTGATGAACTGCTCGAGCGAGGGGTTGGCGTCGATCGAGGCGTAGATCGGCGCGTGGGCGGGACCGCCGGCCGCGCGGTGCTTGGCCGCGCCGAGGCGTGCGTGGTGCACGCCGGCCCGGTAGCCGCCGAGCCAGTCGTTCTTCGCGTACTGGTAGCAGGAGACGATCGTCAGGCCGGCCCGGCGCAGTGCCCGCGCCTCGGTGGCGGTGATGGGTTTGGCCTTCATCCACCGGTCCACCGGCAGCCGCCCGGACACATAGCGGATGGCACCCAGGTAGCCCGCCGCGCGGATCGCCTGAGCCGGGGGGACCGCGGCGGAGTAGTCGCACAGCGAGCCGAAATCGGCGGAGCCGCTCGACGAGCCGAAGCCGCTCGATCCCGACGAGGAGTCGGCATGGGCGACCCCGGCGCCGAGGAGGCAGGCCGCGCCCAGACCGGCGGCGGCGGAGAGGAAGTCGCGCCGGTTGACCCCGTCCGTCATGACGAGCCCGATCCGGCCCATTGGCCGTAGTTCGGTTTGAGGATGGTGTTGACGTCGACCTCGACGCCGCCCACCCGTCGTTGGCCGGGAATCTGGTGCAGATGCGCCGCAGGGTGCAGATAGCCGCGCTTGGTGCCCCAGTCGTGCTGCCAGAACCAGGTCGCGAGTCCGGCGTCGATGGCCCAACCGATGGTGGGGGCGTTGGCGTAGATCCCGGTGCGGCGCAGGCCGATGATCGAGTGCCATCCCTTCAGGTAGGGGACGATCCTCGAGGTGAACTGGGCACGCGACGGGTTGTCGTCGATGGAGGCGTAGATCGGTGCGTCGCCCGGGCCGCCGGCCAGCGTGTGCAGCTCGACGGCACGGCGGGCGTGCTTGACCCCGCCGTCGTAGCCGCCGAGCCAGTCGGCGGTCTTGCCCTTGCCGAACTGGTAGTTCGACACCACGGTCAGCCCGAAGGCGCGCATGGCCAGCGATTCGGGGATGGTCAGCGGCTTGGCGAGCATGTTCTCCGCCCCTGGGCGGCGGTCGGAGACGTAGCGGATGACCCCGGCATGTCCGGCGGCGCGGATGGCCAGCGGCGAGGGGACACGGGCCGAATAGTCCAGCAGCGTCCCAAGGTTGGTGGCTGCGGGCAGCGACGGCGGCAGGGCCACGTCGGCGACGGCGTCCCCGGGGTGCAGGGTGGCGGTGGCACCGGCGAGCCCGGCGACCGCGGCCGCAGAGAAGAACTGGCGACGGCTGATCGGCATGTCACAACAGTAACTTTCGTAACACGCTGAGGTAAGGCGTCGTGACGGGATCGGAATCGCCCGTACACCGTCGGGAGAGGTTGGGTCGACGCGCGGTGTCAGGCCGGTGGGGCCAGATTGGCCAGCGTGTCGAACCAGGCGCGGCGGTCGGGGGCCAGCGACGCGACGATCAGTTCGTCGGCGTCGGCGTCGGCGGCGAACTCGCGCAGCCCGGCCACCGCCTCGTCGGGGGTCCCCACGACGGCCCGGCTCAGCATCGCGGCGACCTGGTGTCCGACCGGCGAGTCGACGAGGAGGTCGGCCTCGTCGTCGCTGAGGGGGCGGTGGTGGGCCAGGAGGTGCTTGATGCGCTGGCGCTGGGCGACGTGCAGTTGCTCGGCGGCGAACTCCGCGTCGTCGACGGCGATGACGCTCACCCCGGCGATGACATACGGCTCGGTCTCGCCGCCGTCCGGCAGGGGCGCGGGCCGGAACTCCTTGCGGTAGAGCGCAACCGCCTCGGTCAGCGCCTGCGGCGCGAAGTGTGAGGCGAAGGCGTAGGGGAGGCCCAGGGCGGCGGCGAGCTGCGCGCCGAAAAGCGACGAACCCAAGATGTAGAGGTCGACGTTGGTGCCGGCCCCGGGGGTGGCCCGTACCCCGGCGACGCGTGATTCGTCGCGCAGGTAGCCCTGCAGTTCCACCACGTCGCGCGGGAACTGCTCGGCCGCCTGATGGGTGCGGCGCAGGGCGGCGAAGGTGGCCTGGTCGCCGCCCGGTGCGCGCCCGAGGCCGAGGTCGATCCGGCCGGGGTGCAGTTCGGCGAGCGTGCCGTATTGCTCGGCGATCGTCAGCGGTGAATGGTTGGGCAGCATCACCCCACCCGCCCCGAGTCGGATGCGGGAGGTGTGGGCGGCCATGTGCGCGATCAGAACGGCCGGCGCGGCCGAGGCGATGGCCGACATGTTGTGGTGCTCGGCGTACCAGATGCGCCGGTAGCCGGTGGTATCGGCGAACTGCGCGAGGCGCGTCGAATGCGCGAGACTCTCGGCCACGGACTCGCCGGGGCCGACTTGGGCCAGGTCGAGCACGGACAGTGGGACGCCGATCGCGGATACGGAGCGGTCTGAGGGCATAGATGTTCCAGCGTTACGGCGAGCCCGGGTATTCCCGGCGGCGATCATCCGGCACGATGGTGGCGTGACCCTCGAAACCACCGATCCCGATCTCCTCATCGACTTCCGCGGCGTATCGCTGGTGCGCGACGGGAACACGTTGGTCGGTCCCGTCGATTGGCAGGTCGAGCTCGATGAGCGCTGGGTGATCCTCGGTCCGAATGGCGCGGGCAAGACCTCGCTGCTGTCGATGGCGGCGGCCCGCGTGCATCCGAGCGCCGGGGTGGCTTTCGTGTTGGGCGAGCGGTTGGGCCGGGTCGAGTTGCGCGAACTCACCACACGGGTGGGCATGACCGGTGGGCGCGAGGTGGAGCGGATCCCGGCCGACGAGGTCGTCGAGGACCTCGTCGTCTCCGCCGGCTACGCGGTCCTGGGGCGGTGGCGCGAGGACTACGGCGCGATGGACCGCGACCAGGCGCTGAACACCCTGGAGTCGCTGGGCGCCGAGCACCTGGCGCGCCGGACCTACGGCACGCTGTCGGAGGGGGAGCGCAAGCGGGTCCAGATCGCCCGGGCGCTGATGACCGATCCGGAACTGCTGCTGCTCGACGAGCCCGCAGCTGGATTGGACCTCGGTGGCCGAGAAGAGCTCGTCGACCGGCTCGGCCGCCTGGCCGCCGACCCGGACGCCCCGGCGCTGGTCCTGATCACCCACCACCCCGAGGAGATCCCGCCCGGGTTCAGCCACGCCATGCTGCTCTCGCACGGCGGCGTAGTCGCGCAAGGCCTGCTCGACGACGTGATGACCGCCGCCAATCTGACGGAGGCCTTCCAGCAGCAGATCGCGCTCGACGTGATCGACGGCCGCTACTTCGCCCGTCGCGCCCGCCGAGCTGGGGGCCACCGCCGGGCCGAATAGTCCGGTAGCGACTAACCCGGTCCAGGCGGCCCCTGCCCGGACGGCCCCGGCCTGGTGCTCGGCCCTGCGCGGTAACGTGAGGTCTCATGACTGAGAACGCAGCCCCCGCACCGTTGCGCGACGCGTCGACGGTGGTCTTGGTCCGCGACGGCGCGGACGGTATCGACGTCTTCCTCCAACGGCGGGTCAAGCAGATGGCCTTCGCCGGCGGCATGACCGTCTTCCCCGGCGGCGGCGTGGACGAGCGCGACGCCGACGCCGACCTCGCCTGGGTCGGCCCGGATGCGCAGTGGTGGGCGGACAGCTTTTCGACGTCGGTGACCGGGGCGCAGGAACTGGTGTGCGCGGCGGTCCGCGAAACCTTCGAGGAGTGCGGCGTCTTGCTGGTCACCCACCTCGACGGGGCGGCCCCCGACGTCGCGGGCCTGATGCCGGCGCGCGCCAAGCTGGAGAGCCGGGAGCTGTCGCTGGCCCAGTTCCTGCGCGACAACGACCTGGCGCTGCGCGCGGACCTGCTGCGGCCGTTGGCGCACTGGATCACCCCGAAGATCGAGAAGCGTCGCTACGACACCCGGTTCTTCCTCGCCGAGCTGCCGGCCGGACAAGATGCCGACGCCGAGACCTCGGAAGTGGAGACGGCGCAGTGGTATTCGGCGTCGGCGGCTCTGGTCGACTGGTCGGCCGGCAAGCACTTCCTCTTGCCGCCCACGTGGACGCAGCTGCGTGAACTGGCCGCCTACGACACGGTGGAGGCGTTGTTCGCTGCGCAGCGAGAGATCAAGCCGATCGAGCCAGGGACCCCCAACGACGACTTCGAGGGGCTGCGGTTCGCGCATGCCGACGAATACTTTGCGTCGATGAACGACCAGGCGCGCGAGCTGTTCTTCCGCGGCGCGAGCGGCTAGTGCCGGGGTTGGTCGGGGCCGTTCATGCACCCGGCATGGTTGCCGGTGTAGTGGACCGGCCCCGACCGGGGCCGTTTTTCGCTATGGAGTTCTCAAGGTACGTGCGCAGCCCCTGGGGAGCCGCTCTCATCGGGCCGGGTTTAAGCCGCGGCGTGGTTGGCGAGGGTGAGGGTGCGTCGGTTATGGCAGCGGATCCAGTCACCTCCTTCGGGACTCTGGAACCAGGGGTGTCCGTCGAACCCGATCTGGATGTTCCAGCCTTTGCCGTGGACATAGGTGTGGTGATGCAAGCTGCACAGCAGGACGGTGTTCTTGAGGTTCGTCTCCCCACCGTCGGCCCAATGCTGAATATGGTGACCTTCACACCACGACGGTGGTCTGCCGCAGCCGGGGAACTGGCAACCACCGTCGCGGGCCTCGAGTGCTTTGCGCAGGGTGCCGGTGACGAATCGTTGGGTGCGTTTGGCGTCCAACGGCACCGAGTCCGCGGTGATCAACGCGGTGACTTCGCTACTGCCGCAGGCGATCTCACGGGCTGTCTCGGCTGATACCGAGCCGGTGAATCCCAGGCGTGCGACCCGCGACGTGGACACACTGCCACCCTCATTGCCGAGGAGTGTCGGTAGCGGGACGGTCATAGTGATGTGCGGGACGATTCCGCCCACCGTCGGACGGTTCCGTGAAGCAAGGTAGCTGCTGATCATGGCGACCAGGGCATCAGCGGTGCGTTGGGACCGGGGACGCGGATCCGGGGAACCGTCGGGTGCCGGGATGGGCTTCGCCAGGGCATCCAGCGCGGTGTGGAGTTTCTCCCCGGACAGCTGATCGAGGTCCGCTTCGAGGGTCACCCGCCCTTCATCGGTGCGGCTGATCGACGCCTGGTTCAAGGACGGGTTGTCGGCCGGTGGTGTGCTGGGTGGATCCAGGGGCGCCAACTCGTGGCCGAGTTCGCGGGCTTTCTCCATCACTTGGGCGGGTTGATCGATGCGGGCGTGCGCCAGCAATGTGGTGGCGGTCTTCGCCCGCACGTTGTCGAAACCATCGGCACCCATGCGGGTGGCGATGTGGTCGAGACCGCGGATGACCGCATCGGCATGGTCAACGGTGAGGTCGCCGTCGCGGACCTCGCGGACCAGGTTCGGCAGATCATCCAAGTGCTGGGCCAACCGAGCCACCCGGTTGACGGTGGCCGGCGTCAACGGTAACTCCCGCAAGAGGTCTCGCCCGTTCTTCAACCGATTCCGAACCGGGATACCGATGGCCTCGGCGCGAGCTGTCGCGGCGGCCAACAAGTAGGAGGCGATATTGCCCATCCGTACCGCGGTGACCATCACCCCCAGCACGGCGTTGTCGTCAGCAATCGCTTCCGCCGACGACAACAACGCCCCCAGACCCGCACCACTGGACACCGCCGTCGGCGCCAGGTCGTCGGCCACGTCGGTGACGAATGCGGCGAGTTCGTCGTGGTTCATGTGACCCCCAGGCCCGGGTTCGCATCGTGTTGCGCGAACTCGTAGTAGCAAATGTGTGCTGATGTCCTTCTATCTATATCTTACACTAGATCAGGGGTCTGACAACCACTAATTCATGGTTTTACCTGCAGAGATGATGCGACACAGCCTCGCCGCCAGGGGTGTCCATAGCGCGTATGTGTCCTTTGTTAAGAGGTGTGGTGGGACACGCGCCGCGGTTGGCCGTGACAGCGCCCCGTGGCGGGTGCCCGGTACTGGGTCGAGGGGGTCGATGGGATGGTCGACCGGTCGTGCGGGCCGGTGGGGTGCCCGCATAAGGCATCGCGTTCTCGTGAGCGCAGGGTGGGGTGGGCGCAACTCCGGTGCGCACCGCGAACCGGGCCGGCCCGCACAGTCGCCGACCACCCGAATCTGGATTGTGCAGTATTGCATCCCGCCGTCGACGACCACTCCCGCACATCGCCCGTACCGACTCCAGACCAACGGGAAGGTCGAACGGATCAACCGCAACCCTGCAAGCGGAAGGGGCAGGCCTACGCCCCCCTGCACCAGCTACGCCAAACGCTTCGCAGCATTCCCCGACTCGCCCGCCACCCGCGGACCCAGCCTGGCGGGCAATACAACTAGTGCGGCAGTGGCGTCGGGGGGAGGGCGATGTATTTGGTGTTCAGGTATTCCGCGATGCCCTCGTACCCGCCCTCCGAGCCGAGGCCGGACTGTTTGATCCCGCCGAATGGCGCCGCCGGGTCCGAGATGACGCCGCGGTTGACCCCGACCATGCCGGCCTGAAGGGCGCGCGAGACGCGCTGGATCCGGTCGAGGCGGGTGGCATAGAAATAGGCGGCCAGGCCGTACTCGGTCGCGTTGGCCAGGGCGATGCCCTGCTCCTCGTCGTCGAAGGCCACCACCGTGGCCACCGGGCCGAAGACCTCCTCGCGCAGGATTGTGCTGTCGGGGGCGATGTCGTCGAGCACCGTCGGCGCGTAGAAGAACCCGGGGCCCGCCACGGCGGCACCGCCGGTGCGCAGCCGTGCCCCGCCGGCCACCGCGTCGTCGACGAGGGCTGCGAGCCGATCGCGTTGACGCGCGTTGATGATGGGGCCGAGTCGGCTGCCGTCCTCCCATCCCGGGCCCACGGTGTAGTCGGCGATCGCCGCGGTGAGTCGCTCGGTGAACTCGTCGGCCACCGGTCGCTGGACCAGGATGCGGTTGGCCGCGGTACAGGCCTCACCGCCGTTGCGCATCTTGGCCGCCAGCGCACCGTCGACCGCCGCATCGAGATCGGCGTCGTCGAAGACCAGCAGCGGGGCGTTGCCGCCGAGCTCCATCGAGGTGCGCAACACCTGGTCGGCGGATTGGGCGATCAGGGTGGAGCCGACCCGGGTGGATCCGGTGAACGAGATCTTGCGCAGCCGCGGATCGGCCATCAACGCGGCCACGGTGCCGGCCGCGTCCATCGTCGGCAGCACCGACAAGACGCCGGCGGGCAGCCCGGCCTCGGCGAAGACGGCGGCCAACAATTGCATGGTCAGCGGGGTGTCCTCGGCCGGTTTGACGATCATCGGACACCCGGCGGCCAGGGCCGGCCCGATCTTGCGCGTCCCCATGGCCAGCGGAAAGTTCCACGGCGTGATCGCCAGGCAAATCCCCACCGGTTCCTTGGTCACCACGATTTCACCGGTGCCCGCCGGGGCGGTGGTCACCCGGCCGTTGATGCGGACCGCCTCCTCGGAGAACCAGCGCAGGAACTCCGCGCCGTACGCCACCTCGCCCAGGCTGTCGGCCAGCGGCTTGCCCATCTCCAGCGTCATCAACAGCGCGAAGTCGTCCTTGCGTTGGGTGACCAACTCGAAGGCGCGGCGCAGGATTTCGGCCCGGATGCGCGGCGCGGTGGCGGCCCACTCATCGGCAACCGCCGCCGCGCTGGTCAGGGCGGCGTCGGCGTCAGTCGCACCCGCGTCGGCCACCTGTGCCAGCACCTCGCCGGTTGCCGGGTTGAGCACGTCGAACTCCCGGCCCGACGCCGCCGGGCGGGATTGCCCGTCGATCCACAGCCCGGTCGGGACCGAGTCGATGAGGGTGTCGAAAGAAGGCATGGGATTCCTCTCCAAAGCGGGTTTCGGGGTCAGTCCAGTCCGTCGCGGTCGGCCCATTGCAGCAAGGTGTCGAGGCGGTGTGCGGTGTCGTCGATCGTCGCGGTCAGGTCGCCGATCTCGGCGAAGCGGGCGGGCATCGTGGCGATGGTGAAATCGTCGGGGACGATCTGGTCGATCTCGGCCCAGGTGATCGGCGCCGAAACCGTGGCGCGCGGGTTGCCCCGCACCGAGTAGGCCGCGGCCATGGTGTGGTCGCGGGTGTTCTGGTTGAAGTCGATGAAGACCGACGAGGGGTCGCGGTCCTTGCGCCACCACGTCGTCGTCGCCTCGCCGGGCATCCGGCGTGCCACCTCGCGGCCGAAGGCGAGGGCGGCGCGGCGCACGTCGGTGAACCCCCACTCCGGCTCGATGCGCACATAGACGTGCAGTCCGTGTCCGCCCGAGGTCTTGGGGTAGCCGCGGATGCCGAGCTCGTCGAGGACCTCGTGCACCCCGGCCGCCACCCGGCGCACGCGCGGAAACGGGCAGTCGGGCATGGGATCCAAGTCGATCCGCCACTCGTCGGGCTTCTCCACGTCGAATCGCCGGGAGTTCCACGGGTGGAACTCGACGGTGGACATCTGCACGGCCCACAGCACGTCGGACACCGATGTCACGCACAACTCGTCGGCGGTGCGGCCATAGCGGGGGAAGAAGATCTCCACGGTCTCGACCCAGTCGGGGGCGCCGCCCGGCAGGCGCTTCTGATGGACCTTGGGGCCATCGACGCCGCTGGGGAAGCGGTGCAGCATGGTGGGCCGGTCGCGCAGCCCCCGGACGATGCCGTCGGCCACCGACAGGTAGTACCGGGCGAGGTCGAGTTTGGTCTCGCCCCGCTCGGGGAAGTAGACGCGGTCGGGACTGGACAGTTCCACCACCCGGCCGTCGGCCTCGAGAGGCACCCGGTCGCCGCGCTGAGCCACGCAGCCCAGCGTATAGGGTGGACGGCATGGCTGAGTTCGTCACTCTTGAAACCTCCGAAGACCACCCCGGGGTCGGCACGATCCTGCTGAACCGCCCGCCGATGAACGCGCTGAACCGCCAGGTCCAGGTCGAGCTCCTGGCCGCGGCGGAGGAGGCGTCGACGCGCGACGACATCAAGGCGGTTGTCGTCTACGGCGGTCCCAAGGTGCTGGCCGCCGGTGCCGACATCAAAGAGATGAACGACATGACCTATGCCGAGATGAGCAAGGTCGCCGGACGCCTGCAGGACGGATTGGGCGCCATCGCCACGATTCCGAAGCCCACCGTCGCCGCCATCACCGGCTACGCCCTGGGCGGTGGCTTGGAAGTGGTGCTCGGCGCCGATCGCCGGATCGCAGGTGACAACGCCAAGCTCGGCGTGCCCGAGGTTCTGCTCGGCGTCATCCCCGGTGGCGGCGGAACCCAGCGCCTGGCGCGCCTGGTCGGGCCGGCCAAGGCCAAAGACATGATCTTCACCGGCCGATTCGTCGGTGCCGAGGAGGCGCTGTCGATCGGTTTGGTCGATGAGGTGGTCGCCCCCGACGAGGTCTACAACGCCGCGCTCAAATGGGCGGATCAGTTCGCGAACGCCGCGTCAGCGGCCCTCGCCGCGGGCAAGGCCGCGGTGGACCGCGGGTTGGAAACCGACCTGGCCACCGGCCTGGCGATCGAGGCCCAGCTTTTCGCCGGACTCTTTGCCACCGAGGACCGCACGATCGGGATGAATTCCTTCGTCGAGAACGGCCCTGGAAAGGCTAAGTTTACCGGCCGGTAGGATGACCCGGAACACAGTTCCCACCCTCCACGGAGACATCATGACGACCAACACCCCCGGAACCGATCCGGCGCCGAACCCGCACGCCACCGAGGAGCAGGTCAAGGCCGCCCTGGAGGACACCAAGCTCGCCCAGGTGCTCTACCACGACTGGGAGGCCGAGACCTACGACGACAAGTGGTCGATCTCCTACGACGAGCGCTGCATCGACTACGCGCGCGGACGGTTCGACGCGATCGTCCCCGACGCGAAGCTGCCCTACGAGCGGGCGATGGAACTGGGCTGCGGCACCGGCTTCTTCCTGTTGAACCTGATGCAGTCGGGCGTGGCGAAGAAGGGGTCGGTCACCGACCTGTCCCCGGGCATGGTGAAGGTTGCGCTGCGCAACGCGGAGAACCTCGGCCTCGACGTCGACGGCCGGGTCGCCGACGCGGAGAAGATCCCCTATGAGGACAACACCTTCGACCTCGTCGTCGGGCACGCGGTGCTGCACCACATCCCCGACGTCGAGCTGTCGCTGCGCGAGGTGCTGCGCGTGCTCAAGCCGGGCGGCCGGTTCGTGTTCGCCGGCGAGCCGTCGACGATCGGCGACTTCTATGCCCGCTGGCTGTCCCGCGCCACCTGGTACGCGACGACCAACCTGACGCGTCTGGCCCCGCTCAACGACTGGCGCCGCCCGCAGGAGGAGCTCGACGAGTCCTCGCGCGCCGCCGCCCTGGAAGCCGTGGTGGACATCCACACCTTCGACCCCGACGACCTCGCCGGCATCGCCCGCAAGGCGGGTGCGGCCAAGGTCGAGACCGCGACCGAGGAGTTCGCCGCGGCGATGCTCGGCTGGCCGGTGCGGACCTTCGAGGCTGCCGTGCCGCCGGAGAAGCTCGGCTGGGGCTGGGCGCGGTTCGCGTTCGGCGGATGGAAGCGCCTGAGCTGGCTCGACGAGAAGGTGCTGCGCAAGGTCGTGCCGCCGAAGTTCTTCTACAACGTGATGGTGACCGGCACCAAGCCGGCCGCTTGAGCACAGTCGCCCGCCCACGCCCGTGATCGCCGTCGAAGACGTCGCCTTTCTGCGTTCGCGACACGGGGCCAAGGCGTTGGAAAACGCTGCGGCGCTCGAGTTGACGCCGAGCACCCTGATCGCCGATCTCGCCGAACTGCGCAGCCGCTACGGCAGTCGCGCCCCGGCCCTGGTGGAGACTGTCCGTTGTCGTCGCCGCGCGGTGGGACGGCTGCGCGACCCGGAGCACTGGTTGCTCACCGACGTTGCGCTGCAACAGGCGACCGCCGGGGTCGTCGCCGCCCGACGGGCCGCCGAGATCGCGGCCCGGTTCAGCGGCGCGGTGGTCCACGACGTGACCTGCTCGATCGGCGCGGAGCTGGTCGAGTTGGCCGACAACGGGGGCATCGGCGCGATCATCGGCTCCGACCTCGATCCGGTCCGCCTGGCGATGGCCGCCCACAATGTCACCGGAGCGACGCTGCTACGGGCCGATGCGCTCACCCCGACGTCGACTGCCGACGTGCTGATCGCCGATCCGGCGCGCCGCAGCAGCTCCGGTACCCGCTCGTTCCGACCCGATGACTTCTCACCGCCGCTGCTCGACGTTCTGACCACTTACGCCGGGCGCCCGCTCGCGGTGAAGACGGCGCCGGGCATCGACTACGGGACGCTGCGGGCGCGATACGGGTTCGACGGACAGGTCCAGATCACCTCGCTCGACGGCGGGGTGCGCGAGGCCTGCCTGTGGACCGAGCTCGACGACGGGGTGCGCCAGCGCGCGACCGTCCTGCGGGTCGTCGAGGGCGCGCTGCGCGTCGAGGAGGTCACCGACCTCGAGTCCGACGATGTCGGCGTCGGGCCGGCCGGCACGTGGATCGTCGACCCCGACGGCGCGATCGTGCGCGCCGGACTGGTCCGGCACTGGGCCCACCGCCACGGGCTGTGGCAGCTCGACCCGAAGATCGCCTACCTGACCGGTGATGCGGTACCGCCGGGGGAGCGCGGTTTCGCGGTACTCGAGCAGTTGCCGTTGAAGGAGAAGATGCTGCGCAAGGCCCTGGCTTCGCGCGACTGCGGCAGCCTGGAGATCCTGGTGCGCGGCGTCGACGTCGATCCCGATGAACTCCGGAAGCGGTTGCGGCTCAAGGGATCTACGCCGTTGGCGATGGTCGTCACCCGGATTGGAACCCGTGCGGTGGCTTTCCTCTGCGAACCCGGCTGGCGACGCCCGGCCTGAATCGGACCGGCGTCAGCGGCCGATCTCGGACTTGGAGTCGAAGAAGTACACCTTGCCGATGTTGGTCGCCACCGCGACCTGTCCCTTCGGCGACACCGCCACGCCGGTGGTGAACCCCTTGGCGTCCGGCAGCGGCAGGCTGCGCAGCGTCTTGCCATCGGCGGCGGAGACCTCGGTCAGTGCCAACCCGTCGTCGTCGGTGCGCACGACGGTCCAGGCGGTGTTCGCGTTGGTCAGCGTCGACAGGCTGGTGGTCTTCAGGTCGTCGCGGCGCCAGACCTGCTCGGCGCGGTCGCCGCGGTCGGCGATCATGCGCAGCGGGCCGCCCAACGGGCCGGTGGGGATGATGCGGCCGTCGGGTGTCGCGGTCAGCGTCGCGAATCCCGGGTCGCCGTAGTCGAAGGTCCACTTGGTCTTGCCGGTGTCGGCGTGCAGGGCGACGAGTTGGCCGATGCGGCTGAACGCGTAGACGGTCTTGCCGTCGGCGGACACCGAGGCGGGGCCGACGACGCCGCCGGGGATGTTCGCGTGCCAGGCCTCGCGGACCTGTCGTTTACCGTCGACCTGGCCGTAGTCGAGGGCCCGGATCTGAGAGGCGATCGCGCCCTGCGGCCAGAAGTTCAGGTAGATGCGCTCGGCGTTGATGTCGACGGCGGGGGGTGCGGGGATGCCGCAGCGCGGCCCGCTGGTGACGCAATCGCCGAATCCGTCCATCGCGTTGTCCGGGTTGGCATCGGCGCGCAGGCGCACCTCGGGGGCGGCGAAGGTGGAGTCCTGCGTGTTGAGCAGGAGGATCTGTCCCTGCGTCGTCGCGACGAGGACTACCGAGGGGGCGACGAACTTCGCCGACGTCGGGACGCCGATGACGGGCATGCGCCAGCGGATGGCGCCGCCGGCGGTCCAGGCGAGGAAGGTGGTCTCCTCGCCGACGTAGGTCTGGTCGAACTGGTCGATGAGCGGCGACTGCACTTCGATGCCCGGGCGCATCCGCTTGCAGTAGTTCACCCGGCCGGCGCGCTGGTCGAGCACCATCCAGTTGCAGCCGTTGGCGGTGTTCGCGGTGACGCTGACGTTGGACTGGTTGGAGATCGTCAGCGGGCTGGTGACCGGCCCGCCGGTGGGGCGGGTCCAGCTCAGGGCGAGGTCGCCCGGGATGTCGGGGTAGGCGAAGTTCGTGTTGCCGGCATTGCCGCCGAAGCTCGACCAGCCGGGGCTGGCGAGCGATTTCACGTTGACCTGGCCGTCGGAGCACGAGACGAGCGCGGCGGCGGCCACCGCCGCGGTGACGACGGCGCCTGCCGTGCGGACGGCCCGGACCACGGTTCCGCGGACGGCTCGCGACATCAAGGGACTCCTTCGCGTGACTGGTCGGTGCTCGACGGTGATCGAGGCAAACCGGCTTGCCCAGTGAGCCTATCGTGTCCGATTTTCGGCTCTACTAGTGTTTGTGCCATGACCACGATGTGGAATGCCTCGTATCGGGACCGATGGCGCGCCGGTCGCCGCCGCGACCCCGACCAGGTCCGATTCCTGACCCTCGCCTCGCTGCGCTGGGTGCTGTCCAATCGGGCCTACACGCCCTGGTACCTGGTGCGCTATCTGCGTCTGGCGCGGTTCCGGCTGGCCAACCCGCACGTGGTGCTGCGCGGCATGGTCTTCCTCGGTCGCAACGTCGAGATCCACGCGACGCCGGAGTTGGCGCGGATGGAGATCGGCCGTTGGGTGCACATCGGCGACGGCAACTCGATCCGCGCGCACGAGGGCAGCCTCCGCATCGGCGACAAGGTCGTGTTCGGGTGCAACAACGTCGTGAACTCCTACCTGGACCTGGAGATCGGATCGTCGACGCTGGTCGCCGATTGGTGCTACATCTGCGACTTCGACCACAAGATGGACAGTCTCGAATTGCCCATCAAGGACCAGGGGATCGTCAAGGGGCCGGTCCGGATCGGGCCGGACACCTGGGTTGCGGCCAAGGTGTCGGTGCTGCGCAACACGGTCGTCGGGCGCGGATGCGTCCTGGGTTCGCACGCGGTGGTCAAGGGTGAGATCCCGGACTTCTCGATCGCGGTCGGTGCGCCCGCACGCGTGGTGAAGAACCGCAAGGACGAGTGGGAGCGCAATGCCGCGGCCCGGGCCGAACACGAGCGTGCCTTGGCCGACATCGAGCGGAAGAAAGCCGCCGGCTGACCCGCCGACTGGGCCCTGATTTCCGCCGACTGGGCCCTCATCCCCGCCGACTGGGCCCTCATCTCCGCCGACTGGGCCCTCATCTCCGCCGACTGGGCCCTCGATCTCGTCGACTGGGCCCTGAATCCCTACCACCACACCCCACACGGCGTAGAACGGAAGCCGGAGGTGGTCGACGATGTCATTTCACGCGTACATCTTTTTCAGCGGCAACTGCGCTGAGGCTTTCGAGCGCTACCACGCTGTGTTCGGCGGCGATTTGAGCCTCATGCGCAACGGGGACGCACCGCCCGACGCCCGCATGCCGGGTGTCGACGACTCGGTCGTGATGCATGCATCACTGAAGACGGGCGACGGACTGCTGATGGGGTCGGACGACCCGTCGGGCGACGACGGTCGCAAGGTCGGCTTTACCGTGTCCTATACGGCGCCGACCGTCAGTGCCGCGAATAGTGCCTTCGATGCGCTGGCCGAGGGTGGCGAGGTGACGATGCCAATGAGTGAGACTTTCTGGGCGAAGGCCTTTGGCATGTGTATCGACCGTTTCGGCGTTCCGTGGATGGTCGATGTCGGTGCCGCGCAGGACGACTGAGGTGGCACTGACGCAGGCAGGGCCCACTCGGCGGGGATGAGGGCCCACTCGACGGGGATGAGGGCCCAGTCGACGAGATCGAGGGCCCAGTCGGCGGGGATGAGGGCCCACTCGACGGGGATGAGGGCCCAGTCGACGAGATCGAGGGCCCACTCGGCGGGGATGAGGGCCCAGTCGACGAGATCGAGGGCCCAGTCGGCGGGGATGAGGGCCCACTCGGCGGGGATGAGGGCCCAGTCGGCGGTTAGAGGGGCTGGTTGGGGTCCCGCTCGGGAAGCGGCCGCTCGACGATGTTGGGACGCCCGATCGGGTGCCGCACCCGGCGCTTGGCGGCGAGATAGACCCCGGCGGTCCGCTCGGCGACCGTGCGCCACGAGAACTCTTCGGTCAACCGCGCATAAGCGCGCTGTGCCCGGACCTCGGCGGCGGCCGGATCGTCGAGCGTCGCGCGCACCGCTGCCGCCAGCGCCGTCACGTCGGCCGGCGGGAAGGTCATCCCGGTGATCGAGTCGGTGACCGCCTCGCCGAGGCCGCCCGCGGTCGACGTCACCAGCGGGATCCCGGTGGCGGCCGCCTCCAGCGCGACAATGCCGAAGGGTTCGTAGCGGCTGGGCAACACGATGGCCGAGCACCGGTGCATCAGCTCGATCAGCTGGGACCGGTCGACGGCGCCGAGGAAACGGACCGCACCGACCACGCGGTGCTTGCGGGTGAGTTCTTCCAGCCAGTCCTGTTGGGTGCCGGAACCGGCGATCGTCAGCGTCGTCCCGGGATGGGTCCGCCGGATCCGGGGGAGGGCGGCCAGCAGGTCTTGGACGCCTTTCTCATACTCCAACCGGCCGGCGAAGAGGAGCTCGGCCGGCCCCTCGGCCACCGCGCGCGGCGAGTGCGGCCACTCCTGGACGGCGATGCCGTTGTGGATCACCTGGATCTCGGCGAGTTCGGGGCCGAACAGGCGGCTCACCTCGTCGCGCATCGACGTCGAGCAGGTGACCAGGGCATCGGCCTCCCGGGCCAGCCACCACTCGACGGAGTGGACCTGGCGGTTGGTCTTCGCCGCCACCCAGCCGCTGTGCCGCCCGGCCTCGGTGGCGTGGATGGTCGCGACGAGGGGGACGTCGAAGAACTCGGCCAGCGCAATCGCCGGGTGGGCGACGAGCCAGTCGTGCGCGTGGACGACGTCAGGGGTCCAGGCCTCGCCGGTCCCGTCGTCGCGCAGCAGCCGCAACCCGGCCCGGATCATGGCGTGGCCCATGGCCAGCGTCCACGGCATCATGTCGGCGCCGAAATCGAACTCGGGCGGATCCTCCGCGGCAGCGATGACGCGAACGCCCTCGGCGGTGGTCAGCGTCGTGGGGTGGGTGGTGGCGTCGGATCCGGTGGGGCGGCGCGTCAGCACGACGACGTCATGGCCGATCTTGGCCAACTCGACGGCCAGGTTGTGCACGTGCCGGCCCAACCCGCCGACGACGACGGGCGGATACTCCCAGGAGACCAGTAGCAGCTTCATCGGTCGGCTCCCGTCGTGTACGCATCGGTCCCGGGTAGGCGGCGGGCGTCCAGGTCGGCGAACAGGTTGTCCGCGGCGAACCACCCCGCGGCCAACGACCGTGCGGCGGATTCGCGTCCCCGTGCGGCCGCGTCGGCGATCTCCCGGGTCGCATGCGCGTGCTTGTGGGCCCGATCGGTGGCGTATCCGGCCGCCGTGTCCTTGGAAACCATAAAAGGCCAGTCCGAGGCAACGGTCATAAGGGTCTCGCGCAGGATCTGGTCGTTCACCCGGTCGCGGACCGTGGTCGGCTCCCGCCGTTTGTCGACAGTGGCGAGCGCGGTCTCGACGACCTCGGCGTTGAGGTCCACGAAGTGTTGGACCTGTGGTCCCGCCCAGACCCGCCAGTCCTTGCCGGAACCCCACGAGGAGGGTGGGAGGTCGACGGGTTCGCCGACGAATCCGCGCTCGAGTGCGGTGGCGAGCGACCCGACGGTCACCCCGGCCTCGGGGAGCCGCCGCAACAGACGGTCGAGCCACACCGGTCCTTCGTGCCACCAGTGCCCGAACAGTTCGGTGTCGAAGGCGGCGACGACGTGCGCGGGGCGTCCGGTGCGCTCGGTCTCCTCAACCAGGCGCGCGCGGACGGTGTCGATGAAATCGTCGACGTGCTTGTCGATCACCGCGTCGACGCGGTCGGGATCGTAGGGCGCCTTGTCGGGACCGGCGACGGTCCGTCCGGTGACGCGGGCCAGTTTGAGGCCGGAGTCGTGGTCGTAGGTGTGGAAGTCGCGGTAGGCGGCGTGGCCCGGGTAGCCCGACTTCGGCGACCACACGCGGTAACTGACGGTCAGGTCGCGCCCGAACGCGACGACGCCGGAGTCGCCGACCGGACGTCCGACGGCGGTGTCGCCGTGCAGGGTGGGGCCGTCGACCATGAAGTGCCCGACGCCGGCGGCGGCGTACTCCGCTTCCATCCCCGGTGCGAATGCGCATTCCGGTGCCCAGATCCCGATCGGGGTGCGGCCCCACCGGCGATGGGCATCGGCGAGTCCCTCGCGCAACGAGAACTGCCGCATCCGGGCATCGAGCAGGGGAGCGAAGGGGTGGGCGAGGGGGCCGCCGAGGAACTCGACGATCCCCGACGATGCCAGCGTGCGGATCGCCGGCGACGCCCCGTGACGCCAGTGCTGCTCGAAATCGACCAGAGCCGCCGACGCGTCTCGGAAGTGTGCGCGGCCGGCCTCGGCGCGAACCGGGTCCCGGTCGGTCGCCAGCTCCATCGCCCGCAGCTGCCAGTTGGCCAGCCATTCGTACATCGACGCACAGCAGTGCGGGTCGTCGAGCTGCGCCGCGAGGACCGGGGTGATGCCCAACGACATCACATCGGTGAACCCGTCGTCGGCGAGGCCGCGCAACACCCGGAACACCGGCTGGTAGCTGGCCGCCCACGACTGGTAGAGCCATTCCTCACCGACCGGCCACCGCCCGTGATGGGCCAGCCACGGCAGGTGCGAGTGCAGGACCAGCGTGAACTGGCCCGGCACCGCCGTGGGGGACTGCGAGCTCATCTGCGCGTCGCGATCGCAAACAGGTCCAGGCTGGCGTCGACGTCTCCGGGGCGGATGTCGAAGTCGGCGGTGGTGACCCCGGCGACGTCGGCGGCCAGCGTGCTCGGCCACGGTTCGTCGGCGAGGGCGCGCTCGATCTGCGCGGAGATGATGGAGCCGTCCCACTTGGCGTCGAGTTCGAGTAGGCGCGGACCGTGGTGCACGCCCAGCATCTCGTCGACGGTGAACGCACGGCCCGAACCGTCCGAGTCGACGAGCAGTTCGGTCAGTTCCATCGCGTTGAGCTCGCGGGTGTGGAACGGGTTGACCGGGGTGTCCGAGTCAGGGGTGAAGGTGATCCGGTTGGGTGTGGACAGCAGGAGCCGCCCGCCCGGCCGCAGGACGCGGTGGCACTCGGCGATGAAGGCCGGCTGGTCCCACAGGTGCTCGATCACCTGGAAGTTGACCACCACGTCCACCGAGGCGTCGGGCAGCGGGAGGTCGATCAGGTTGCCCTGGTGCACGGTGAGCTGCGGATAGCGCGCCCGGGTGTGTTCGACCGCCGAGGTGTCGTAGTCGACGCAGACGACGCTGCGCGCGCGACGGGACAGCAGGTCGGCGCCGTACCCCTCGCCGGAACCCGCCTCGAGTATGTCGCGGCCGTCGACGAGGCCGGCGATGTACTCGTAGGCGACCTCGTGGCGCCGGAACCAGTAGTTCTCCTCCGGGATACCGGGCACGGTGCGCTCACCGGTTAGGGCGAGTGTGCTGGCCGGGTCGCGTCCGTCGGCGTCGGTGCGTGGTGAATCGCTCATCACCTGATGAGCGTAGTCGCCGGTGCGCGACGGGGTGCTTCCACCGTGGCCGACGGGCGGCGGTATCGGTATGACTGTGGCTTTCCGGCGTCCGTGTCGTGACGGGTCAGTGCGGGCCCGACACGCAGAACTGGTTCCCATCCGGATCGGCCAGGGTCGCCCACTCGAACCCGGGCATCTCGCGCCGCGCGACCAGCGTGGCGCCGTCGGCGAGCAACCGGGCGACCTGTTTCTCCAGGTCTTCGGAAACCAGGTCGAGGTGGAGGCGGTTCTTTCCCGGTGTCGGATCGTCGACCTTTTGGAAGGCCAGCATCGGCGTGCCGTTGCCGGTCGAAACGGTGACGAACCAGCCGTCGTTGGTCTCGACGACGGTGCCGCCGGTCTGTGTGCACCACCACTGCGCCAACGGCAGGGGGTCGGTGGTGTCGAAGGTGATCATGCCGATGGAGAGTTTCATGGCCCGACGATAACCGCGGGGTCGGACATCGGTCGGCCTTCATTCAGCGGGGCCAGTCGAGTGGACGGCGGGCCGATCGTCGATAACGATCGTGGTCATGAACGTCGTCCGTGCTGCCGCCCGCTGCGGCTGGTTGGTCTGCGCGGTCCTCGTCGTGGTCGTCGCCGCCGGCTGTGGTGGATCCGACGGCACGCCGGGGACGCCGACGGCGAAGGCGCCGACGAAAGGCGGCCCGTTCTTCGGGGTGTGCGGCGGTGTCGATGTCGCCGACGTCGTCGCGGCCACCGGTTTCACCGGATTGCGCCGGACGGTGAAGACCCCGTCGAGTTGCGTCTGGGAGAACGAGGCCGGCGACACCGCCTCGATCGATTGGTTCCGGCGGTCTCCCATTGGTCGGGAGAGGGCCGCGGTGCAGCTTGGGAAGGACCGGGTCGACGACATCGAGGTCAACGGGCACGCGGGGTTCACCGGCGTGTCTCCGGGTATCTGTGAGGTCATTGTGGGGTTTGACGCGGACTTCTTCGAGTGGCTCGTCGCCACCGACCGGCGTCCCGCGGCTGGCGACGATCTTGCCGAGCAGTTCTGCGTGGCGGCCAAGAGTTTGGCCCGCACCTCGATCGAACGGGCACAACCGTGACCGCGCGCGGGCGGGGCCTGCGCGGACTCGCCGTGGCGGCACTGGGATTCGGGCTGATCGGGTGCGGGCCGGCCGATCCGGCCCCGGCGCCGTCCAGCCGGGTGGTTTCGGATGACTTCGCCCGCTCCACCCGCGAATGCGATCTCTTGTCCGACCGTGAGATCGGCGCGATCGTCGGCTTCGGCGTCCGGCGCGGCTTCCACGGCGCCATTTGCCGGTGGGAGGGCGTCGGTGACGGATCGGTGACGTTCAACTGGTTCGAGTGGCAGACGATGGCCGGCGAGCAGACGGTTCTCAAACGGCTCGGGTATGAGACGGAGAACGTGAAGATCGGGTCGTATTCGGCGATCCTGCACCGCGACCCGCAGTTGCCCGGTGCGTGCGGGGTGACGGCGAAGTCGCCGGCGGCCGGCACCTATTCCTGGTTCGTGCACGGCCCGGGCGGCGATTCCTGCGAGGCGGCCAAACGCCTCATGGTGCTGGTCTTGAAGAACAGCGCATAGGCACAGGGGGGAAGATGCGGACCACGGTGCGGGTGATGACGATGATCCTCGCCGCCATGACCGTGCTGGCGGCCTGCGGTTCGGAGCGTCGCGATGTCGGGGCCGACCCGACCACGACGACGGTCCCCGCGCAGCGCGGCCCGTTCTTCGGGATCTGCGGCGGACTCACCACGGAGGACGTCGCGGCGGCCACCGGGTTTCGCGGGCTGCGCCTGGCCGTGATGAACACGTCCTCGTGTGAGTGGCTCAGTGGCGCGAACTATTTCCAGGGTGCCGTGGTCTCGTTCAACTGGTACCGCGGTTCGCCGATCGACCGCGAGCGCAGCGGGGTCCAGCTGACCAAGGACAACCTCACCGACTGGGAGATCGACGGGCATCGCGGCTTCATCGCCCATACCAGGGGCCGGGTGTGCGAGATGGGGGTGGCGTTTGGCGCGGACTTCATCGAGGTGAGCGGTCGGATTCCGGCGCGAGGCGAGAACAACATCGGCATCGAAAAAGCTGTGTGCCGGGCTCAAATCGCTGACGGCGACGACGATCAAGCGGGCGCGCCGATGAGGGTCGGGCGCCGTTGGGCGGGCACGGTTCTCGCGGTGGTGGCCGTGGCGGTGTCGGTGGCCGGGTGCGGAAACCCCGACCCCACACCGGCGGCGACGACGACGGCGTCCCTCGTCGACACCGACAAGTTCGACCGCATCACCCTGGAGTGTGAGGTGTTGCCCCTCGGGCAGTTGCGCACCGCCTCGGGGATCCAGGTGGTCGACTCGACGTTCACCGGGCCGATCTGCCGGTGGGAATCGGCGCTCGGGAACTCGATCACGTTCAACTGGTTCGAGTGGCAGTCGGTGGCGCAGGAGCGGGCCTCGGCCAAACAGATGGGGTACGAGACGGAGACGGTGCGGGTCGACTCGATCACGATGTTCCTCGCCCGCCTTCCGGACCGTCCGGCGGCATGCGGCGCCACCGCGCGGGCGCCGAGCCGGGGCATCTACACCTGGTTCGTGGAGGGGTCGTCGAAGGACCCGTGCGAGGCCGCGACCGAACTCCTGCGGCTGTCGCTCAAGCGCAGCACATAGGCGGTCGCCAAATTGTGAGGCACACCGCGTTCGCAGCGAGAGTCGGACACGTTAGAGTGTTGGGCGACCCTAAATGGCCTTACCCGCTGGTAAGAAGCCTCACCCGATGCAGGAGGTCGACGTAGACCCATGACAAACATTGTCGTACTCATCAAGCAGGTGCCCGACTCTGGCTCGGAGCGCAAGCTCAACGACAGCGATTTCACCCTCGATCGCGAGATCGATCCGGTGATCGACGAGATCAATGAGAAGGCCGTTGAGGCTGCGCTGCAGATCAAGGAAGCCAACGGCGGTGAGGTCACCGTCCTGTCGGCCGGACCGGAGAAGGCCACCGAGGCGATCCGCAAGGCCCTGTCGATGGGCGCCGACAAGGCGATCCACATCCAGGACGACGCGCTGCACGGTTCCGACGCGGTGCAGACCTCCTACACGCTGGCCAAGGCGCTGGGCACGGTCGAGGGCGTCGAGCTCGTCATCGCCGGCAACCAGGCGACCGACGGCGGCGTGGGTGCCGTCCCGGCGATGATCGCCGAGTGGCTGGGCCTGCCGCACCTCACCTCGCTGCGGTCGCTGACCGTCGACGGGGAGAGCCTGAGCGGCGAGCGCGAGACCGACGAGGGCATCGTCAGCGTCGAGGGCGCGCTGCCGGCGATCGTCAGCGTCAACGAGAAGATCAACGAGCCGCGGTTCCCGTCCTTCAAGGGCATCATGGCCGCGAAGAAGAAGGAGATCGCCGTGGTCTCCCTCGCTGATATCGATGTCGAGGCCGGTGACGTCGGTCTGGCGAATGCCGCCACGACCGTCACCGCGGTGACGCCCAAGCCCGCCAAGGAGGCCGGCGAGCGGGTCACCGACGAGGGCGACGGCGGCGTCAAGGTCGCCGAGTTCCTGGTCGCGCAGAAGCTCATCTAGCCGACCCACCCACCACAACCGACATCCGAAATCTCAGGAGTAGAAAACATGGCTGAAGTACTCGTTCTCGTCGAGCGGGATACCGAGGGTGGGCTGAA
This sequence comes from Gordonia crocea, assembly GCF_009932435.1. Classification (NCBI taxonomy): domain Bacteria; kingdom Bacillati; phylum Actinomycetota; class Actinomycetes; order Mycobacteriales; family Gordoniaceae; genus Gordonia; species Gordonia crocea. The sequence goes on from NZ_BJOU01000002.1 coordinate 73,390, forward strand.
GAAGGTCACCTCCGAGCTGATCACCGCCGCCCGTGCACTCGGCACCCCGTCCGCGGTCGTCGTCGGCGCCCCGGGCAAGGCCGACGCCGTTCTCGGTGATCTCGCCGCTGCCGGCGCCGAGAAGATCTACGTCGCCGAGTCCGACGAGGCCGCCGGCGTGCTGGTCTCGCCGGTCGTCGACGTGCTCGCGTCGATCGTCACCTCCGCCTCGCCGGCCGGCGTGATCGTCGCCGCGACGACCGATGGCCGCGAGGTCGCCGGCCGCCTGGCCGTGCGCCTGGTGTCCGAGGGCATCGCCGCCGGTGTCCTCGCCGACGTCATCGAGGTCAAGGAAGGCGGCAACGCCGTCCACTCGATCTTCGGTGGTTCGTTCACCGTCGACGCGCAGGCGTCGGGCACCCCGATCTTCGCGGTGCGTCCGGGTGCGGTCGAGGCCGCTCCCGCCGCCGGCGCCGGCGAGCGCGTCGACGTCGAGGTTCCCGCCCAGGAGGAGACCGCGGTCCGCATCACCAAGGTCGAGCCGAACGTCGGTGGCGATCGCCCCGAGCTCACCGAGGCGTCGATCGTCGTCTCCGGTGGTCGCGGTGTGGGCAGCGCCGAGAAGTTCTCGGTCGTCGAAGAGCTGGCCGATTCACTCGGTGCCGCCGTCGGCGCCTCGCGTGCCGCGGTCGACTCGGGTTACTACCCGGGCCAGTTCCAGGTCGGTCAGACCGGTAAGACGGTCTCGCCGCAGCTGTACATCGCCCTGGGCATCTCCGGTGCGATCCAGCACCGGGCCGGCATGCAGACGTCCAAGACGATCATCGCGGTCAACAAGGACGAAGAGGCACCCATCTTCGAGATCAGCGACTACGGTGTCGTCGGCGACCTGTTCGACGTCGCGCCGCAGCTGACCGAAGAGGTCAAGAAGCGCAAGTAAGCGCGCTGTTCACCTGCCCAACCCCCGGTCGACCACAACGGTTGGCCGGGGGTTGGCGTTTCTCCGGCAATTCACCGGGTGGCCGCCGACATGTCATCGGCCGTCGTCCGCGGTGTCTCCTGACACCGATTCCATGGGCGCCATGACGACAGTGATCAACCAGCCCCCGATCAGTCTGGAACCGCGTCCCGCGGTGAACCCGCTCCCCGCCGTTCCGTCGAACCGCCGCCTGTTCTCAGGCGGCGGTTTTTCTGTCTGGCTCTCCACCGAACCCGACGACATCGCCGACGCCCAACGCCTGCGGTACGACGTCTTCAGCGCCGAGCCCGGCTTCTCGTCGACGATCGGCGATCCGACGACCCGACTCGACGCGGACCACTTCGACGCTTTCTGCGACCATCTCCTGGTGCGCGACGAGGCCACCGGCGAGCTGGTCGGGTGTGCCCGGCTCCTCTCCCCGGTGCGGGCGATCGCCGCCGGCGGTTGGTACAGCGACGGCGAGTTCGACCTGGGTGAACTGGCCCCGATCGCCTCGCGGACGGTCGAGATGGGCCGGGCAGCGGTTGCCGTCGGCCAGCGCAACGGATCGGTGACTGCGCTCATGTGGGCCGCGGTGTTGGCCTACGTCGAGGAGTCCGGGCACAACTACCTGATGGGATGCGTGTCGGTGCCGCTGTCCACGCCGGGGGCCGATCGGGGCAGTGCGCTGCGGGGGATCCGCGACGAACTGCGCAATCGCCACCGCGCCCCGTTCCAGGTGTTCCCGCACGGCGGGTCGATCGTCGACGGGGTCCGCCTCGACGACATCGAGCCGCCCGCGCGCCTCGTCGTGCCGCCGCTGCTGCGCGGCTACCTCCGCCTGGGTGCCCGGGTGTGCGGTGAACCGGCGATCGACCCGGTCTTCGACTGCGGCGATTTCCTGACCGTGCTGTCCTCCGACGCCGCCGACTCCCGCTACCGACGACGACTCACCGACACCGTGCGACGGCTCAGCGAGCAGGCGGCCTGAGATGAAGGCGCACGCCTGGTACCCGGTCGGGGAGTGCGGCGCCGATTGCCTCGCACCGGCCCGCACCCGGGCCGGCCGGTCGCGGATGGTGCTGCGGGTGATCCGGCTGGCGATGCTGCTCGTCGTCCTGGGCGCCCTGGCGCCGTTGGTCCGGCTGACCGGGCCGGACCGCCAACACCGATTCATCCGGTGGTCGTCGCGTCGGGTGCTGGGCGCGCTGGGGATCACGCTCGTCGTGAAGGACCGGCGCATGATCGACGACGACGGGGTCCGCATCGGCGGGCTCGTCGTCGCCAACCACGTTTCGTTCCTCGACATTCCGGCGATTGCCGCGGTGACGCCGGCGCGATTCGTCGCGAAATCGGAGGTCCTCGACATGCCCGGGGTCGGCGCCCTGGCCCGCAGCCTCGGTGTCATCGGGGTGGTCCGGTCGTCGTTGCGCGCCCTCCCCGGCACCGTCGGCCGGGTCGCCGGGGTGTTGCGCGGCGGTGGCGCGGTGGTGGTGTTCCCGGAGGGGACCACCTGGTGCGGCGCGGCGTCGGGCCGATTCCGGCCGGCCTTCTTCAGCGCCGCCCACCAGGCGGGCGCGCCGATCATGCCGATGACGGTGGAGTACCACGAGGACGACGGCCATCACTGCTCGGCGGCGGCGTTCATCGCCGACGACACTCCGCTGAGCACGTTGCGGCGCGTGCTGGCGGTCCGGGCGATGACCGTCACCGTCACCGCGCACCCGATCGCCCTGCCGACACCCGACCGTCGGGCCGATGCGACCCGTGCGCAGCGTGCCGTGCTCGGCACCCGTGCCCTGCCGAGGCTCGCAGAGGTGGCGACGGCGGGTCCGGGCGAACGCCTGAAAATCGCCACCGCCCACTGTTAACCTCGACCCGCAACGGGGGCGGGCGACCAGGCGCGCCGGATCGAGGGGAGAGTTCGATGAACCGTGCAATCGCGTCGGCCGGGGCCGTGGTGTCCACGGCGCTGGCCCTCACCGTCGTCGCAGCTCCGGCCCAGGCAAAGTTCGCCCCGCCCCTGGGGGACTGGGGCAGCGCCGCGCAACCGCCCGGCACCATCTACAACCGCAACGGCTTGGCCCAGCTCGACGTCGGCGTCACCAGCGCCAGCGGCTCGATGAAGCCCGGCGCTTTCGCCCCGCGGGTCACCTGGTCGGGCCACACCGCCAAGGGCAAACCGGTCACCGGGCGCAAGTGCCGCATCGAGATCACCTTCCCCGGGCATCGCTGGCCGATGTACAAGTCGCGGAACTGCCAGGGTGCGGCCGCCTTCCCGAAGCGGGTCTACACGGTGCCCGGCCGGTATTCGATCACCGTCCAGGAACGCGTCTCCGGCCGGTACACGACAGTGCCGTTCATCGTCGCGGACTGATTCCGGCAACCGGGCGGAGAACCGATGGGTGTGGCGGGCCGACCGGCGAATTGGACCGCTTCGGCGGCGCGTCTATCCTGGTAGGCACTATGCCCACCGCACCGGTCGAGTCGATCTACCTCGATAACGCCGCCTCCATGGCCATGCGCCCGGAGGCGGTTGCCGCGATGGTGCCGTTGTTGTCGCAGGCCGGGAACCCGTCGTCGCTGCACGCGGCCGGCCGGGGGGCGCGCCGCCACCTCGAGGAGGCTCGCGAGTCGATCGCCGCCGACTTGGGCGCGCGGCCGTCGGAGGTGGTCTTCACCGCCGGTGGCACCGAGGCGGACAACCTCGCCGTCGTCGGGATTGCCGCCGCACGCCGCACGGCCGATCCGCGCCGCCGCCGCGTCGTCATCTCCGCCGTCGAGCATCACGCGGTTCTCGACCCGGCCCAGGCACTCGTCGACGACGGCTTCGAGCTCGTCATCATCGGCGTGGACGGGGACGGCGCGCTCGACCTCGACGCCCTGTGCGCCGAGGTGGCGCAGCACGCCGACGAGATCGCCGTCATCTCGGTGATGTGGGCGAACAACGAGGTCGGCACGGTCCAGCCGGTCATCGAGGTCGCCGCACTCGGACGCGAGAACGGGATTCCGGTGCATTCGGATGCCATTGCCGCGGCCGGGCACTTGGCGGTCGACTTCGGTGAGAGCGGACTGTCTGCGTTGTCGGTCGCCGGACACAAGTTCGGCGGCCCACAGGGAGTCGGCGCGCTGCTCCTCGGGCGCGACGTGGCGGTCACCCCGCTCGTGCGCGGCGGGGGACACGAGCGCGACCTGCGGTCGGGGACCCAGAATGTCGCCGGGGCCGTCGGCATGGCCGCGGGCCTGTCGGTGGCCACCGCCAATCTCGTCGACGAGGCGCGGGCGGTGACCGCGTTGCGGGACCGCCTGTTCGACCGCCTGCTCACGGTGAACGGGGCACAGGCCAACGGCGACCGGGAACACCGACTGCCCGGGAACGTCCACGTGTCTTTCGCCGGCTGCGAAGGCGACTCGCTGCTCATGCTCCTCGACGCCCAGCGTGTCGAGTGTTCGACCGGGTCGGCCTGTACCGCCGGCGTCGCGCAGGCCAGCCACGTGCTGCTCGCGATGGGTCTGCCGATGAGCACCGCGCGCGGATCGCTGCGCTTCAGCTTGTCGCACACCACGACCGAGGCGGAGGTGGACCGGGTCGGCGAGGTGATCGTCGACGCCGTCGACCGGGCCCGTGCGGCCGGTCTCGTCGCCCTGGCCGGAGGCCGCCGATGATCGCCGCCGGGGCCCGACGATGAGGGTGCTCGCCGCGATGAGTGGCGGCGTGGACTCAGCGGTGGCCGCGGCCCGCGCGGTCGAGGCCGGGCACGACGTCGTCGGCGTGCACCTGGCGCTGTCGGAGACGCCCGATGCGCTGCGCAGCGGATCGCGCGGCTGCTGCTCGCGCGAGGATGCCGACGATGCCCGACGCGCCGCCGACGTGTTGGGGATCCCGTTCTACGTGTGGGACTTCGCCGAGCGCTTCCGCGAGGACGTCATCGACGACTTCGTCGCCGCCTATGCCGCGGGCGAGACCCCCAACCCGTGCCTGTCCTGCAACGAGAAGATCAAGTTCGCCGCCCTCGCCGAGAAGGCGGCCGCCCTCGGGTTCGATGCGCTGGCCACCGGCCACTACGCGCGCCTGTCCGACGGGGAGCTGCGCCGCGCGGTCGACGAGGACAAGGACCAGTCCTACGTGTTGGCGGTGCTGACGGCCCAACAGTTGCGTCGGGCGATGTTCCCGGTCGGCGACACGGCCAAGCCGCAGATCCGCGAGGAAGCCGCCCGCCGCGGGCTCCTCGTCGCGGATAAGCCCGATTCCCACGACATCTGCTTCATCCCCACCGGTGACACCCGCGCCTTCCTCGGCGCGAAGATCGGCGTGCGCCCCGGCGCCGTCGTCGACGCCGATTCGGGGGAGAAACTCGCCGACCACGACGGCGTGCACGGCTTCACCATCGGCCAGCGCAAGGGGCTGGGCATCGATGCCCCCGCATCCGACGGCGCCCCCCGCTACGTCACCTCGATCGATGCGGCGACGGCGACGGTGACCGTCGGCCCGGCATCGGCGCTGGGCGTCTCGCGGATCACCGCCCGCCACGCGATCTGGACCAGCGGCACCGCGCCGGCGGGACCGGTCGAGTGCATGGTGCAGGTCCGCGCGCACGGCGGCCTGGCGCCGGTCGTGGCCACGCCGGTCGTCGTCGACGGGGAACCCGGCATCGAGATCGCGCTGCACGAGCCGTTGACCGGCGTCGCCAAGGGGCAGGCCGCGGTGCTGTACGCACCCGACGCCGTCCGCGGCGACCTGGTGCTCGGATCCGGGCGCATCGCCACCACCGCATGAGCCCGGCGAATCCGTTGACCGGCGGCATCGCCACCGGCATCGGATCGATGCCCGGCACCGACCCGTTGGTCGCGGCCCGTTCCGCATTCGACGAGGTCGCCCTGCCCTTCGTGCCCGAGCTACCCGCCCGGGGCGCGGGGTCCGACATGGTCGGGCGTGCCGCGGGGCTGCTCGTCGACATCCCGATGGACACCGCGCTGGGCGGCTACCGACTCACCGCGGGGCGAAGCAGGCTGACCACACGCGCCGACGGATTCTTGCGCGCCGATTTCGACGCCGTCGAGGAGGTGCTCGAGCGCAGCGGTTCGTCGGCACCGGTCAAGCTTTCCGCCATCGGCCCGTTCACCTTGTCGGCACTGGTCGAGCTGCCCGGCGGACACAAGATCGTCCACGACGCCGGTGCCGTCCGCGACGTCGTCGCCTCGCTCGCCGAGGGCATCGCGCAGCGGGCCGACGACCTGGCCCGCCGGACCGGATCCGATGTGGTGGTACAGATCGACGAGCCGATGATCGGTCGGGTCGTCGACGGGCACATCGCGCCGTTGACCCGCCTCGATATCAACCGGGCGATTCCCGCCCCCGACGTCGCCGCGGCGCTGGAAACGGTCGCGGCGCGCATCGGGCGCCCGATGGTGCTGCACAACTGCGCGCAGCCGCGCTGGGACCTGATCGACCGGTTGCCGTCGTATGCGGTCTCGCTGGACGTCACCGGGATCACCGTCGACGACTACGACGCACTGGGCGGTTTCCTCGACCGCGGCGGGGTGCTCGTCGCCGGCGTCGTGCCGACGGAGAAACCTGTGGCGGCGCTGTCGGCCGACGACACCGCGACCAGGCTGGTGGAGCTGACCGATCGCATCGGTCTGCCGCGGCGCGTTGTCGTCGACCAGGTATTGGTTTCCCCGACGTGCGGCCTCGCCGGTGCGCGGGATTGGGCGCCGCGCGCCCTCGCGCTGTCGACATCGGTCGCCGACCAACTCCGCAACGTCGACTGAGTCTCGCCGAGGGCCACGTCAGTGGTCAGCGCACCACTTCTGCGCGATACCTGGGAGGTGCCGGGATGCGTTTGCCATGTCCTCGGCGTACTCGGTGAATTCTGCGCGTGCGGCGTCCAACGGCTTTCCCAGGACCGCCTCGACGAAGCTCCGGTCTCCGCCGACCAAGAGGAACTCGTCGACGGTCAGCAGCACTGCCGAATCCAAGTCGGGTGACGCGATCACGGTGTCGATGAAGCTGTGCTCCTTCCACCAACGCTCGATCTCGGAAACCGGCGCAATGACGGCCTGCTCCCGGTCATCAGCCCCGAGGTCCCTCGTCGTGAGGCACAGCAGTTTGGTTTGACCTTCTGCTTCAAAGGTTTGGAGGATCCGTCTGCCGACTGTGTCGGAGGATAAGTCGGAGATTTCTTCGGCGGGCACGATAACCCTGCAGTTCGTCGTTACCCACGTGTCATTGAACGCTTGTACCCCGTGTAGCAGCGTCTCTCTTGCCCGGGCGATTTCTGACCTGGTCAAAGGCTGCATCACACTGAACCCCCACTCACGGATCATGCCGATTGTGGGCGTCGAGCTCGGCGATGGTGCGCTTCGGTGCCACCTCGCGGAAGGAGGCGTCGAGGAGTTCGCCCACCTCGGTCCAGTCGGTGTCGTCATCGAGGATCAAACCGACCCAGCCGAAAGCACCGACGTAAGCAGGCAGGAAGAACCGCTCGTCGGCGAGCAGGGCCTCGCGCTCGGCGGGATCGGCGACGAAGAGGATGGACTGGTCGAACCGTCGACCGGGCACGCCCTTCTCGATGTTCTTCTCGCCGCCGCCGTACATGCCGAACATTTTGGGGCAGCGAAAGGTGGGGCGGCCGTGCGCGACCTGCTCGGTGGCGGTGGGGAAGGCCAGCGCCATCTCCCGGATGCGCGCCAGGAATGGGTCGTCGTCGGAGAACATGATCGGGTGGGGCACGACGTCCATTCTGCGCGCTGCCGGCCGGTCCGACCCCTGGACTACGCTGCATGTCGTGGATAACGGCGATGCGCAGCGCGAATGGAACGATCTGGCCGAGCAGGTCCGCGACCATCAATTCCGCTACTACGTGCGGGATGCGCCGATTGTTTCCGACGCCGAGTTCGACGAGCTGTTCCGCAAACTGCAGGCGCTTGAGGAGGCCCACCCCGAGCTGGCCGTTCCCGACTCGCCGACGAAGCTCGTGGGCGGCGGGTTCGCCACCGACTTCACCGCCGTCGACCACCTGGAGCGGATGCTGTCGTTGGACAACGTCTTCGACGACGACGAGATGCGCGCGTGGGTCGAGCGGACCGATGCCGCCGCCGGCGCCAAGGTGCCGTTTCTCTGCGAGCTGAAGATCGACGGTGTCGCGCTCAACCTGGTCTATGAGAAGGGCAGGCTCGTGCGCGCCGCCACCCGCGGCGACGGGCGCACGGGTGAGGACGTCACCCTCAACGCGCGCAGCATCGCCGACATCCCCGACGCGCTGACGCCGTCGGAGAAGTACCCGGTCCCCGAGGTGCTCGAAGTCCGCGGCGAGGTCTTCTTCCGCCTCGCCGACTTCGAAGCCCTCAACGCCTCGCTGGTCGAGGCGGGCAAGGCGCCGTTCGCCAACCCGCGCAACAGTGCGGCCGGATCGCTGCGGCAGAAGAACCCGGCGATCACCGCGCAGCGCCGGCTCGGAATGATCTGCCACGGTGTCGGCTTCACGCAGGGCTGGCGCCCGGAGAGCCTGCACGACGCCTACCTCGCCCTGGGCGAGTGGGGGCTGCCGGTCTCGACGCACACCAGCCGCGTCGACGATTCGGCCCAGGTGCTTGAGCGCATCGCCTATTGGGGCGAGCACCGCCACGACGTCGAGCACGAGATCGACGGCATCGTGGTGAAAGTCGACGACTTCGGCGTGCAGCGGCGCCTCGGGTCGACCTCGCGTGCGCCGCGCTGGGCGATCGCCTACAAGTACCCGCCCGAGGAGGTCACCACCAAGCTCCTCGACATCCGCGTCGGCGTCGGCCGCACGGGCCGCGTCACGCCGTACGCGTTCATGGAGCCGGTCCTCGTCGCCGGGTCGACCGTCGCGCGCGCCACGCTGCACAACGAGTCCGAGGTCAAGCGCAAGGGCGTGCTGATCGGCGACACGGTCACCATCCGCAAAGCCGGCGACGTGATCCCCGAGGTGCTCGGCCCGGTCGTCGACCTGCGCGACGGGACCGAGCGCGCCTTCGTGATGCCGGTGAATTGCCCCGAATGCGGGGCGCCGTTGCGCCCGGAGAAGGACTCCGACGTCGACATCCGCTGTCCGAATGCACAGACCTGTCCGGCCCAGCTGCGGGAGCGGTTGTTCCACCTGGCTTCGCGCGGTTCCTTCGACATCGAAGCACTCGGGTATGAGGCGGCGTCGGCACTGCTGACGGCCGGGATCATCACCAACGAAGGCGACCTGTTCGGCTTGGGCCCGGATGATCTGGTCAAGGCCGACCTGTTCGTCACCAAGTCCGGCGCCCTCTCGGCCAACGGCAAGCGTCTGCTGGACAACCTGGAGAAGGCCAAGCACGTCCCGCTGTGGCGGGTGCTCGTCGGTTTGTCGATCCGCCACGTGGGGCCCACGGCGGCGCGCGGGCTCGCCACCGAGTTCGGCTCGCTGGACGCGATCGACGCCGCCGACGAGGAGCGGTTGGCCGCCACCGACGGCGTCGGGGCCATCCTCGCCAAGTCCATCCGTGACTGGTTCGCCGTGGACTGGCACCGAGAGATCGTCGAGAAGTGGCGGGCCGCAGGCGTTTCGATGGTCGACGAGCGTGACGAGACCATCGAGCGGACGTTGGAGGGCAAGACCATCGTCGTCACCGGTTCCCTGGTGGACTTCTCCCGCGACGGGGCCAAGGAGGCCATCATCGCGCGCGGGGGCAAGGCATCGGGATCGGTCTCGAAGAAGACCGACTACGTCGTCGTCGGTGAATCACCCGGGTCGAAGGCCGACAAGGCCGAGCAGTTGGGCGTCCCGATTCTCGACGAGGACGGGTTCAAGCGGCTGCTGGAGACCGGTCAATCCTGATCGGTGTCGTCGCCGGCGCCCGCCGCCTGATCGGCGAGGCGGGTCAGGTTGTCGGGTGGCCGATGCTCCCGATGATCCCGATCAGGTAGCCCAGGCGGGCCACCTCGGCGGGGCGGAAGTCGGGGCCGCCGACGCGGCCGAGCAGCAGGGCGCGGTTGGTCCCGTCGAGGGGCGCCGCGACGAGCCGGGTGTCGGAGTCGCGCCACGACTGCGGGATGCCGTTCTCACCGGGGTCGACGACGGCGGCCGCGGAGAGTGGCAGCCATTCGGCGGCGGCCAGAGGGGTCTCCGGCGTCCCCGAACTGCCGCAAACGGTGAGCGTGGTACCCGAGTCGGTGCGGGCGACGACGCTGGCCCACGAGGCGCGCAGCACGGCCGGGGCGTCGTCGACGAGGGTCTGCAGGCGGTTGCCGCGGGCGGTCGCCACGTGGTCGACGAGCTCGAGTTCCCGGTGGGTGTCGAGCACCCCGGCGTAGGGGCGCACCGAGTCGACGTGGGCGCCGGACTGGGCGGCGGCGGTGATCAGGGTGTCCGGGAGCGCGCCGATCGGCAGCTCGACGACGATGTCGTCGACGGCCCAGCCGCTGCCGCGCTCGACGACCTCCAGCGAGATGATGTCGGCCCCCACGCCGCCGAGGGCCATGGCGAGCTGGCCGAGGCTACCGGGGCGGTCGTCGATGGTTACGCGAAGCAGGTACGACATTGGACCCATTTTTCCACCAGCGGTCTCATCCGTCGCGGCGAGGGCTGGCTGCCGACACGGCGCACAACGCCAGCAACTAGGGTGGTGGGGAGGTTTCCCGGCTCGAAAGGACGAGGAATTGGCTGCCATCTCCCGTGACGAGGTCGCGCACTTGGCGCGGCTGTCGCGGCTCGCGCTGACCGACGACGAGCTCGACCACTATGCGACCCAGTTGGATTCGATCCTGACCCACGTCGCATCGATCACCGACGTCGCCGCCGACGACGTGCCGCCGACCGCGCACCCGGCGCAGTTGGACAACGTGCTGCGCGACGACGTGGTGACCCCCGGGTTGACCCGTGACGAGGCGCTGTCGGGCGCCCCGGCAGTCGAGCAGGACCGGTTCGCCGTTCCGCAGATCTTGGGGGAAGAGTAAGTGGCCCAGCAGTACACCGCCGCCGACGGCGAGATCCTGAACGCGACCGCTGCCCGGCTCGGCGAGCAGATCGCCGCCCGCGAGGTCTCCTCCGTCGAGGTGACACGCGCCTTCTTGGACCGGATCGCCGCGGTCGACGACACGATCGGTGCCTACCTGCACGTCGGCGCCGATGCGGCGATCGCCGCCGCGGAGCGGGCCGACGCCGCGGTGGCCGCCGGGGAGGCGGCGTCTCCGCTGACCGGTGTGCCGATCGCGCTCAAGGACGTGTTCACGACCGTCGACGCACCGACGACGTGTGGCTCGAAGATCCTCGAGGGTTGGGTGCCGCCGTATGACGCGGCGGTGACCGAGAAGCTGCGCGCCGCCGGTCTGCCGATCCTCGGCAAGACCAACATGGACGAGTTCGCCATGGGCAGCTCGACGGAGAACTCGGCCTACCAGGTCACCCGCAACCCGTGGGACACCGACCGGATCCCCGGTGGTTCGGGTGGCGGCAGCGCGGCGGCGCTCGCGTCGCTCTCCGCGCCGCTGGCCATCGGTACCGACACCGGCGGCTCGATCCGCCAGCCCGCCGCGGTCACCGCGACCGTCGGGGTGAAGCCGACCTACGGCACCGTCTCGCGTTACGGCCTGGTGGCCTGCGCCTCGTCGCTGGACCAGGGCGGCCCGTGTGGTCGCACGGTGCTCGACACCGCGCTGCTGCACGAGGTCATCGCCGGGCACGACCCGCGCGACTCGACGTCGATCGACGCCCCCGTCGGCGACCTCGTCGCGGCGGCCAAGACCGGTGCGGCCGGCGACCTGTCCGGCGTGCGCATCGGCGTCGTCAAGGAGCTGTCCGGCGAGGGCTACCAGCCGGGGGTGCTCGCCTCTTTCGAGGCGGCGGTCAAGGAACTGACCGACCGCGGTGCGACCGTCGTCGAGGTCACCTGCCCGCACTTCACCTATGCGCTGGGTGCCTACTACCTGATCCTGCCGTCGGAGGTGTCGAGCAACCTCGCCCGGTTCGACGCGATGCGGTACGGCCTGCGCGTCGGCGACGACGGCAGCCACAGCGCCGACGAGGTGATGGCGTTGACCCGCGAGGCCGGATTCGGCCCGGAGGTCAAGCGCCGCATCATGATTGGCACCTACGCGCTCTCGGCGGGCTATTACGACGCTTATTACGGCCAGGCGCAGAAGGTGCGGACGTTGATCGCCCGCGACTTCGCGGCAGCCTTCGAGACCGTCGACGTCCTCGTCTCGCCGGTCACCCCCACCACGGCCTTCAAGCTGGGGGAGAAGGTCGACGACCCGCTGGCCATGTACCTGTTCGACCTGTGCACGCTGCCGGTGAACCTGGCCGGCGTGGCCGCGATGTCGGTGCCGTCGGGGCTGTCCGACGGTCTTCCGGTGGGCCTGCAGATCATGGCTCCCGCGCTCGCCGACGACCGGCTCTACCGGGTCGGCGCCGCCTACGAGGCGGCGCGCGGGCCGATCGCGCCCTAGATGTACTTCCCCGACACGTTGTGAACATCTGAGGTGAGGCGAAGACCTCCGGGCAGGATGTGGGTTACCACAACCACCATCTAGCCACGGAGGTCTTCGTGACTCACGCTAACGCACCTTTGACGCCCGAGGGGCGTCGACGTCTTGCTTCACTCGTGGTGGACCAGGGCTGGTCACTGCGGCGCGCTGCCGAACGGTTCCAGTGTTCACCGGCCACAGCCAAGCGGTGGGCCGACCGCTACCGCGCCGGCCAGGTGCTGACCGACCGCAGTTCCCGGCCCACACGTTCACCGGCCCGGCTGCCCCGCCGCACCGAGCGCCGGATCATCAACCTGCGCTGCACCCGCCGGTGGGGCCCGCATCGGATCGCCTATCACCTGGGTATCCCGCGTTCGACGGTCGGCCGGGTCCTCGACCGCTATCAGATGCCGCTGCTGGCCAATATCGACCAGGCCACCGGACTGCCGGTACGCAGACCGAAACCGAAACGGTACGAGGTCGGCCGGCCCGGCCAGCTCGTGCACGTCGACATCAAGAAACAAGGCCGAATCCCCGACGGCGGCGGCTGGCGTGTGCATGGTCGCGGATCAGCCGCCGACCGTACCGCCGGTGTGGCCCGCGACCGGGCAGCACGCTCGGGAGCACCGGGCTCGCGTGGTTACCGCTACCTGCACCACGCCGTCGATGACCACTCCCGGGTGGCGTACTCGGAGATCCTTGATGACGAACGCAAGGAGACCGCGGCCGGCTTCTGGCGGCGGGCGAACGCGTTCTTCGCCGAGCACGGTGTGAGGGTGACCGCAGTGATGACCGACAACGGCTCCTGCTACCGCTCAACGATGTTCGCCGAAGCACTGGCCGACGCCGGGATCAAACACAAGAAGACCAAGCCCTACCGGCCACAGACGAACGGGAAGGTCGAACGCTTCAACCGGACCCTGGCCGCCGAATGGGCCTACGCGAAACCCTATGCCAGCGAAGCCGAACGAGAAGCCGCCTACACCGCATGGCTCCACCACTACAATCACCACCGACCCCACACCGGGATCGGCGGCCAAGTCCCCTCAGACCGCGTACACAACCTCACGGGGAAGTACACCTAGAACAGGCCGCGCCGGGAAGGATCGGCGTGAGTGTCGTGTTGGACACGAGCATGACGGTGAAACTCGGCAAACTCGGAATTTGGCGGCACCATTCGCAGGTCGACGGCGACTTCGCGGCCAAGGCGGAGGAGCTCGGCTACTCGGCGATCTGGCTGGGCGGGTCGCCGGGCGGGGACCTGGCGGTGGTCGACGAATTGCTGGCAGCGACCCGGTCGCTGGTGGTGGCCACGGGCATCGTGAACATCTGGACCGACGGCCCGGGCGGGATCGCCGCCGCGCACCACCGGATCACCGACCGGTTCGACAACCGTTTCCTGCTCGGCGTCGGCGCGGGACACCGCGAGGCGACCGCGGAGTACCGCAAGCCCTTCGAGGCCCTGGTCGACTATCTCGACGGTTTGGCCGAGCACGGCGTTCCCGCGGAGGAAACGGTGCTGGCCGCACTCGGGCCGAAGGTGCTGGCGCTGGCCGCTGGGCGCACCGCCGGCGCGCACCCGTACCTGACCACTCCGGCGCACACGAAGGAAGCCCGCTCGCTGGTCGGAGACGCACTACTCGTCCCCGACCAGAAGGTGGTGCTCGACACCGACTCCGAGCGCGCGCGGGCCCTGGCCCGCAAGGGCAACGACTTCTACCTCGGGTTGACCAACTACCGGGCGAATCTGAAGCGGCTCGGCTTCACCGATGCCGACCTGGATGACGGTGGCACCGACCGGCTGTGGGATGCGCTGGTGCCGCACGGCGACGGAGACGTCGTCGCGGCGGCGGTGCAAGCCCATCTGACGGCCGGCGCCGACCAGGTGGCGGTGCAGGTGGTCGGGCGCGATCCGTGGCCGGCGTTGACGGCGATCGCGCAACGCCTGGCGTAGCGGCTCGTCTGCCACCGCCGGCGGCGGGGAGTGGCAGGCGGCGTCGGCGCGTTCCGGCTAGATTTGGGATCACCCCGAATCCAGAGGAGGAACCGTCCATGGCCCGTTACGGCATCCTGACGTCCGGGGGCGACTGTCCCGGCCTGAACGCGGTCATCCGCGGCATCGTGTTGGACAGCGACTCCGGTCACGCTGATTTCGACTACGTCGGGTTCCGCGACGGCTTTTGGGGGCTGGTCTACGGCGAGACCATCACGCTGGACCGCCAGGCGGTCCGCGGTATCTCGAAGGAGGGTGGCACGATCCTGGGCACCAGCCGGTTCGGGCCGTACACCGAGCCCGACGGCGGGCCGGAGAACATCAAGAAGACCCTCGAGCGCATCGGCGTCGACGGTGTCATCGCGATCGGCGGCGACGGGACGATGGCGGCCGCGGCGCGCCTCTTCGGCGACGGCATCCCCACCGTCGGCGTGCCCAAGACCATCGACAACGACCTCGCCGCCACCGACTACACCTTCGGCTTCAACACCGCCGTCGAGATCGCGACCGAGGCCGTCGACCGGCTGCGCACCACCGGCAACTCGCACAAGCGCTGCATGGTGCTCGAGGTGATGGGGCGCCATGCCGGGTGGATCGCGCTCTACTCCGGGATGGCCGGCGGGGCACACGCCATCCTGATCCCCGAGTCCCCGGAGTCGCTGGACCAGGTGTGTGACTGGGTGACCAGCGTCCGCGACCGCGGCCGTGCGCCGATGGTCGTGGTGGCCGAGGGGTTCACCTTCCCGGACATGGAGGAGGCGCACTCGCACAAGGGACTCGACGGATTCAACCGGCCGAGGCTGGGCGGGATCGGGGAGATCCTCGCTCCGCTCATCGAGGAGAAGACCGGGATCGAGACCCGTGCGACGGTGCTCGGCCACATCCAGCGCGGTGGCGTGCCGAGCGCCTGGGACCGGGTGCTGGGCACCCGCTTCGGCTTCGGTGTCCCCGAACTGATCGCCGACGGTGGTTGGGGGCAGATGCTCGCGCTGCGGGGGACCGACATCGTCCGGGTGCCCTTCGCCGAGGCGGTCGGCCACACGAAGAACGTCCCGTTGGACCTCTACGGCGAGGCTCGGGCAGCCTTCGGCTGAGCCGCCGAGCCGACTAGATAGGATTGGACGCATGACTGCGCCTGCGACCGAGCTGATGGAGTTCGACGACGTCATCGCCGAATACGACCCGGTACTGGGGATGGAGGTGCACGTCGAACTCGGCACCGCGACGAAGATGTTCTGCGGCTGCCCGACGGCCTTCGGGGCCGAACCGAACACGCAGGTGTGCCCCGTCTGCATCGGCCTGCCCGGCTCGCTGCCGGTGGCGAATGCGGCGGCGATCGAGTCGGCCATCCGGATCGGGTTGGCGCTCAACTGTTCCATCCGCCCGTCGAGCGTGTTCGCGCGGAAGAACTACTTCTACCCCGACCAGCCGAAGAACTACCAGATCAGCCAGTACGACGAGCCGATCGCCTTCGACGGCTACCTCGACGTGCAGCTCGCCGACGGGACCACCTGGCGGGTCGACATCGAGCGCGCCCACATGGAGGAGGACACCGGCAAGTCGCTGCACATCGGCGGGACCGGGCGTATCCACGGTGCCAGCCATTCGCTGCTCGACTACAACCGTGCCGGCGTGCCGCTGGTCGAGATCGTCACCCGGCCGATCACCGGTGCGGGGGAGCGGGCGCCGGAGGTGGCGCGCGCCTACGTGACCGCCCTGCGCGACCTGCTCAAGGCGCTCGAGGTGTCCGACGTGCGCATGGACCAGGGTTCACTGCGCTGCGACGCCAATGTCTCGCTGATGCCCAAGGACGCGGCCGAGTTCGGCACGCGCACCGAGACGAAGAACGTGAACTCCCTCAAAAGCGTCGAGATCGCGGTCCGCTACGAGATGTGCCGCCAGGGTGCCGTTCTGCGCGAGGGCGGCGAGGTCATCCAGGAGACCCGACACTTCCACGAAGGCGACGGTTCCACCTCGGCGGGGCGCCGCAAGGAGACGGCCGAGGACTACCGGTACTTCCCCGAGCCCGACCTGCCCCCGGTGAGCCCGGACGCGGCATGGATCGAACAGTTGCGCACGACGCTGCCCGAGCTGCCGTGGGTGCGCCGCGCGCGGATTCAGCAGGAGTGGGGGGTGTCCGACGAGGTCATGCGCGACCTGGTCAACGTGGGCGCGGTGGACCTCATCATCGCCACCGCCGACGCGGGCGCCTCGCCCGAGGCCGCGCGCAGCTGGTGGGTTTCCTTCCTCGCCCAGCAGGCCAACAGCCGCTCGATCGAGCTCGCCGAACTGCCGATCACCCCGCCGCAGGTGGCCCGGGTCGTCGCACTCGTCGACGAGGGCAAGCTCACCAACAAGTTGGCCCAGCAGGTCGTCGTCGGCGTGCTCGACGGCGAGGGGGAGCCCGACGAGGTCGTCGCGGCCCGCGGGCTGGAGGTCGTGCGCGACGACTCGGCGCTGCAGACCGCCGTCGACGAGGCACTCGCGGCCAACCCGGACATCGTGGAGAAGATCCGCGGCGGCAAGGTGGCCGCGGCGGGCAAGATCGTCGGCGACGTCATGAAGGCCACCCGCGGGCAGGCCGATCCCGCCCGGGTCAAAGAACTCGTGCTGGCCGCCTGCCAGTAGCCGAAACGCTGCTGAAAAAGTCCCCCTGGTGACGATTCGAGGGAGTAATTCCCTCGACCGCTGACCAGGGGGACTTTTTCAGTCGGGACGACTCACATCCGGCTTTCGGCGCCCCCGCCGCCGGCCTGGACGACGAAGCGCACGACGCGCTCGTCCTGGGAGACGACCTTGGGGCCGTACTGTTTGTTGACCGTCGCGAACTGGACCACCCCGTTGCCGACGGCGGTCATCCGGCCGATCGCGCCGTAGCGCTTCTCCAGCACCGTGACCGGCTTGTCCACCGACGGCTTCTCCGGGGTGGGCTCCTGCAGGGTCTCGATCCGCTGCGTGCGGATGGTCGACACCGCGATCGTGCCCGCGGTCACCGCGCAGCCGCCGAGGCCCGGCTTGTCCGGCCAGGACCACACCGTGCGCAGCGACTTGCCCGACAGCTGGGCCAGGCGGTCGGCGTTGGAGGTGCCGTCCACCAGGAAGATGGAGTCGTTGGACGGGCACAGCGCCGGGTTCGACCCGACGCCCGAGGCGAGGATCTTCGGCCGGGGGTTGGCGCCGGAGGAGAAGCTCGTCACCAGCAGCACCTTGCCCGCCAGCGACGCCGGGTCGTTGGCCGCGGCCGGGTTCCCGGCGTCACCGGTGGCGACGACCAACTCGCCGCGCGACCGGAAGAACATCGACCCCAGGTTCCCGGTGCGCCCCTTGGGGATACCGGTGAGGATCGGCTTGGGGACGTCGCCCGCGGCGATGCGGACGATCCGGTTGTCGGTGGCGGTGGTGATGTAGGCGTAGATCAGCCGGTCTTCGCGATAGGTCGGCGACGGCGCGAAGTCGATGAGGCCACCGTCGCCGGAGGCGTCGACGCCGGGGATCGACTGGACGACCTTGTGCGGCGAGAACCGGCGTGCGGAGATGATCTTGCCGGTGGACCGCTCGGCGACGATGGTCGACTCGCCGGTGGCGTCGCCGGGCAGCAGGCTCGCCGTCGATTGCAGGCAGGTGGTGATCACATTGGGATCGGGATCGACACACGGTCCGGGCGGCGGTGACGGCAGCCCGGGGCGCGGTCGCGGCGGGGTCTTCGGCGGCCGCTTGACCTCGAAAGACTCATTGTTCTTGGAGAACGGTCCGGCGTTGCGCTCGGCGTCTTCCTTGCTGAAATCGGCACACCCGCTGAGGCCCACGGTGAGCAGGACCGCGACGACGGCGCCCAGCGCCAACCCGGCACGGCGCCCAGATCCCACGGCGCGGGCTCGGCGCCGAGGGCGTGCGGCGTCGACAGTGGAATCGGCGGACATGGTGACCAGCCTAGCGACTGCCGACCCGGTGCCGCCGACGACACCGGCGCGCGCGTCGGACAAACGGGCGACGGCGCCGGACCCGGGTCCGCGTCGGTGCGGCCCCGCCGCGTCTGCGATCCATTCCGCCGGCTTCGCGCTAGCGTGGGGGATATGGGTTCGCATCGAAACGACGACTCGGGCGGCGACGAGGCCGAACGCGACGACAAGCACCGCGTGGAACAGTCCCGGATTCCGGCGCCGCCCAGCGGCTACTCGCGCATCGACAGCCTCGACGACCTCGACGTGCCGTCGGATCGGAACCGACGACCGGCCACCGACGCCGAGACTGCCGAGGAGAACGGCGCCGGCGCGGAGCAGGGCGAGCAGTCGAACATCAAACCGGCGCCGACCCAGCGGCGCTCGCACCGCTGGAACCGCAAGCCCTCGATCACCGGGGAGACGCCGGTGACCGTCGACGACGACCCGGCGGCGGACCCCGTCGAAGCCCGGGAGCACCCACCGACGCCGGTGGCGGCGCTGATCGACGATCCGCTGCCCGAGACCGTTCCCACCGAGGCGGTGCGCGGTGCCGCGTCGACGGAGTCGATGAGCGGTGCCCAGGCGGAGCCCGAAGCCGACTCGGGGTCTGATCCCGACTCGGGGGCCACCGTCGCATTCGAGGAGCCCGCCACCCCGGTGGCGTTGGTGTCCGAGCCGGAGACGGTGCCGGTGCGCACCGGGGAGCCGTACGAGGTAGAGGCCGAGGCGCAGCGGAGCCGCCGCATCACCGACCTCGAGGACGAGGTCGAGGAGCTGACCCGCCAGAGCCGTCGCGGCACCCTCGACCTGGGACTTCTGGTGTTGCGCCTGGCCGTCGGCGCCTACCTCGCCGTCGACGGTGCCCGCCGCCTGTTCGGCTGGTTGGACGGACCGTCGCTCAACGGGTTCGAGACCGCGTTGCTGAACACGCCGAACCGCGCGATCGGTTTCGACGAGCAATCTGCCGGGGTGGTGGCGGTCGGCTGGTCGGTCACACAGATCGTCGTCGGAATCGTGCTGGTGTTCGGCTTCATCACGCCGGTGATCGCCGCATTGGGGCTGGCGGTGGCCTCCCTCGACCTGGTCTACCGGGTGACCCTGGCCGGGGGCGTCCACCTGTTCGCCGACGAGAAGGGCTCGGCGGCCTTCGAGGCCGCCCTGGTGGTCTTGCTCATCACCATCATCCTGTGCGGACCCGGGCGCTACTCGCTCGACGGCGCCCGCGGCTGGGCGCGTCGGCCCGGAATCGGGTCGGTGGCGATGATCATCGTCGGCATTGCCGTCGCGGTCGGCGTGTGGATGCTGTTCAACGGCACCAATCCGCTGACCTCGCCCGGGAACCCGGGCTAGGCGGATCGCCCCGGATCAGTCGACGGATCAGTCGACCTGGCGGACCGCACCCTTGTCGGCGGAGGTGGCCAGCTTCGCGTAGGCGCGCAGCGCCTTGCTGACCGGGCGCTGGCGGTCGCGCGGCTGCCACGGCGTATCCGAGGCCTCCATGGCGGCGCGGCGCTGGGCCAGCACCTCGTCGTCGACGAGGACCTTCAGCGTGCGGCTCTTGACGTCGATGAGGATTTCGTCGCCGTTCTCGACCAGGCCGATGGTGCCGCCGGCCGCCGCCTCCGGGGAGGCGTGCCCGATGACCAGGCCCGACGAGCCGCCGGAGAACCGGCCGTCGGTGACCAGCCCGCAGAACTTGCCCATCCCGGTGCCCTTCATGAAGGCCGTCGGGTGCAGCATCTCCTGCATGCCCGGGCCGCCGGCAGGGCCCTCGTAGCGGATGACCAGGACCTCGCCCTTCTGCAGCTCCTTCGACAGGATGGCGTGGACGGCGTCCTCCTGGCTCTCGACGACGCGCGCCGGTCCCTGGAAGTGCCACAGCGACTCGTCGACGCCGGCGGTCTTGAGGACTGCGCCGTTCTCGGCCAGGTTGCCGTGCAGGACGCACAGGCCGCCCTCGACGGTGTAGGCGTGTTCCTTGTCGCGGATGCAGCCGTCGGCGGCGTCGGTGTCCAGCGAATCCCACCGGTTCGACGTGGAGAACGGCTCGGTGGTGCGGACGCCGCCGGGTGCCGCGTGGAACAGCTCCAGGGCCTCTTCGGTCGCCGTGCCACCGCGGATGTCCCAGTCGGCCAGGTATTCCTTGAGCGACGGGGCGTGGACCGGCGCGACGTTCTGGTTCAACAGGCCCGCGCGGTTCAGCTCACCGAGGATCGCGGGGATGCCGCCGGCCCGGTGGACGTGCTCCATGTAGTACTTCGGCGAGTTGGGCGCGACCTTGGCCAGGCACGGGACGTTGCGCGAGATGCGGTCGATGTCGTGCAGGTTGAAGTCCATCTCGGCCTCCTGGGCGGCGGCCAGGATGTGCAGGACGGTGTTGGTGGAACCACCCATGGCGACGTCGAGGGCCATCGCGTTCTCAAAAGCCTCGCGGCTGGCGACGTTGCGCGGCAGGACCGACTCGTCGTCGTCGCGGTAATAGCGGGTGGCGATGTCGACGATCAGTTCGCCGGCCCTGGTGAACAGGTTGCGGCGGGCGACCTGCGTGGCCAGCGTCGAGCCGTTGCCGGGCAGCGAGAGACCCAGCGCCTCGGTCAGACAGTTCATCGAGTTGGCGGTGAACATGCCCGAACACGAACCGCAGGTGGGACAGGCCGACCGCTCGACCTCGAGCAGCTCCTTGTCGTTGACGTTGCTGTCGGCCGACGCGGAGATCGCGTCGACCAAGTCCAGGCCGGGGTGGACGACGCCGTTGACGACCACCGAGGTGCCGGCCTCCATCGGGCCGCCGGAGACGAAGACGGTCGGGATGTTGAGCCGCAGCGCGGCGTTGAGCATGCCGGGGGTGATCTTGTCGCAGTTGGAGATGCAGACCAGCGCGTCGGCGGTGTGCGCGTTGACCATGTACTCGACGGAGTCGGCGATGATCTCGCGGCTGGGCAGCGAATACAGCATGCCGCCGTGGCCCATGGCGATCCCGTCGTCGACGGCGATCGTGTGGAACTCGCGCGCGATGCCGCCGGCTTCCTTCACCGCGTCGGCGACGATCTCGCCGACGTTCTTGAGGTGGACGTGGCCGGGGACGAACTGGGTGTAGGAGTTCGCGATGGCGACGATCGGCTTGCCGAAATCGTCGTCGGTCATACCGGTCGCGCGCCAGAGGGCGCGCGCTCCGGCAGCCTCTCGGCCGACGGTGGTGGTGCGTGACCGGAGGGGTGGCATGGGATCCTCGCTCGGAGTCGACGGGGCGCTCAGCATCGGGCTGGTGAGCTGCGCGCACATGGAAAGCTACTGGTCATATTCTACGCCGCGGGGGCCAGCGATTATTCCCCAGCCGGGCGGCCCGGCCTCAGATGCCCAGGACGGCCTTGGCGATGGTGAAGTAGATGACGAGCCCGGTCGCGTCGCAGAACGTGCTGATGAACGGGGTGGAGAAGACGGCCGGGTCCACCTTGATGGCGCGCGCAGCCAACGGCATCACCCCGCCGACCGTGGCGGCGACGGCGCAGACCGAGACGATCGTCAGGCCGATCACGGTCCCGATGCCGCGGTCGTAGGCCAGGCCCGCGACGCCGAACCCGACGAGACCGAGGGCGGCCCCCATGGTGAGGCCGACGCGGACCTCCTTGAACGCCACGCGGGCGACGTCGGTGCCGGTCACCTCCTCGGTGGCGATGGCGCGGGTGACCGTGGTCGCCGCCTGGGAGCCGGTGTTGCCGCCGATGCCGGTCAGCAGCGGGATGAACAGGGCCAGTGCCACCTTTTGCTCGAGGGTCCCCTCGAAGACTTCCAGGACGTTGACCGTCAGGATGGCGGACACGGCGAGGACGAACAGCCACACGACGCGCGCCCGGGTGATGGCGAGGATCGACGACTGCAAATACGGCGTCCGCAGCGGTTCGCGGGCGCCGGCGCGGGCCTCGTCCTCGTCGCGCGCCGCCTCGACGACCTCGGCGGCGTCGTCGAGCGTCAGGATCCCGATCAGCCGACCCTCGTGGTCGACCACCGGCATGGCCAGCACGCCGCGGTCCACGCACCGGCGGGCCGCCGATTCGGCATCCTCGTCGGCACGGGCGAAGATCGGCGGGTTGGCGTGGTCGGCGACCGGCTCGTCGGGATCGGCCAGCAGGATCTCGCGCAGCCCGACCACGCCGACCAGCCGGCGTTGGTGGTCGGTGACCGGGATGGCGTAGATCGTTTCGGCGTCGCGGCCGCGGCGTTTGACCCGCTCGACCGCGGTGCCGCAGCGCTCGTCGTCGAAGACGTGGATGTACTCCGGGCTCATCCGCCGTCCGACCGAGCCGCGCGGGAAGCCCAACACCACCGCGGTCGCCTCGCGTTCGGCGGGGGACAGGTTGCGGATCAGCTGCTTGGCGATCTTCGCGGGGAGTTCGTCGAGTAGTTCGGCGCGGTCGTCGGGGTCGAGGTGGTCGAAGGCCTCGGCGACGTCGGCGGTGCCCAGCGTCGAAACGAGGTCGGCCTGCGCGTCGGGGTCGAGGTGGTCGAAGACGCGGACCGCCCGGTCCTTGGGCAGCACCCGGAAGGCGATGGTGCGCGTCTTGCGGTCCAGGGCGTCGAGGACCGCGGCGGCGTCTTGGGCCGGCAGGGCGGCCAGTTCGGCGCCGGCGTCGGCGAGATGACCCCTCTCGATCGCCTGCTGCACGTTCTTGGCGGTGGCGGCGGTCTGCATCGCGACCCTTCCGTGGCTGGGGTCAGTCGTCGAGCGACCGGGCGGCGCGTTCGGCGGCGAAGGGGTCGGGCACGCGGCCGCCGCTGCGCTCGGCAATGGCCGGCAGGTCGTGGAAGCCGACCGCGGGCAACGGGATCCGGTCACCGGAGGTGGTCACCGCGCGGACCGCCGACCACTTGGGGAACTGCAGACCCGCGACGTCGGACCAGGCGATCCGGTCGGTGCGGAAGGTGCGGTAGGCGGTCAGCCCGTCGTCGTCGACGGCGGTGCGCAGCCGGCGGATCCACAGGACCAGCACGATCGGGGCGAGGAGCGTCCACCCGAGGTAGCGGATGTCGACCCCGGCGAAGACGAGTGCGATGACCAGGACGCCGATGGCGGCGAGGTAGGCGATGCCGGACAGGCGGAGAACCAGCGGCTCGGCCGGGGTCTCGACGCGCGGGTCAGCAGGAGGATAGATGGGGAGGTCGGGGGAATCGGGGGCAGCCACGAACCCATTGTGTCATCACGCCGCACGGGGCCCCGTCCGGCCGGGTTGCCGCCGGGCGGTTTGACTAGCCGTATTGCGCAGTCCTAATGTTGTCTTCGTGATCACCAACGGCATTCTCGTAGTACTCGGTCGGCGCGTCGCCTGACCGGTCACTTCGTAGACCCCCGTCACGATCGACGCGCCCCTCGCACAGCCCATCGCTGTCGAGGGTTTTTTATTGCCCATACCCCGTCAACGAAGACCCGGCCCAAGAAGGAAGCACGCTCGTGAGCGCTCCGACAGCAGATGCCACCGGTTCCGACTCGGCGCAGACGTTTGACACGTTGCGCACGAAGTCGCCCGCCGGCGGTACGTTGCGAACCTCCCCATCCAGAACCGTCGCCCCCGAACGGGTCAGCGGCGCCCAGTCGGTCGTCCGCTCCCTGGAGGAACTCGGCGTCGACGTGGTGTTCGGCATCCCGGGTGGCGCGATCCTTCCCGCCTACGATCCGCTGCTGGACTCCGAGAAGGTCCGCCACGTCCTGGTCCGCCACGAGCAGGGTGCCGGCCACGCCGCCACCGGCTATGCCCAGATCGCCGGCCGTGCCGGGGTCATGATGGCGACCTCCGGGCCCGGTGCGACCAACCTGGTCACCCCGCTGGCCGACGCGCAGATGGACTCGGTCCCGGTGGTCGCGATCACCGGCCAGGTCGGGCGGGGCCTGATCGGCACCGACGCCTTCCAAGAGGCCGACATCTCCGGCATCACCATGCCGATCACGAAGCACAACTTCCTGGTCAGCAACGCCGCCGACATTCCCAAGGTGATGGCCGAGGCGTTCTACCTCGCCGAGAGCGGCCGCCCCGGCGCGGTCCTCGTCGACATCCCCAAGGACATCCTGCAGGCGCAGACGACCTTCTCGTGGCCGCCGCAGCTGGACCTGCCCGGCTACCGCCCGGTGGTCAAGCCCCACGGCAAGCAGGTCCGCGAAGCGGCCCGGATGATCCTGGCGTCCACGTCGCCGGTGCTCTACGTCGGCGGTGGCGTGATCAAGGCCAACGCCGCGCCGCAGCTGATGGAGCTCGCCGAGCTGACCGGAATCCCCGTCGTCACCACGCTGATGGCCCGCGGCGCGTTCCCCGACGGGCACCGGCAGCACATCGGCATGCCCGGCATGCACGGCAAGGTCTCGGCCGTCGCCGGCCTGCAGCGCAGCGATCTGCTGATCACCCTGGGAGCACGCTTCGACGACCGGGTGACCGGCCAGTTGGACTCCTTCGCGCCCGACGCCAAGGTCATCCACGCCGATATCGACCCGGCCGAGATCGGAAAGAACCGTCACGCCGACGTGCCGATCGTCGGGGATTGCCAGGCCGTCATCGGCGACCTGATCGAGGCGCTGCGCGCCGAGCTGGCCACCGGGGCGAAGCTGCCCGAGATGACCGAGTGGTGGGCCTACCTCGACAATCTGCGCGACACCTTCCCGCTCAGCTACGACAAGCAGTCCGACGGTTCACTCTCGCCCGAGTTCGTCATCGAGGAGCTGGGCAAGGCCGCCGGGCCGGACGCCGCCTATGTCGCCGGCGTCGGCCAGCACCAGATGTGGGCGGCCCAGTTCATCTCCTACGAGAACCCGCGCACCTGGCTCAATTCGGGTGGGCTGGGCACCATGGGCTACTCGATCCCGGCCGCCATGGGGGCCAAGATGGCCGATCCCGAGCTCGAGGTCTGGGCCATCGACGGCGACGGCTGCTTCCAGATGACCAACCAGGAGCTGGCCACCTGTGCGATCGAGGGCATCCCGATCAAGGTGGCGCTGATCAACAACGGCAACCTGGGCATGGTGCGCCAGTGGCAGACGTTGTTCTACGACCAGCGCTACTCCAGCACCGACCTGGCCACCCACTCGCGCCGGATCCCGGATTTCGTGAAGCTGGCCGAGGCGTTGGGGTGCGTCGCCTTCCGCGTCGAGCGCGAGGAGGACGTCGCCGAGACGATCGCCAAGGCGCGCGAGATCAACGACCGTCCGGTGCTGATCGACTTCATCGTCGGCGCCGATGCGCAGGTGTGGCCGATGGTCGCCGCCGGTACCGGCAACGACGAGATCATGGCGGCCCGCGACATCCGGCCGTTGTTCGACGACGACGAGGCGGCCTCCGAGCCGGCTGTGATCCACGAAGTGATGGCGGCCGGCGAGAGCGCCGACGCGACGGAGGAGGACAAGTGACCACGCATACGCTTTCGGTCTTGGTCGAGGACCGTCCGGGTGTTCTCGCCCGCGTGTCGGGATTGTTCTCCCGGCGCGGCTTCAACATCGCGTCGCTGGCCGTCGGCCCGACCGAGATCAAGGGCATGTCCCGGATGACGATCATGGTCGAGGTGGCAGACTTCCCCCTCGAGCAGGTGACCAAGCAGCTCAACAAGCTGGTCAACGTCATCAAGATCGTCGAGCAGGACCCGACCCAGTCGGTCAGCCGCGAGCTCGTGATGATCAAGGTCCGTGCCGATGCCGCCCAGCGCGGCGAAGTCTTGCAGATCGTCGATCTGTTCCGCGCCCACATCATCGACGTGGCGCCGGAGTCGGTGACCGTCGAGGCGACGGGCACGAATGAAAAACTGGATGCGCTCTTGCGGATGCTGGACCCGTATGGGATCCGCGAGATCGCGCAGTCCGGGGCCGTCACCCTCGGCCGCGGTCCGCGAAGCATGTCCACCAACCGGTAGCGCGTCCGCGCCACCTGAGACAATCGGAACCAACCAATCGGCCGGCGCCGCCGGCCACCACTCCTGAAGGGAACCAACTGTGGCAGTCGAGATGTTCTACGACGACGATGCCGACCTGTCGATCATCCAGGGCCGCAAGGTCGCGGTGATCGGCTACGGCAGCCAGGGGCATGCGCATTCGCTGTCGCTGCGCGACTCGGGCGTCGACGTCGCCATCGGCCTGCGCGAGGGCTCGGCGTCGCGCGCCAAGGCCGAGGAGCAGGGCCTCAAGGTCATGACCGCGGCGGAGGCGGCGGCCTGGGCCGACGTCATCATGCTGCTCGCGCCGGACACCAGCCAGGCCAAGATCTTCACCGAGGACATCGAGCCGAACCTCAAGGACGGCGACGCGCTGTTCTTCGGCCACGGCCTCAACATCCACTTCGAGCTGATCAAGGCCCCGGAGAACGTCACCGTGGCCATGGTCGCGCCGAAGGGCCCGGGCCACCTGGTCCGCCGCCAGTTCGTCGACGGCAAGGGTGTGCCCGCGCTGATCGCCGTGCACCAGGACCCGAAGGGGGAGGGCCAGGCCCTCGCGCTGTCGTACGCCAAGGGCATCGGCGGCACCCGGGCGGGCGTCATCAAGACCACGTTCAAGGAAGAGACCGAGACCGACTTGTTCGGTGAGCAGGCCGTGCTCTGCGGTGGTACCGAGGAACTGGTCAAGACCGGCTTCGAGGTCATGGTCGAGGCCGGGTACGCCCCGGAGATGGCCTACTTCGAGGTTCTCCACGAGCTGAAGCTGATCGTCGACCTCATGTACGAGGGCGGCATCGCGCGGATGAACTACTCGGTCTCCGACACCGCCGAGTTCGGCGGCTACCTCTCCGGCCCGCGCGTCATCGACGCCGGCACCAAGGAGCGGATGAAGGAGATCCTGGCCGACATCCAGTCCGGCGAGTTCACCCGCCGCCTCGTTGCCAACGTCGAGAACGGCAACAAGGAGCTGGAGGAGCTGCGCAAGCAGAACGCCGAGCACCCCATCGAGGTCACCGGTAAGAAGCTGCGCGACCTGATGAGCTGGGTCGACCGCCCGATCACCGAGACCGCCTAGGTCTCAACTCGAGCCCGCTCGACGGAGCCCGCACCGGAATTCCGGTGCGGGCTCCCGCTTTTCGCCGACTGGGCCCTCAGTTCCGTCGACTGGGCCCTCAATTCCGTCGACTGGGCCCTCAATTCCGTCGACTGGGCCCTCGAATCCGTCGACTGGGCCCTGTTTCTCGTCGAGTGGACACCCCAACAAAGACGAACCCCGCACCGAGGTGCGGGGTTCGTGGTGCCGGGCGGTGCTCGGTCAGATGAGGCGGAAGCCGCCGTACTGGGTGCGAGCGATCCGGTTCATGATCGGGCCGATGTTGGTGCCGGTCTCCGGGCCGATGCAGGCGGTGAAGTAGTAGGCGTTGACCATGCCGACGAGCCGGCTGCCGACGGTCACCGGTGCGCCCGAGTCGCCCTCGATGACGCACATCTGGGAGAAGTGCGACTTGTTGTCGGAGGCCCATGCGACGCCACAGGTCTGGCCGGTGGTGCGGCCGGTCTTGCACATGATCGTCGGGAACTGGACCGGGCGCGGGTCGATCTGGGTGATGGTCAAGCCGCGGTTGGTGCGGCGCGGGCCGACGTTGCCGTTGAACTCGATGATGGCCATGTCCAGGTCGGCGGCGGAGTAGGTGATCGTGCCGATCTGGCCGCGGTTCTGGAACACCTCGGAGTAGACCCGCTGGCTGGGCGTTCCGCAGTGTCCGGCGGTGATACCGATCAACTTGTTTCCGTTACGGGAACGGCCGATGGCGGTCAGCGTGCACGCCGCTGCCGACGAGCCGCCCTTGAGGACCAAGATGCCCGACCCGGCGCCCACCGGGACTTGCGGGGCGGCCAACGCTGCGCTGCTCCCCAGTCCGCCGAGCACAAGCGCGGCCATGACCGCAAAAACGGCGGTCAGCTTCCGTGTCATCAAATAACTCCAGTTCGTTGGTCCCGTGACTTGGTATTTCCCCGGCGCCGCCCTTTCAGGCGGCCTGCCCACGATACCCGGGTTTGCCGGTTGGCGGCGGAATCCGTGCGGGTCTGGAGAATCCTACCGTGGCTGCCGGTGCGGATCCGGTCACGGTTCACATTTGCGATAGCGCAGTGCGCGCCGTCACATCCTAGCGGGGTGTGGCCGACCGGGGTGCAACCGGGCAGACGGCGGCCACTAAACTTGTCGGGGTACCGGGCGCCACCTGCCCGGATATCCGATAAACCGAAACCGTTCGTAATCGCCGTCAGGAGACACCCGTGACCGCAGCTGGCCGTCCAGTTGTCCTTATTGCCGACAAGTTGGCCCCTTCGACCGTCGAGGCGCTCGGCGATGAAGTCGAGGTGCGGTGGGTCGACGGCCCGGATCGGCCCAAGCTTCTCGAGGCCGTCGGTGAAGCCGATGCCCTGCTGGTGCGCTCGGCCACGACGGTCGACGCCGAGGTCCTCGCCGCGGCACCCAACCTGAAGATCGTCGCCCGCGCAGGCGTCGGGCTCGACAATGTCGACGTCCCGGCCGCGACCGAGCGCGGGGTGATGGTGGTCAACGCCCCGACGTCGAACATCCACTCCGCGGCCGAGCACGCGATCGCCCTGCTGATGGCCACCGCCCGGCAGGTACCCGCCGCCGACGCCACCCTCAAGGAGCACACCTGGAAGCGCTCGTCGTTCTCCGGTGTCGAGCTCTTCGACAAAACCGTCGGCGTGGTCGGCCTCGGCCGCATCGGCCAGTTGGTCGCCGCGCGACTGGGCGCCTTCGAGACCAAGATCATCGCGTACGACCCCTACGTGTCCGCGGCCCGCGCCGCGCAGCTGGGCATTGAACTCGTCACGCTCGACGAGCTGCTGGAACGGGCGGACTTCATTACCGTCCACCTGCCCAAGACGCCGGAGACGGCCGGACTGATCGGTGCCGACCAGCTGGCCAAGACCCGGAAGGGCGTCATCATCATCAACGCCGCGCGCGGCGGGCTGATCGACGAGCAAGCCCTGGCCGACGCCATCACCTCCGGCCAGGTCCGCGGCGCCGGCCTGGACGTCTTCAACAGCGAGCCGTGCACCGATTCGCCGCTGTTCGAGCTGGATCAGGTTGTCGTGACCCCGCACCTGGGCGCATCGACCGCCGAGGCGCAGGACCGTGCCGGCACCGACGTCGCCAAGAGCGTCCGCCTCGCCCTGGCTGGACAGTTCGTGCCCGACGCGGTGAACATCACCGGCGGCGCCGTCGACGACGAGGTCGCGCCGTGGCTCGAACTCACCCGCAAGCTCGGCGTCATGGTGGGCGCCATCAGCGCCGACGTGCCGGCGACGGTCACCGTCGACGTCCGCGGCGAGCTGGCCGCGAACAGTGTCGACGTCTTGGGCCTCTCTGCTTTGCGCGGGGTGTTCTCGGCGACGACCGATGAGCCGGTCACCTTCGTCAACGCGCCGTCGGTGGCACAGACCCGCGGGGTGACCAGCGAGGTCACCCGCGCGACCGAGAGCCCGAACCACCGCAGCGTCGTCGACGTGCGGGCGGTGTTCCCGGACGGCTCGACCCACAACGTCGCCGGCACCCTGTCGGGCCCGCGCGAGGTGGAGAAGATCGTCAACATCAACGGCCGCAACTTCGACCTGCGCGCCGAGGGCCACAACCTGGTCCTCAGCTACGCCGACAAGCCGGGCTCGCTGGGCAAGATCGCGACCGCCCTGGGCGAGGAGGGCGTGGACATCCAGGCCGCAGCCCTGTCGCAGGACGCGAGCGGGGAAGGCGCGACGGTCATGCTGCGCGTCGATCGCGAGCTGTCCGACGAGCTCGTCGGCAAGATCGGCAAGTCGGTCGAGGCAAACCTGGTCAAGCAGGTGGATCTGTCGTGAAACTCGCGGTCATCCCCGGTGACGGGATCGGTCCCGAGGTCGTCGCCCAGGCGCTGCGGATCCTCGAGAAGCTCGACCCCGACCTGAGCACCACCGAGTACGACTTCGGTGCCCGCCGCTACCACGCGACCGGGGAGCTGCTCACCGACGCGGATCTGGCCTCGCTGCGCGAGCACGACGCCATCCTGCTGGGTGCGATCGGTGACCCGAGCGTGCCGTCGGGAGTGTTGGAGCGCGGCTTCCTGCTGAAGCTGCGGTTCGCCATGGACCACCATGTCAACCTGCGGCCGTCGGTGCTGCTGGCCGGGGTGTCGTCGCCGTTGGCCGGCGCCGGGAGCGGAGCGAGCGGGCCGAATCAACCCGGCGATCCGTCGATCGACTTCGTCGTCGTGCGCGAGGGCACCGAGGGGCCGTACACCGGCAACGGCGGTGCGATCCGGGTCGGGACCCCGCACGAGGTGGCGACCGAGGTGAGCGTCAACACGCGATTCGGCATCGAGCGCGTCGTCCGGGATGCGTTCGCCCGGGCGCAGGCCCGCGGCAAGAAGCTGACCCTGGTGCACAAGACCAACGTGCTCACCTTTGCCGGCTCGATGTGGCAGCGCACCGTCGACGAGGTCGGGGCGGAGTTCCCCGACGTCGTTACTGACTACTGCCACGTCGATGCGGCGATGATCTACCTGGTGACCGATCCGTCGCGGTTTGACGTCATCGTGACCGACAACCTGTTCGGCGACATCGTCACCGACTTGGCGGCCGCGGTCACCGGCGGTATCGGTTTGGCCGCATCGGGCAATATCGATGCCACCGGTGCCAATCCGTCGATGTTCGAGCCGGTGCACGGCAGCGCGCCCGACATCGCCGGCCAGGGCAAGGCGGATCCGACCGCGGCGATCCTCTCGGCGGCGCTGTTGCTGCGCCACCTCGGCCGCGAGGCCGACGCGGTGCGCGTCGAGCAGGCGGTGGCCGCCGACGTCGCCGAGCGCGGCGACGGGCCGGTCAACACCGTCGAGGTGGGCGACCGGATCCTGGCACGCGTCTAACCCGCGCGGCAGACAGCATTCACCAGGCCCGCGGCGGTCGCGGCATCGTCGACGACGACGACTTCGCGGCCGCCGTCGCGCTTGACGAGTAACAGGGCGGTCCCGGAGCGCAGGACGAATCCCTTGCTTCCGCTGAGCCGGCCGCCGATGCCGATGCGGTAGCCGTAGCCGCCGTAGTCGCGCAGGGCGCTGACCTGGACGACTTCGGCGCGCTCGATATCGTTGAGCGAGATGGTGATTCGCGGCCAACCCACGGCGGAGCGGATCGACACCGCGGTCCGGGTGATGGTCACGCGCACCGACCACATCACCGCGACGAGGGCCAGCGTGAAGGCGGCCGCCGCGAGCGGCAGCCAACTGTGGGTCGCCCAGGCGACCGCGCCCAAGGGAAGCATGGCGACCACGGCCAGTGCGGCCACCGGCGCCGAGGACGTTGCGCGCCGGGTCCAGACGAACCTCTCCTCCGGACCCAGCTGCGCCACCGGTTCGTCTCCGTCGACGGCGGGGAGCGCATCGCGCCAGCGGGGGACCAGTCGTGCGGCACCGAGGCCCAGGGCGGCCCCGACTGCGATGGCGACAAGAATCGACCACGGGGTGAAGGTGGCCTTCGTGGCGTCGGCCAGTCCGCGTTGCCCCTCGACCAGCAGGACCATCAGCGTGACGATTCCGCCCGCCATGCCGGTGGCGAAGCCGACGAGCCATTGGGCCGCGGCGCGCGGGAGGTCGGACAGCAACAGTGCGGCCCCGACGCCGGCGCACACCGCGGCGACGATCAACGGCTGGGCGATCACCCACGGTGTCGAGGTGAAACCGTTCGGTCCGGAGGTGCCGAAGTGGGTGGCGATCGGGTCGGGGAGGCCGTGGCGCCAGGACGCGATCAGGATCGAGCCGAGGGTGCCGATGCCGAGGCAGAGGCCGACGACTGTGGTGATCAGGCGGATTCTCGGCATCGTCGTGCGGGTCGGGTCGGCGCTCATGGGGCGCTCCTTTCGGTGAGGGTGGTGATCAGGGCATCGATGCTCACCCCGTGCCGACGCGCGACCTCGAGTAGTCGGTCGATGGCGGTGGTGAGCTCGGCGGTCGTCGGTGCGTTCTGGGCGATGACGGCGCCGCGGCCGCGGCGCAGTTCGATGACGCCTTCGTCGCGCAGGATCTGATACGCGCGCAAGACGGTGTGCATGTTGATGTCGAGCAGTGCGGCGACCTCGCGCGCGGTGGGCAGTCGGTCACCCGGGGCCACCTCGCCGCGGGCGACGGCGCCGCGCACCGACGCCGCCACCTGCTCGTAGAGCGCGGTGCGGTCGGCGGGGTCGATCCGAATCAGCATGTCTTGATTCTATAGTTCTATCTAAAATAGAACAACATCGGGAACGGGTGACGTCGTTTCACTACTCCCTCGTGGATCAGCGGGGGTCGCGGGGGACGAGGGCCAGTCCGATCAGCGGGGGCAGGGCGCACAGGGCATAGGCCCAGGCATAGCCGTGGCCGTCGATGACCGCGGCGATGAGCGGGACCGACGCGGCACTGGCGATGTACTGGCTGGTGTTCTGGATGGCCAGGCCGCGACCGCTCCACGCGGGGCCGGCGTACTCGGCAATCGCGGTGAAGGCCAGACCGTTGTCGGCGACGACCACGATCGACGCCGCGACCATGACAAGCACCGCCACCGGGCTGTTGATCGCGTCGGTGGCGGCCAATGCGGCCATGAGGAGTGTGGCGGCCGCGGCGATGATCCGGATCGGCCGCATCCGCGACCCCCAGGCGTCGGACCAACGCCCCGCGACGATGCGCCCGAGTGCCGCGACGACTTGGGTGGCGGTCACCGCGATCCCGACCTGCAACGGCGGCCAGTGGCGCGCGATGATCAGCCAGGCGGGCACGAAGGTCCACAGCGCCACCTGGGGGATGACCAACAGCACGCTCACGGCGTGGACGCGGACCAAGAAGGACCCGCGCCGGTACGGGTTCGTGCCGCCGGACTCGGTCGGCGAATCCGGATGCGGGGGATCGACGATCCACAGCACGGTTGCCACCAGCGCGACGACGGCGACGACGACGAACACGACGAACCCCGCGGTGGTGCCGAACCGCTGGGCGAGCACGGGGACGGTCAAGCCGGTGACGCCCACGCCCAGCGGCTGGGCCATCTGGCGGATTCCCATCGCGGTGCCGCGCTGGTGCGCAGGGAACCAGCCGACGACGATGCGCCCGCTGGCGCCATTCGTCGACGCGGCAACGGCGCCCGCGGCGAACAGTCCGATCCACAACGCCCACGCCGGCGCGTGCAGCGCGGAGGCGGCCGTCGTCGCCACTGTCGCGGCGACGGTGAGTGACAAAGACAGGACCAGGATGGTGCGCTCACCGACGCGGTCGAGTGCCCAACCCCACAGCAGGGTGGTTGCGACCATGCCGACCATCGGCGCCGAGGCGAGGACCGAGGCGGCCGGCAACGACATCCCGTCCTGGTGCAGCCGGGGGATGAGAAAGGCGACGCCACTGGCGAGGCAGGTGGTGGCCATGGCTGCGAGCAGGGAACTCGCCAGGATGACCCACCGTCGGGTGCTGGTGGCGGTTGCCGGTGATGGGCTGGTCACGCGGGCTCCCCTCTGATGTCGGCGCCGTAACGCGACAGGCTCGTCGGATCGCGAGTCTCATAGAATGAGACGGACAGTTTCATAGTGTAGAACTCGCCCAGAGCGGTCGGCGAGAGGGGATCCCGGAACGTGGGATAGGCTGGCGGGCATGCGACTAGGACGTGTGGCCACCCGGGATGGCGTGGCCTTCGCTGCAATCGAGGGTGAATCCGGGGCGGAGACCGCACGGGAGATCGCCGAGCACCCCTTCGGCGCGCCGACGTTCACCGGCCGCAGTTGGCCGTTGGCCGACGTGCGGGTGCTCGCGCCGATCTTGGCGTCGAAGGTGATCTGCGTGGGAAAGAACTACGCGGCCCACGCGGCCGAGATGGGATCGGAGGCGCCGGAGACACCGGTCATCTTCCTCAAGCCCAATACCTCGATCATCGGTCCGGAAGTGCCCATCGTGCGCCCGCCGTCGGCGGAGCGGGTCGACTACGAGGGCGAACTGGCGGTGGTCATCGGCCGACCGTGCAAGGACGTCGCGGCGAGTGCCGCCAAGGATGCGATCCTCGGCTACACGGTCGCCAACGACGTCACGGCGCGCGACCAGCAGAAGCTCGACGGCCAGTGGACCCGTGCCAAGGGGTATGACACGTTCTGCCCGCTGGGCCCGTGGATCGAGACCGAGTTCGACCCGTCGGATGTGGCGATCCGCACCGAGCTGACCGGCCTCGACGGCCAGACCTCGGTCAAGCAGGAGTCGCGGACCTCGCTGATGCTGCACGACGTGGGATCCCTCGTCGAATGGGTGTCCGCGGTGATGACGTTGCTGCCCGGCGATGTGATCCTGACCGGCACCCCGGAGGGGATCGGGCCGATGGTTGCGGGCGAACGGGTGTCGGTCACGGTCGCCGGACTCGGCACGCTGAGCAACCCGGTGGTCGATAAGTGACCAGACCGGCCGCACCGACCCTCGCCCAGGTCAACGGGATCACCCTCTCCTACGAGGACTCCGGCGGCGCCGGAGAACTCGTCGTCATGGTGATGGGCACCGGCAGCCCCGGACGCGTGTGGAAGGCCAACCAGGTCCCCGCCCTGGTCCGTGCCGGATACCGCACGGTCACCTTCGACAACCGCGGGATCGCCCCGTCGTCGGAATGCGCGACGGGATTCAGCATCGACGACATGGTCGCCGACACCGCCGCCCTCATTGAGCACCTCGACGCCGGCCCGGCGCATGTCGTCGGGACGTCGCTGGGCGCGCGGGTCACCCAGGAGCTGGCGCTGGCGCGACCCGACGTGGTCCGCTCGGCGACGATGTTGGCGACCTACGGGCGGCCCACACCGATGGTGAGCGCGTTCAGCGCGGGGGAGCGCGCCCTGTACGACCAGGGCGTCGAGTTGCCCTCCGACTACGTCGCCGCGGTCACCGCCCATCTCAACCTGTCGCCGCACACGCTGGCCGACGACCGGTCCGCGCGCGATTGGCTCGACATCATCGCCTTCTCGCCGCAACGCGTCACCCCCGGGGTTCGCGCCCAGCTGGGCGTGCACGAGGAAGAGGCCGATCGGCTCGAGGCGTATCGGCAGATCACCCGCCCGTCCCTCGTCGTCGGGTTCGCCGACGACCGAACACTGCCGGAGTTCCTGGCCCGCGAGGTGGCCGACGTGATTCCGGGCGCCGAATACGCCGTGGTCGACAAGGCCGGTCATTTCGGCTACCTGGAGCAGCCCGCACGGGTCAACGAGCTGCTGCTGGAGTTCCTGGCCAAGCACTGACGCCGGTCGTCGGGCGTCCGGCGGGATTCGCTACCGTTGACGCCATGACCAGCACTGTTCGCGTCCGCTTCTGTCCGTCGCCCACCGGCACCCCGCACGTCGGGCTGATCCGCACCGCGCTGTTCAACTACGCCTACGCCCGCCACAACGGCGGTGACTTCGTCTTCCGCATCGAGGACACCGACTCCGCGCGCGACAGCGAGGAGAGTTATGCCGCGATTCTCGATGCGCTGCGCTGGCTGGGCCTGCAGTGGGACGAGGGCCCCGAGGTCGGCGGCCCCTACGGTCCGTACCGCCAGTCGGAGCGCCGCGACATCCACCGCGACGTCGTCGCCCGCCTGCTCGAGGCGGGAGAGGCCTACGAGGCCTTTTCGACCCCCGAGGAGGTCGAGGCGCGCCACCGGGCGGCCGGGCGCGATCCCAAACTGGGCTACGACAACTTCGACCGTGATCTGACCGATGAGCAGCGGGCCGCCTATCGGGCCGATGGTCGTAACCCGGTGGTGCGGTTGCGGATGCCCGACGAGGACATCACCTGGACCGATCTCGTGCGCGGGGATACGACGATCAAGGCCGGCACGGTACCCGACTTCGCGCTCAGCCGCGCCAGCGGCGACCCGCTCTACACGCTCGTCAACCCCGTCGATGACGCCATGATGAAGATCACCCACGTGCTGCGCGGCGAGGACCTGCTCTCGTCGACCCCGCGCCAGATCGCGCTGTATCGGGCGCTCGAGCGGATCGGCGTCGCCGACGGCGTCCCGCAGTTCGGGCACCTCCCGTTCGTCATGGGGGAGGGCAACCGCAAGCTGTCCAAGCGGGATCCGCAGTCGAGCCTGTTCCACCACCGCGACCGCGGCTTCCTGCCTGAGGGGCTGTTGAACTACCTGGCGCTGCTCGGGTGGGGGTTCAGCGGCGACACCGATGTGTTCACCCTCGAGCAGATGATCGAGGCCTTCGACATCGGCGATGTGAACTCCAACCCGGCCCGCTTCGACGAGCGCAAGGCGGAGGCGATCAACGCCGAGCACATCCGGATGCTGGCGCCGGCCGATTTCGCCTCGCGCCTGGGTGACTACCTGGTGGCCCAGGGCCGATTCGCCGAGTCCCCCGTCGGCGACCCGGCGTTCGAGGCGCTCGCCGAACTGATCCAGACGCGCATCCAGGTCCTCGGTGACGCGTGGGATCTGATCAAGTTCCACTACGTCGACGACGCCGACTTCGTCATCGACGAGAAGTCGGCGGCGAAGAACCTCGGTGCCGACGCCGCGCCGGTGCTCGACGCCGCGATCACCGCGCTCGACGGGCTGGCGCCGTGGGATACCCCGACGATCGAGGCCGCGCTGAAGTCTGCGCTGGTGGACGGACTCGAGCTCAAACCCCGCAAGGCGTTCGGGCCGGTGCGCGTCGCGGTCACCGGGGCGGCGGTGAGCCCGCCGCTGTACGAGTCGATGACGGTGCTCGGTGCCGACAAGTCGCTCCAGCGGTTGCGCGACGCCCATGCGAAGTATGCGAAATAGTGGTTGCGACCTGCTCGTTTGTGCTATTTGGCCGCCATCCTGCTAACCTACTTCTCGGCCCATTCGCCGGGTGGTGACACCCGGAGATTGGAACCCATTGGGGTATGGTGTAATTGGCAACACAGCTGATTCTGGTTCAGCCATTCTAGGTTCGAGTCCTGGTACCCCAGCGGACTTCACGGTCTGTTCGGACCCGCTTGCGGGAACGGATTCGCACCGAGGAGTTGTTCAGGCCCCCTTCGTCTAGCGGCCTAGGACGCCGCCCTCTCAAGGCGGTAACGCGGGTTCAAATCCCGTAGGGGGTACAACGGAGGCGCCTCCACCGAGTATTCGGTGGAGGCGCCTCTTTTTGTCGGCCGGGGTCAGGGCCCAGTCGGCAGGAATCAGGGCCCAGTCGGCGAAGATGAGGGCCCAGTCGGCGAAGATGAGGGCCCACTCGGCGAAGATGAGGGCCTAGTCGGCGAATCGGGGCGTCTGGAGGAAATACCCCATAGGGGTATGATTCGCGGTGGATGGAATCATCTGGCGACGAGCGGAGCGGCCATGACAGCCGGGCACGATCACAGCGCACACGACCACGACGAGCACCATGCTCATCACGGGCACACCGATCACAGCGCGAACGCCGCGCACAGCCACAGCGCACATGACCACAGCGCGCACGACCACAGCGGCCACGTGGCGCGGTACCGCCGCCTGTTCGCGATCATGGCGGTGGTCGCGATCCCGACGGTCGCCTTCTCGCCGATGTTCGCCATGCTCGTCGGCTACGAGGTGCCGACGTGGGCGACGTGGATCTCCCCGGTGCTCGGCACCGTCATGTACGTCTGGGGCGGGGCCCCGTTCCTGACCGGCGCGGTCGGCGAGATCCGGGCCCGCCGGCCCGGCATGATGCTGCTCATCGCGCTGGCGATCACCGTCGCGTTCCTCGCCTCCTGGGGTGCGAGCCTGGGTCTGCTCGACCACGAGCTCGACTTCTGGTGGGAACTCGCACTGCTGATCGTCATCATGCTGCTCGGCCACTGGATCGAGATGCGCTCGCTCGCGCAGACCACCTCGGCGCTCGACTCACTGGCCGCGCTCCTGCCCGATGAGGCCGAGCGGGTCGAGGGCGATTCAACGGTCACCGTGGCACCGGCCGAACTCGCCCTCGGCGACATCGTCGTCGTCCGGCCCGGCGGGCGGATCCCAGCCGACGGCGAGGTGGTCGCCGGGAGCGCCGACGTCGACGAGTCGATGCTCACCGGCGAGTCGAGGCCGGTGCGCCGCGAGGTCGGCGACCGGGTCGTGGCCGGCACCGTGGCCACCGACTCCGGGTTGCGGGTCGAGGTCACCGCGGTCGGGGAGGACACGGCGCTGGCAGGGATCTCCCGGCTCGTCGCGCAGGCGCAGAACTCGTCGTCGCGCGCCCAGCGTCTCGCCGACCGGGCGGCTGGATGGTTGTTCTGGTTCGCGCTCGGCGCCGCCGCCGTCACCGGGGTGGTCTGGACGCTGCTGGGCAACCCCGACGAGGCGGTCGTGCGGGTGATCACCGTGCTCGTGATCGCCTGCCCGCATGCGCTCGGGCTGGCCATCCCGCTGGTGGTGTCCATCGCGACCGAGCGGGCGGCGCGCAGCGGGGTGCTGGTCACCGACCGCCTCGCGCTGGAAAGCATGCGCACCGTGGACACGGTGGTCTTCGACAAGACCGGGACGCTGACGAAGGGCAATCCGGCCGTCACCGCCGTCGAGCCGGCACCGGGGTGGGCGGCCGACGATGTGCTCGCCCTGGCGGCATCGGCGGAGGCGGATTCGGAGCATCCCCTCGCCCGGGCCATCGTCTCCGCCGGCGCCGAGCGCGGCCTGACGGTGCGGTCGGCGACCGACTTCGCCTCGTCGGCGGCGGTCGGGGTCAGTGCCCGCGTCGATGGACGCCTTGTGCGGGTGGGCGGGCCGCACCTGCTCGACGAGGAGGCGGCGGCCGAACTCCCCGTCGCCGATGACTGGCGCGACGAGGGCGCCATCATTCTGCACGTCCTCGTCGACGGGGTGGTCGTCGGCGCGCTGCGGTTGGCCGACGCGGTCCGGCCGGAATCCTTCGCGGCGGTGGCCGAGCTCCACCGGCGCGGGGTGGCGGTGGTGATGATCACCGGCGACGCCGAGGCGGTGGCGCGGTCGGTGGCCGCCGACCTGGGCATCGACCGGGTGTTCGCCGGCGTCCGTCCGCAGGACAAGGCGTCGACGATCGCCGGCCTGCAGCAGGAGGGGCACCGCGTGGCCATGGTCGGCGACGGGGTGAACGACGCGCCGGCCCTGGCGCAGGCCGACGTCGGCATCGCCATCGGAGCGGGGACCGACGTGGCCATCGCATCGGCGGGAGTGGTGCTGGCCAGCGACGACCCGCGGTCGGTCGTCGCGGTGATCGAGCTGTCCGCGGCGGCCTACCGCAAGATGAGGCAGAACCTGTGGTGGGCGGCCGGGTACAACCTGGTCGCGGTCCCGCTGGCGGCGGGAGTGCTCGCCCCCGTCGGTTTCGTGCTGCCGATGTCGGTGGGCGCGGTGCTGATGTCGTTGTCGACGATCGTCGTCGCGCTCAACGCCCAATTGTTGCGGCGGCTCGACCTCAGTCCGGAGGTCGTGGCGCCGGCGGCAGCCGAGCCGCGGGCCGCTACTGCTGGTCCGGTGCGGTTAGGAACGGCGCGGTAGACCCGGCCACCGGCATGGCCGGCAGGCCGAGCTTGCGGTGGTCCCAGCTCCGGGTGCGTTCGGCGCGGATCCGGACCGAGACGCGCTTGTGCATCATCTGGTCGACCAGCGGTCGGATCTCCTCGGAGTAGGGGCCGTTGTACCGCTCCCAGACGCTGATCCCCGTGGCCAGTGCGTGCTCGGGGTCGTCGTAGATCTCGGCGGTTCCCTCGATGGCGACCCCCCGCAGGGTGTCATAGGTCAGTCCGTCTTCGATCAGCACCGAGCACTTCGCGGTGCGGCGCAGGTTCACCGCCTTCTGCGACTTGGCCTTCGTCTCGAACCACAGCTCGCCGTCGATCACGCCGTACCACATGGCGACGAGGTGGATCGCGCCGTCGGCGCCGGTTGTGGCCAGGGTGGCCGTGCGCTGCTGGTCGATGAACGTGGCGATCTCGTCGTCGGACATGACGATCTGGCTGCGTTGGTTGCTTCCCATTCCTGGACCCTATCGGTTCCCGGCCGGCGGTTGCGGTCAGTCCGGGGCGGTCAGTCCGGGGCGGGTCAGTCCGGGGCGTGGCCCAACCGTTCCTCCAGCGCGTCTGCGGCGGCGAGCAGGTCGGCCGCCCACCGGGCGCCCGGACGCCGCCCGATCCGCTCGATCGGACCGGATACCGAGATCGCGGCGACGACCTCGCCGTCCCCGTCGCGGATGGGGGCGGAGATGCTGGCCACCCCGGCGGCGCGTTCGGCGACGCTCTGCGCCCAGCCCTTCTTGCGCACCTCGGCCAGGGTGCGTTCGGCGAAGACGCTGTCGTCGAGGAGTGGTGTCCGGACGCCGTCGGGCGCCCAGGCGAGGAGGACCTTGGCCGCCGAACCGGCGGTCATCGGCAGCCGGGTGCCGACGGGAACGGTGTCGCGCAGGCCGCTGGGCGGTTCGAGTGCGGCGACGCAGATGCGTTCGGCCCCGTCCCGGCGGTAGATCTGCACCGATTCGCCGGTGATCTCCCGCAGCCGCGGCAGGATGGTGACCGCGGCGTCGGGGATTCGGTCGACGTGCGACCCGGACAGTTCGCGCAGCGCCGGGCCGGGCATCCACCGGCCGGTGGTGTCGCGGGCGATCAGCCGGTGCGCTTCCAGCCCGACGGCGAGCCGGTGCGCGGTGGCGCGCGGGAGGGCGGTCGCGTCGCAGAGTTCGGCGAGGTTGCACGGAGCTGCGGACACGGCGTGCAGTACGAGGACAGACTTGTCGAGAACGCCGATTCCGCTCACCGTCCTGGGTGCGGTACTATTTCCCATAGACCGATACTATCTGTCCAGATAGTGAGATTCCAACAGTTGCAGCCCAATTGTTGGCAAACCCAGCGAGGAGCTATGAGCACCAGCCCGGCCAAGCCCCGCACGCTCGCCGAGAAAGTGTGGGACGACCATGTCGTCGTGCGCGGCGAGAGCGACGCATCGGGGCAGCGCAACCCCGACCTGATTTACATCGACCTGCACCTCGTCCACGAGGTGACCTCGCCGCAGGCCTTTGACGGCCTGCGGATGGCGGGCCGGCCGGTGCATCGGACCGACCTGACCATTGCCACCGAGGACCACAACGTCCCCACGGTCGACATCGACAAGCCGATCGCCGATCCTGTCTCGCGGACGCAGGTGGAAACGCTGCGCCGCAACTGTGCGGAATTCGGCGTCCGGCTCTACCCGATGGGCAATGCCGAGCAGGGGATCGTCCACGTCGTCGGCCCGCAGCTGGGTCTGACCCAGCCGGGGATGACGGTGGTGTGCGGCGACAGCCACACCTCGACGCACGGCGCCTTCGGTGCGCTGGCGATGGGGATCGGCACCTCGGAGGTCGAGCATGTCCTGGCCACGCAGACACTGTCCCTGCGGCCGTTCAAGACCATGGCCATCACCGTCGACGGAGAGCTGGCGCCCGGGGTCACCAGTAAGGACCTGATCCTGGCGGTGATCGCCAAGATCGGTACCGGCGGTGGTCAGGGCTATGTCCTGGAGTACCGCGGCTCGGCCATCGAGAAACTGTCGATGGAGGCCCGGATGACGATGTGCAACATGTCCATCGAGGCCGGTGCCCGGGCCGGGATGATCGCCCCCGACCAGACCACCTACGACTTCCTCCGGGGCCGTCCGCACGCGCCGACCGGTGCCGAGTGGGACGAGGCCGTCGCGTACTGGGACAGCCTGCGCACCGACGAGGGCGCGGAGTTCGACGCGGAGGTCCACATCGATGGGGCGGCGCTGACCCCGTTCGTCACCTGGGGCACCAACCCGGGTCAGGGCCTGCCGCTGGGTGCTTCGGTTCCCGACCCGGAGGACTTCCCCGACGAGACGGACAAGCAGGCCGCCGCGCGGGCGTTGGAGTACATGGACCTGACGCCGGGTACCCCGCTGCGGGAGGTCTCGGTCGATGCCGTCTTCGTCGGGTCGTGCACCAACGGACGCATCGAGGACTTGCGTGCGGTCGCGGAAGTCCTGCGCGGCCGAAAGGTGGCCGACGGGGTGCGGATGCTGATCGTCCCCGGGTCGATGAAGGTGCGCGCACAGGCCGAGCAGGAGGGTCTGGGCGAGGTGTTCACCGGGGCCGGTGCCGAATGGCGGCAGGCCGGTTGCTCGATGTGTCTGGGCATGAACCCCGACCAGCTCGCCCCGGGGGAGCGCTGCGCGTCGACGTCGAACCGCAACTTCGAGGGCCGTCAGGGCAAGGGCGGTCGCACGCACCTGGTCTCACCGGCCGTAGCCGCCGCGACGGCGGTCCGCGGCACCCTGTCGGCTCCGGCGGACCTGTAGCCGCCCAACGCTTTTCGAGGAGAATCACCATGGAACCGCTCACCAGCCACACCGGTATCGGGGTGCCGTTGCGGCGCAGCAACGTCGACACCGACCAGATCATCCCCGCCGTGTACCTCAAGCGCGTGACCCGAACCGGGTTCGAAGACGGGCTGTTCTCGTCGTGGCGCTCGGATCCCGACTTCATCCTGAACACCGAGCCGTACAAGCACGGTTCGGTGTTGGTCGCCGGACCCGACTTCGGCACCGGGTCGTCGCGCGAGCACGCGGTCTGGGCGCTGATGGACTTCGGCTTCCGCGTCGTCCTCAGTTCGCGCTTCGCCGACATCTTCCGCGGTAACTCGGGCAAGGCGGGTTTGCTTGCCGGACAAGTGGATCAGGGCGATATCGAGCTGCTGTGGAAGCGGCTGGAGAACGATCCGGGTCTCGAACTGACCGTGGACCTGGCCGACCGAACCGTTACCGCCGGCGACCTCGTCGTGCCGTTCCAGATCGACGATTACACGCGGTGGCGCCTGATGGAGGGGCTCGACGACATCGGGCTCACCCTGCGCGAGGCGGAGGCGATCGACCTGTTCGAGCGCGCCCGACCGGCCTTCAAGCCGACGACTCTCTGACGCCGCGACCGGTCCCGCAGCGGTTGCGGGTCAAGCGGATTCGACGCGCGCGGAGCGCGTCGATCATGGACCTTTGTGAAGTCGACGTTTACCGTGTTGTTAGCTACGCCACACTTTTCGTGTGAAATGGCTGTTCACACACCCGACGATCCAGGCTTGCGGAGGTCGAAATGAACAAAGCAGAACTCATCGATGAGTTGACCAAGCGGCTCAAGGCGGATCGTCAGACCGCCACCGACGCCGTCGAGCAGTTCATCGACACAGTTGTGCGCGCGGTGAACCGCGGCGAGAAGGTGACCATCACCGGATTCGGCGTGTTCGAGAAGCGTAAGCGCGCGCCCCGAGTGGCACGCAACCCGCGCACCGGCGAGACGGTGAAGGTCCGTGCGGTCAACGTGCCGGCGTTCCGTCCCGGCGCCCAATTCAAGTCGGTGATCGCCGGCAAGATTCGGCTCCCGGCAGGGGTTCCGGCCGCGAAGCGCGGTGCGGCGGACGCGGCGGCTGCGGCGAAGAAGGCGGCGCCCGCGAAGAAGGCGGCACCGGCTAAGAAGGCGGCACCGGCGAAGAAGGCCGCACCGGCCAAGAAGGCCGCGCCCGCGAAGAAGGCGGCGCCGGCGAAGAAGGCTCCGGCTAAGAAGGCTCCCGCTAAGAAGGCGGCGCCGGCGAAGAAGGCTCCGGCTAAGAAGGCCGCGCCCGCGAAGAAGGCGGCGCCGGCGAAGAAGGCTCCGGCTAAGAAGGCCGCGCCCGCGAAGAAGGCGGCGCCGGCGAAGAAGGCTCCGGCTAAGAAGGCCGCACCGGCCAAGAAGGCGGCTCCGGCGAAGAAGGCTCCCGCTAAGAAGGCCACGCCCGCTAAGAAGGCTCCGGCTAAGAAGGCGCCGGCCAAGAAGGCACCGGCCAAGAAGTAGTCGGGTCTGCCCGGCTACTCGAAGTCGGGCAGGGGGTCGTCGATGTGCTCCACATCGACGACCCGGCCGTCGTGGTCAATCGACAACACCCACGTGCTGGCCTTGCGGTTTCGGTTGGGCGGCAGTGCGAATCCGTCGCGCTGCGCCCACCACTGCATGAGCGGTGCGATCGCCTTGCCCTGACTGCAGACGACGCGCACCGCATCGCGCT
This sequence comes from Gordonia crocea, assembly GCF_009932435.1. Classification (NCBI taxonomy): domain Bacteria; kingdom Bacillati; phylum Actinomycetota; class Actinomycetes; order Mycobacteriales; family Gordoniaceae; genus Gordonia; species Gordonia crocea. The sequence goes on from NZ_BJOU01000002.1 coordinate 117,638, forward strand.
TCGCGGCGAGCGCGACGATCCGCTTGTGGGCCGCCTCCGGGTCTTCGGCGTACGCCTCTTCGGAAAACGACGGCTCGATGTGGATCTTGCGCCCGCCGAGTTGCTTGGCCAGCGGCTCGAGGGTCTGGACGCAGCGCGCCCGATCGGCGGCATAGAGCTTCTTCACGCCGAACAACGCCAACATGTCGGCCAAGGCTTCGGCCTGGAGGCGGCCGTACCGTTCCAGCGGGCGGTCCGGGTCCGCCCCGCGGTAGCGGGCACGCCGGCCGGCCTTGGCGTGGCGCACCAACAGGAAGGTGTGCAGATCGGCGGGTTTCGCGAGGAACTCGTCGACGACGAGCCGGTCCAGCGTGTAGGTGAGCACCGTTCGGGCCGCCTCGGGGGCAAGCCAACGCAGGTCGTCGACCTCCTTGTTGGGTGCGAACTCCCCACCGGTCGCCCGCGCGGCCCAATACCGCACGTGTTTGCGCTTGGCTCCGTTGAGCGCGTAAGTGACCTGGCGCAGATGGCGGCCGAGCACGACGGAGTAGCCGGTCTCCTCGGCGATCTCGCGCACCGCCGAGGCGAGAACCGTCTCGCGGGGCTCGGTCTTGCCCTTGGGCAGGGTCCAGTCGTCGTAGCGCGGGCGGTGGATCACCGCGATCTCGGGCTGCTCCGGGTGTATCGCGGACGGACGCCACAGCACCCCGCCGCCTGCCCAGACCGCACGCACGTTCATTCCGGTCTCCCGCGCTAGGCCGAGCCGGCCGCCGACCGGCGATAGCGGGTCATCAGCTCGGTCTGGTGGTCGCGCACCTCGGCGCCCGCACCCGGCGACGCCGTCCAGCTCCCGTCGCGGCCCAACACCCAGCACCGCGTGCGCGGGTCGAGGGCGGAATCGAAGACCTCGTCGAGCTGCTTGGTCAGGCGCGGATCCCGGACCTGGGCCATCACCTCGATGCGCCGATCGAGGTTGCGGTGCATCATGTCGGCACTGCCGATCCAGAACTCGTCTTGCGACCCGAAGTGGAACACCCGCGAGTGCTCGAGGAAGCGGCCGAGAATCGACCGCACCTCGATGCTGTCGCTCAGTCCCGGGATGCCCGGGCGCAGCGCACAGATGCCGCGGACGACGATCTGCACCGGAACACCCGCCTGCGACGCGCGGTAGAGCGCATCGATGATCTGCTCGTCGACGAGCGCGTTGGCCTTCAACCGCACCCGCGCCGACGGGTCGCCACCCCGGTGGGCCTCGATCTCCCGGCCGATCCGCTCGACGATTCCCGAGCGGATCCCGTCGGGGGCCACCAACAGGTTGCGGTAGGTGTGTTTGCGCGAGTAGCCGGTCAGCGTGTTGAACAGGTCGGTCAGGTCGGCGCCGATTTCGGGTGCCGCGGTGAACAGTCCGATGTCCTCGTAGAGACGCGCGGTCTTCGGGTTGTAGTTGCCGGTGCCGATGTGACAGTACCGGCGGATCGTCGACCCCTCGCGGCGCACCACCAGGCAGGTCTTGCAGTGGGTCTTCAACCCGATCAGGCCGTAGACGACGTGCACCCCGGCCTGCTCCAGTTTGCGGGCCCACTTGATGTTGGCCTGTTCGTCGAAGCGTGCCTTGATCTCGACCAGCGCCACGACCTGCTTGCCGGCCTCGGCGGCGGAGATCAGGGCGTCGACGATGGGCGAATCGCCCGACGTGCGGTACAGCGTCTGCTTGATCGCCAGCACCTGCGGGTCGGCTGCGGCCTGTTCGATGAACCGCTGCACGCTCGTGGAGAACGACTCGTACGGGTGGTGGACCAGGACGTCGCCCTCGCGCAGGGTCGAGAAGACGCTCTTGGGTGTCTCGCGCTCGCCGAACGCGGGGTTGGTGACCGGGACGAACGGCGGGTCTTTGAGGGTCGGCCGGTCCACGTCGTAGATCTGGAACAGGGCGGACAGGTCGAGCGGACCGGGCACGGCGATCACGTCGCCGGGGTCGACGTCGAGCTCTCGCAGGAGCAGCTCGAGCATGTGCTCGCTCATGTCCTCTTCGATCTCCAGCCGGACCGGCGACCCGAACCGGCGGCGGGCCAGCTCGCGCTCCATCGCCTGCAGGAGGTCTTCGTCGCGGTCCTCGTCGACTTCGAAATCGGCGTTGCGGGTGATCCGGAAGGTGTGGTGCTCGACGATGTCCATCCCCGGGAACAGCCCGCCCAGATTGGCGGCGATCAGCGCCTCCAGCGGCAGGAAGACCACCTCGGCCGGTCCGTCGACGACGGGGTTGGCCTCGGCGGCCACGAGCCGGTCGACGCGCACGAAGCGGGCCACGTTGTCGGGCACCTTGACGCGGGCGAAGTGTTCGGCGCCGTCGGAGATGTCGCGGACCGTCACCGCCAGGTTCAGGCTGAGGCCGCTGATGTAGGGGAAGGGGTGGGCCGGGTCGACCGCCAGCGGGGTCAGGATCGGGAAGATCTGGTCGTTGAAGTAGCCGACCAACCGGGTGCGCTCGTCCTCGCCGAGGTCGGCCCACGCGACGATCCGGATGCCTTCCTCGTCGAGCGAGGGTTTCACCGAGTCGTTGAAGACCCGGGCCTGCCGCGACGCGATGGACTGGGTGCGCTGGGCGATGCGCTTGAGCTGCTCGCGCGGCGACAACCCGTCCGCGGACCGTACCGACAGGCCCGTCTCGTCGCGGCGTTTGAGACCGGCGACGCGGACCATGAAGAACTCGTCGAGGTTCGACGTGAAGATGGCGAGGAACTTGGCGCGCTCGAGCAGCGGCAGCGAGGTGTCCTCGGCCAAGGCGAGGACACGGGCGTTGAAGTCGAGCCAGGACAGCTCACGGTTGAGGTAGCGGTCGGCGGGCAGGTCGGCCGACTCGTCGGGCTGGGTGGTGGCGGCTGGGGGTGCACCCGGGCCCGAGTCGGCGGCCAGGTCGATCGCCGTGGTTTCCAGGGGGCCGGTAGTCGTCGGGGATTCGGGGGCGTCGGCACTCACCGCATCATCATGCACCATGGCCCGATGTGTCGCAGGACATGCCTACGACCGTGCGCGCAGCCACCGCGAGGTCGCCGGTCCGACCCCGATTCGGGCCGCATCGGCGAGATCGGCGCGGGTGTCGACGTCGCGTCGCAAGCCCGTCCACCCGGCCGCCTCGGCGGCCCGGGCCACGAGGTCGTGGGCTCCCGCGCGACGGTGCGCTGCCGCCGAATCGGACCCGAAAAACGGCGCGTCGGGCAGGTCGGCCGGGCGCAGCAAGGCCGCCGTGCCGGTACCGGTGCTGTCGGCAACGAAAGACTGTGCCGACTCCGTCTCGACGAGGCGGGTGTGGGCGGCGAGGGCGGACCGCAGTTGAGTGGCGGTGAGGGCGGGCAGGTCGGCTTGGAGGAACACCACCGACGACACGGCGGATACCCGCTCGAGCAGTGCGCGCTGGCCGTGCTGGAAGGCGGCGTTCAGGCCCGCGGCCCCGGCGGGCTCGCCGACCGCCCGCGCCCCGGCGCCGGCGGCGAGGGAGGCGATCTCCGGGTCGGGGGTGACGACGAGTGCGACCAGTCCCGCCGCAGTCACCGCGGCGAGGACGTCGTCGAGCATTGCCAGCACCAGGCCGCCCCGGTCCTCGTCGGATCCGCCGAGACGGGACTTGGCCGCTGACAACGGTTTCACCGCCAGCACCGCGCCCCACGTCATGGAAGTCATCATGTCAGGTGGGCGTCGAGGCGCCACCGGCCCGGGTAGCGTGAGCGATGGGATTGTGGACGGGAGGCCCGATGGCGGCGACGGAGGATGTGGTGATCGAGTTCGAGGCACCCGTGGAGACGATCGGGTCCCGACGACTGGTGCGGTTCCCCGCGCAGGCCAGTGCCGCGCTGCCCTCGCGGGGGCAGGTCGCCGCGGAGATCACCGTGAACGGGCAGGAGTTCGGCACGGTCGTCGAGCCGGACGGGCGGCGCGGGCACTGGTTGCCCGTCGACGAGGTACGCGACGCCGTCGACGCGACGGTGGTGTCGGTGCGCGTCGAGCCGGTCAAGGCCTGGCCCGAGCCGGTGGTCCCCGAGGATTTCGCCGCGGCCCTGGACGCCGCCCCCGACCTCGCCGGTGTCTGGACCGACATCACCCCGATGGCCCGCTGGGAGTGGGTGCGCTGGATTGGCGCCACCCGCAACCCGGACACGAGGGTGCGTCGCGTTGAGGTCGCGCTCGACAAGATGCGGTCCGGCAAGCGCCGGCCGTGCTGCTTCGACCTGTCCTCCTGCACGGACCCGGAATTGGCGCGCAGCGGCAAGCTCATCGAGCCCTGAACGGTGCGGCGTTATCGGAAGTGAGGCGGGCGGTCACAGGCTAGGCTGAACGGACATGTCCGGGTGAAAGGGGAGAACCGTGCAGGCCGTTGTGATGGGAGCCGGGTCGTGGGGGACGACCGTGGCCAAGGTGCTCGTCGACGCCGGAACGCCGACCCGGATCTGGGCCCGCCGGCCCGAGCTCGCCGAGGCCATCAACACCACGCACGAGAACCCCGATTACCTGCCCGGCATCGATCTGCCGCCGGCGCTGCACGCGGTGAGTGACGTCGGTGCCGCCCTCGACGGCGCCGACGTGGTCGTGCTCGGCGTTCCGTCGCAGTCCCTGCGCGGCAACCTGGTGGAGTGGTCGCCCCACCTCACCGACGACATGACCTATGTGTCGCTGGCCAAAGGCGTGGAAACCTCGACGGTGATGCGCATGTCGGAGGTCATCGCCGACGTCACCGGCGCCCCGGCGCAGCGCATCGCCGTCCTGTCCGGCCCGAACCTGGCCAAAGAGGTCGCCGCGGGACAGCCCGCCGCCACCGTCATCGGCTGCGCCGACGAACAGCGGGCGGTGGAGTTGCAGGAGGCGTTCTCCACCAACTACTTCCGGCCCTACACGAACACCGACGTCGTCGGCTGCGAACTGGGCGGCGCGGTGAAGAACGTGATCGCGCTGGCCTGCGGGATGGCGGCGGGCGTCGGGCTCGGACAGAACACGCTGGCCACCATCATCACCCGCGGCCTGGCCGAGACCATCCGCCTCGGGATGGCCGCCGGCGCCGACGTGCAGACCCTGGCGGGATTGGCCGGGGTGGGCGACCTCGTCGCCACCTGCGCGTCGCCGCTGTCGCGCAACCGCACCTTCGGCTACGCCCTCGGAGAGGGTAAGACGCTCGAGGAGGCGCAGGCCGCGACCAACGGCCAGGTCGCCGAAGGGGTGAAGTCCTGCTCGTCGGTGCGCGCCCTGGCCGAGCGCCACGGCGTCGACATGCCGCTCACCGACGCGGTGCACCAGGTCTGCCACGACGGCCTGACCGTGCCGGACGCGATCGCGATGCTGCTGGGCCGCTCGCGCAAGCCGGAAATCCGCTAGCGCAGATCCAGCGGCGCCCGTTCGAGGTGCTGATCGATCAACGCGGTGATGTCGGTGATCGGCGCGGAGCCGGAGTTCGCCGGAAGCCGCAACGCCACGTACGGCCGGTGGTCGACGGCGACGTAGGTGACGCCGGAGTCGCGTTCGTCGGTGATGAACCACTGGGCGGCGTTGACCACCTGCAACCGTGACGACGGCGCCAACCCATCGGGCCGGGCGACCCCGCAGCGCACGTAGACCGAGTCGCCGTTACGGGCCCGCCAGCGGGCCGACGTACCGGTCACCGACTTGTCGCCATAGTCGCCGAGGCGGTCCGGCAGGGCCGCCATGAACGGGGCGCAGGCCTTCTCGGTGCCGGGCTGGGCCGGCATCGAGTCGAGAGTCGTGGTGTCACCGCGCAGGACGGCGAAGGTGACGAACCCGGCGATGATCATCACCGGAATCGCGATCAGGGTGGCGAGGAAGGCGGGCGACAGGCGCCCGTCGCCGTCGCGGATCCGCGACGACGACGCGCCGGATTCGTGCTGCGGCACGCCGGCGCTCTCATCGGTGTCGGTGTCATCGGTGGAGTAGTCATCGGGCACGCGACCAGCGTAGGCGGCCGACCGCACGGGGTCGTGACAGACTGGCGGTCGTGACAGCGAATCGCACCATCGGCGAGGTCGGGGAGCGGGCGTTGCTGGCCGAGTTCGCCACGAGCGCGGCGAGCACCCCCGACGTGGTCGTCGGGCCCGGCGACGATGCCGCCGTCATCGAACCGGGTGCCAGGGTGCTCAGCGTCGACACCGCCGTCGCGGACCGGCACTTCCGGCTCGACTGGTCCTCACCGGAACAGATCGGCGCCCGGGCGGTGGTCGCCGCGGTCGCCGACATCGCCGCGATGGGCGGCCGGCCCACCGGGGTACTGATCGCGCTCGCGGCTCCGACGACGGCATCGGCCGACCTGGTCGTCGGGATCAACCGCGGTGCGGCGGGCCGCGCGGCCGACCTGGGTGCGGCCGTCCTCGGGGGCGACCTGGTGGCGGCCTCGGAGGTCTCGGTGTCGATCACCGCCGTCGGCGTCCTCGACGGGGTCGCCCCGGTGCGCCTGGGCGGTGCCCGCGTCGGCGACGTCCTCGCGGTGAGCGGACCGCTGGGCGCCTCGGCCGCCGGATATGCGGTCCTGGCCTCCGGCGATCGGGCCCTGCTCGACGATCCGGCGCTGCGCGCCGCGGTCGACGCCTTCCGCTGCCCGGCACCCGATCCGGCGCAGGGGCCGGTCGCGGCCCGCGCCGGCGCCCACGCCCTCACCGACGTGTCCGACGGACTGGTCGAAGAACTGGGATTGCTGTGCGCGGCTTCCGGCGTCGGCGTGGACGTCGAAGCAGGCGCCATCCCGATCACGGCCGCGGCGGCCGCGGCGGCGGACCGACTCGGCGACGATCCGCAGCGATGGGCATTGGCCGGCGGGGAGGACCACGAACTGCTGGGCGCCTTCGCCGCCGGCGATGTGCCGCCGGGGTGGATGGTGATCGGCGCCGTCGTGGCCGCGCGCCCCGACCCGGTCCGCATCGACGGGTCCCCGCCGCGGGTCCGCGGATGGCGCAGCGTGTAGACGCGCTAGATTCCTCTGGTGGCCATCTACGCTCTCGGCGACCGCGAGCCCGTGCTCGGCGCCGACACCTACGTCCATCCCGACGCCGTCGTCATCGGCGGTGTGACCCTGGCCGACGGGGTCTCGGTCTGGCCCGGCGCGGTGCTGCGCGGGGACTACGGCACCATCAGCGTGGGCGAGAAGACCAACATCCAGGACGGCACGGTCATCCACTGCACCGTGATCCACCCGACGATCATCGGCGCGCACTGCGTCGTCGGGCACAACGCCCACATCGAAGGCGCCACGATCGGCGACAACGTCCTCATCGCGTCGGGATCGGTGGTGTTGAACGGGTCCACCGTCGGGTCCGGGGCGGTCGTCGGTGCGGGCGCGGTGGTGCCGTTCGACTACGAGGTGCCGGCCCGGCGGATGGCGTTGGGAATCCCGGCCCGGATCCGCGAGGGATTCGAGGTCGCCGAGGGACATGTGGACCTGAACGTGACGATGTACTACGAGAACGCCAAGTACTACCGCGGGAACCTCCGCCGGCTCGACTGAAACGCCTGCCCATGCCCGCCCAACCGCTGTCCGAACTCCTCGCCCCCGACTGGGCGGATGCGTTGCAACCCGTGGCCGGGGTCATCGCCGAGCTCGGTGACTTCCTGCGCGCCGAAGTCGCCGCCGGGCGGCGCTACCTGCCCGCCGGCGAGCACGTGCTGCGCGCCTTCACCCGGCCCATGTCCGACGTACGCATACTCATCGTCGGGCAGGACCCGTATCCGACGCCCGGGCACGCGATGGGGCTGAGCTTCTCGGTGGCCCCCGATGTCGCGCCCGTCCCGCGCTCTTTGGCCAACATCTACACCGAGTACAGCGACGACCTCGGGCTGCCGCGGCCGACCACCGGGGATCTGACGCCGTGGGCCGACGCCGGGGTGTTGCTGCTGAACCGGGTGCTGACGGTCGGCGCCGGCGAGACGGGGTCCCACCGGGGGAAGGGCTGGGAGACGGTCACCGAGTGCGCCATCAAAGCCCTGGCCGCGCGCGACGAGCCGCTCGTCGCCATCCTGTGGGGACGCGACGCGCAACGCCTGCAGCAGTGGCTGCCCGACGTGCCGACGATCGCCTCGGCGCACCCGTCGCCGCTGTCGGCCTCGCGCGGGTTCTTCGGGTCCAGGCCGTTCAGCCGCGCCAACGAGGCCCTCGCCCGGCAAGGGGCCGAACCGGTCGACTGGCGGTTGCCCTAACTAACTGGCACCGCTCAACGGAGCGTCACGGCCACTGCGGTGCGCGTTTCGCCAGGAAGGCGTCGACTCCTTCGATTCCGGTGGGTTCGCCCGACAGCCGCGAGATCGAGGCCCCCTCGGCGTCGAACTGGGCCGACAGCGAGGCCGCCGGCGACTGGCGCAGCAGGCCGACGGTGGCCTGCAACGCGGCACTCGGCCCGGCGGCCAGTTCCACGGCGATCTCGCGGGCCCGCTCGTCGACCCGCTCGTCGTCGACGATCTCAGAGAGGATCCCGTACTCGAGTGCCTGCTCTGCGGTGACGATGCGGTTGGTCAGGATGATCGCGCGGGCCCGGGCGGCCCCGACGGTCCGCGGCAGCGTCCACGTCATACCGCCGTCGGGGGTCAGGCCGATGCCGCTGTAGGCCGGGCGCATCTTCGTCGACGTCCCGCCGACCACCACGTCGCCGATCAGGGTCAGGCTCATGCCGGCGCCGGCCGCCCACCCCTTGGCCGCGACGACGACGGGGAGCGAGGTCTCGTTGATCAGGCCGAGCATCGTGTGCAGTTGATCGGCGAGCTCGAGCAGGTAGGCCGGACGGTCCTCGGCGCCGGCGAAGGCCGCGACGTTGCCGCCCGCGCAGAAGTTCTTTCCCGCGCCGACGAGCAGGATGACCTGTTCGTCGCGGCGTCCTTCGCGCAGCTCGATCAGGGCGGCGGTCGCCCCGGCGATCGCGTCGTCGTCCAAGGCGGTGCCGTTGGCGGGGTTGGACACGGCGATGGTCAGGACGCCGTCGGCGGTGGAGACGGACGGAGTGGCGGGGGAGGAGTCGGTCATGTCGAATCACCCTACTGGGCGCCGAAAAAGCGGCGACCCCCGATGGGCAAAGCCCGTCGGGGGTCGCGCAAACGCGTGGTCGGCGGCGTCAGACCGAGGTCTTGCCGGCCTTCAGGCAGGAGGTGCACACGTTCTTGCGCTTGCGGTTACCCGGCGCAACCTCGACTCGCACGGACTGGATGTTCGGGTTCCAGCGGCGGTTGGTGCGCCGGTGCGAGTGCGAAACCGACTTGCCGAAGCCGGGGCCCTTGCCGCAGATGTCGCAGACGGCAGCCATATCGAACACTCCCTCAATAGTTGGAAATCACTTGCGTGGTCTGTGGATGCGATTCTTTCCTCGCCCATGAAGGGCGCAGAACGCAACCTGACAAGGATAGCCGTAGCGGTGGCTCCCGTTCAAATCAGGTACCGAACGGGTGCGTAATCGACTCGGCCCCCACCGGTTGACCGACCGGGGTACTAATGTCGACTCCGATGTCGGATTCCGTTCCCACCCTAGCGCCGCGCGGTGACCGTCCCCCCCGGGTCAACCCGCAGTTGCTGCGCGACTGGGCGCGGGCGGCCGCCGACGGGCTGATCGCGGCCCGCGCCGAGATCAACGAACTCAACGTCTTCCCGATCCCCGACTCCGACACCGGGTCGAACATGGCGTTCACCATGACCGCGGCCGCCGACGCCGCCGAGTCCGCCGACCCGGAGGCCGACGCCGCGACGGTCACGCGGGTCATGGCCGACGCGGCGGTGGCCAGCGCCCGCGGCAACTCCGGAATCATCCTCTCGCAGGTCCTCGTCGGCGTCGCCGACGCGGCGGCGATCGCCCACACCGAGCGCGACTACTCCTTCAGCCGCCTGTTCGCCGGCGGACTCCGGCTCGCCTCGTTGGCGGCGGTTCGCGCGGTCAGCGAGCCGCGGGAGGGGACGGTTCTCACGGTCCTGCGGCAAGCCGCGGAGGCCGCCCACGACAACACCTCGGCCTCGCCGGCCGATTTGGCGCGCGCCGCCGCCGAAGCCGCCGCCGACGCGCTCGAGCACACGCCCGAGCAACTCGCCGAACTCGCCTACGCCGGCGTGGTCGACGCGGGCGGGCGGGGAATGCTCGTCCTGCTGGACTCGATGGTCCTGGTGCTCACCGGGGTGGCCAACCGGCGGCGCAACTACCGCGGCCTGCTCAATGAAGGAAACCTGCCCGCGCAGCGCGCCGACGAGGCGTGCGACGGCAGCAGCGACATGGACTTCGAGGTCATGTACCTCCTTGACGGCACCGCCGACGAACTGATCGGCCGCCTGCGCGACTACCTGGCCGAGATCGGCGACGCCGTGGTGATCGTCGGGGACAGCAGCGAATCCGGTGAGCGCTTCTCGGTGCACGTGCACACCAACGAGCCGGGCAAGGCCGTCGAAGCCGGCGCCGTGTGCGGTGCGATCAGTGATGTGCGGATCTCCTGCTTCGCGCTCGATGCGCTGCGGTTGGCCGACCCGGAGGAGCCGCTGCCGCGGCACAAGCGCGGCGTCGTCGTCATCGCGAAGGGCAGTGGCGCCCAAGAGCTGTTCGCCGAGGCGGGGGCCGCGGTGGTCGCCGCCGACGACGGGTTGTCGGTCGACGAGGTGGCCGACGCGATCCGCGCGACCGATGCCGCCCACGTCGTCGTGATGGCCAACGGCGAACTCGCCTCCCAGGAATTGGTCGCGGTGGCCGCCCAGGCGCGTTCGACCCACCGCAGCGTCGTGTTCATCCCGACGCTGTCGATGGTCCAGTGCCTCTCGGCGTTGGCGGTGCACGACCCGGGCGAGGAGGCCGACGTCGACGCCTACGCGATGGCCGAGGCCGCCGCGGGTACCCGCTGGGGGTCGGTGCGGCGGGTGTCCGAGCGGGTGATGACCCTGGCCGGGACCAGCGAGCCGGGCGACATGCTCGGTTACATCGGTTCGGACGCGCTGGTGATCGGGCACGACCCCTTGGCCGCGACGACCGCCCTGCTCGACCTCATGCTGGCCACCGGCGGCGAGTTGATCACCGTGCTGGCCGGGTCGTTGCTCACCGATTCCCCCGAGGTCCTCGACGGACTGGCCGATCACGTGCGGCGCGTGTACCCCGGTATCGAACTGACGGTGTACCCGTGTGGGCAGGACGATTCGGTGCTGCAGGTCGGCGTTGAGTGATCCGGTGGGCGGCGGGGGAGACCTGACCCCGGCGATGCCGTTGGCCGAGGTCCTCGACGCCGAGGTGGCCGCCAAACTCGGCGGCCTCGGACTGGATACCGTCGGGCAGCTGCTGTTCTACACGCCGCGCCGCTACGCGCAGGCCGGCGTCGTCGCCGCCGACGAGACACCCGAGCCCGGCGACTGGATCACCATCGTCGGCCGGATCACCAAGGCCGATCTGATCCGGATGAAGCGCCGCAACGGGCAGTTCCTCAAGGTCCGCGTCGACGACGATGTGCGCGTCTACGAGGCGAGTTTCTTCAACCCGCGCTACATCAAGAACAAGCTGCGCCCCGGCGCCCGCGTCATGATGGCCGGCAAGGTCAGCCTCTACCAGGGTCGGGTGCAGCTGTCGCATCCCGAATGGGCGGTCCTGCCCGACAGCGGCGAGCCCGACGTCGCCGCCGTCGGCAACTCCATGATGAGCGAGCTCTACGCCGTCGAGCAGGAGGCCCGCGAAGCGGCGTCCGGGGACGAGGCCAGCCTCGACGACGCCTTCGAACGGGCCATCCTGCCGATCTACCCGGCGACGAAGGACGTGCAGACCTGGGTCATCTGGCGGGCCATCCGCCAGGTCCTGGGGCGGCTCGCGCCGGTCCCGGATGCGCTGTCCGAGCAGCAGCGCGGTCAGCGGGGACTGGTCGGCACCGCGCAGGCCTGGCGCGGGGTGCATCTGCCCGACTCGTCGGCCGATGTCGACGCGGCCCGGGACCGGCTGCGCTTCGACGAGGCGTATGCGATGCAGCTGATCCTCGCCCAACGGGCCCGGCTCGGGCGCGCGCAGACCGCCCGGCCGTGCCCGCACGTGCCCGGGGGACTGGAGGACGCGCTGCGGGAGCGGCTGCCGTTCACCCTGACGCAGGGGCAGGAGGCGGTCCTCGGCGAGATCGACGACGAGCTCGACAGCAGCGTTCCGATGAGTCGGCTGTTGCAGGGCGAGGTCGGCTCCGGCAAGACGCTGGTCGCCCTGCTGGCGATGCTGCGGGTGGTCGACAACGGACAACAATGCGCGTTGTTGGCCCCCACCGAGGTACTCGCCGCGCAGCACTTGCGCACCATTCGGGCGATGCTCGGCGACCTGGGCATCGGCGGTGAGCTCGGGGCGGCCGAGGGGGCTACCTCGATCACCCTCGTCACCGGGTCGCAACGGACCGCCGACAAGCGCCAGAGCCTGCTCGACGTCGTCACCGGCACCTCGGGGATCGTCATCGGCACGCACGCCCTCCTTCAGGAGAACGTCGAGTTCTTCGACCTCGGGCTCGTCGTCGTCGACGAGCAGCACCGGTTCGGCGTCGAGCAGCGCGACGTGCTGCGGGCCAAGGCGGCCGCCGGGCGGGTACCGCACCACCTGGTCATGACGGCCACGCCCATCCCGCGGACGGTGGCGATGACGGTGTTCGGCGACCTGGCGACCTCGGTGCTCACCGAGCTGCCCAAGGGGCGCCAGGAGATCAGCTCCTCGGTGGTGCCGATGGGCAAGCCGGCGTGGATGAACCGGGTGTGGGAGCGGGCCGGCGAGGAGGTCGAGGCAGGCCGGCAGGTCTACGTCGTCTGCTCGCGGATCGGCGACGAGACGGGGGAGAAGAAGGCGGCGAAGAAGGAGAATGACGAGGGCGCCGACAACCGTCGGGAGGCGATCGCCCTGGTCGACCTGTACGGCGAGGTGACCGCACGCCTGCCGCACTGCCGGGTCGAGATGCTCCACGGCCGACTGCCCGCCGACGAGAAGGCCGCGGTGATGGACGCGTTCACCCGCGGCGAGATCGACGTACTCGTGTCGACGACCGTCATCGAGGTCGGCGTCGACGTGCCCAATGCGACGGTGATGGTCATCATCGATGCCGACCGGTTCGGCGTGTCGCAGCTGCACCAGCTGCGCGGCCGGGTCGGACGAGGCGGGCTGCCCGGGCTGTGCCTGCTGGTCACCGCCGTGCCCGAGGGCTCCGGCGCATTCCGGCGGTTGACCGCGGTGGCCGCGACCACCGACGGATTCGAACTCGCCCGACTCGACCTGGCCGAGCGGCGCGAGGGCGACGTCCTGGGGGAACTGCAGTCCGGCGGTTCGTCGTCGTTGCGGTTCCTCTCGCTGCTCGACGACGCCGAGGTGATCGCCGACGCCCGCGACCTGGCCCGCTCGGTCGTCGACGACGGGTTCTCCCTCGCCGACCACCCGGGGGCCGCGGCGATCGTCGACGCCGTCGTCGGATCGCGCGCGGACTTCCTCGACAAGTCCTGACCCCCTGCGTCCTGAACCCTGCGTCCTGAACCCCGGGCGGAACCGTTCGCGGGTCCGGCGCGTCTAAGTCGGCATGGGGGTGACGCTGTCGGGCCGGGTGTGGGCGGTGTTGTCGTTGTCCACCGCGCTCGCCGTGTTCGGTGCGGCGTGGCAGGCGGTCGATCAGGCCGACGCCCCGCCGCCGTCGGCGCGCGGGTGGTTGGCCGAGTTGGCGCGCGTGCCACGGGTGGCGGCGCGGCTGCCGCACCGGGCCGATTACGACCGGTCCGCGTTCGGGCAGGCATGGGCCGACGCCACCGACGTGCTCGGCGGCAACAACGCCTGCGACACCCGCAACGACATCCTGCGGCGCGACCTCGACGAGGTGGTCACCGCGGCGGGGCCGCGGTGTGCGGCGACGGTGACGGCCGGGCGGTTGCGCAGCCCGTACACCGGCCGGGCGCTGGTGTTCCGGCGGAGCCGGGCGACATCGGTGCAGATCGACCATATTGTCCCGCTGTCGTTTGCCTGGGACATGGGCGCACACGGGTGGCCGGCCGCAACGCGGTTGCGGTTCGCCAACGACCCGGCCAACCTGGTCGCCGTCGACGAGAAGTCCAACCGGGACAAGGGCGACCGGGAGCCGGCCCGGTGGATGCCACCGGCCCGGGCCTTCCACTGCCAGTACGCCCAACAGTTCGTCGCGGTCCTGGCCGCATACCCGGTGTTGCTCGACGAGCCGTCGGCACGTGTTTTGGCGGCCGCGCTGCGCGGCTGTCGGTGACGGGATCGGACGGCCCGGGGAAGGTGTCCGGCGGTCTCGGCGTTAACCTGGGTTGAGCAGCCTTTTCCCAACAAAGGACCCCGATGAGCGCACCCACCGTCGACACCGCCGCGGTGACCGAGACGGTCACCGGGCTGGCGACCGCCGCGAAGGCGGCATCGCGCAGCCTGGCCACGTTGTCGACCGCACAGAAGAACACCGTCCTGGTGGCGGCCGCCGAGGCGATCGAGGCGGCGTCGGCCACCATCGTCGCCGCGAACGACGCCGACATCGCCGCCGCCGAGGCCGCGGGCACCGAGGCCAGCCTGCTCGACCGGCTGCGGCTGACGCCGGAGCGGGTGACCGGGATCGCCGCGGGCCTGCGGCAGGTGGCGGCGCTGGCCGACCCCGTCGGCGAGGTCCTGGCCGGCCGGACCCTCGCGAACGGGCTGACCCTGCGCCAGGTCCGGGTGCCGCTGGGCGTCGTCGGGATCGTCTACGAGGCGCGCCCCAACGTGACGGTCGATGCGTTCGGCATCGGGTTCAAATCGGGCAACGCGGTGCTGCTGCGCGGCTCGGGTTCGGCTGCCGAGTCCAACGCGGCGCTGGTCGCGGTGTTGCGCGAGGTTCTCGCCGCCCACGGCGTCAACCCCGACGCGGTCGCCCTCCTGCCGTCCCACGACCGGGCCAGCGTCACCGCGCTCATCCAGGCCCGGGGATTGGTCGACGTGGTGATCCCGCGCGGCGGCGCCGGGCTGATCAACGCCGTCGTGGCCAATGCGACCGTTCCCACCATCGAGACCGGCACCGGCAACTGCCACGTCTATGTGCACTCCTCGGCGGATCTGGACATGGCCGAGACCGTCGTGATCAATGCGAAGACCCGCCGGCCCAGCGTCTGCAACACCGCCGAGACGGTCTTGATCGACGAGGCGATCGCCGACGTCGCGCTGCCGCGGCTGACCGAGGCGCTGCGCGCCTCCGGCGTCACCATCCATGGCGACGAGGAGGGCATGGAGCCCGCCGACGAAAAGGACTGGAGCGAGGAATACCTCTCGCTCGACATCGCGGTACGCCGCGTGGCCGGGCTCGACGACGCGATCGAGCACATCGGCCGCTACGGCACCGGGCACACCGAGGCGATCATCACCGCCGACCTCGCCGCGGCCAACGAGTTCACCCGCCGCGTCGATGCCGCCGCGGTCATCGTCAACGCCTCCACCGCCTTCACCGACGGCGAGCAGTTCGGCTTCGGCGCCGAGATCGGCATCTCCACCCAGAAACTCCACGCCCGGGGGCCCATGGGCCTGCCGGAGTTGACCTCCACCAAGTGGATTGTGTGGGGCGACGGACAGATCAGGCCGGTCTGATGGCAGCCGACCGCACCCCCGCAACGGCCGTGGCCGACGCCACGATCGTCCCCGCTTTCACCTCGGTCGCCGACGTCGCCGAGCGGCTCGCCGGGACCGGTTACCTCCCCGACGCGGCGACCACGACGGCAACGTATCTGGCCGACCGGTTGGGCAAGCCGCTGCTCGTGGAAGGCCCGGCCGGTGTCGGCAAGACCGAGCTGGCCAAGGCGATCGCCGCGGCGACCGGGGCCGAGCTGGTCCGGCTGCAGTGTTACGAGGGCCTCGACGAGGCGCGCGCGCTGTACGAGTGGAACCACGCCAAGCAGATCCTGCACATCCAGTCGACCGGCGCCCGGGATTGGGATGACACCAAGACCGACATCTTCTCCGACGAGTTCCTCCTGCCGCGACCGCTGCTCAAGGCGATCTCGCGCACCGAGCCGACCGTGTTGCTCATCGACGAGGTCGACAAGGCCGACGTCGACATGGAAGGCCTGCTGCTGGAGGTGCTGTCCGACTTCGCCGTCTCCATCCCGGAAATGGGTACCGTCCGCGCCACCCAGCGACCGATCGTCATCCTGACCTCGAATGCGGCCCGCGAGCTGTCCGAGGCGCTCAAGCGCCGCTGCCTGTACCTGCACATCGACTTCCCCGACGCCGCGCGCGAGAAGGAGATCCTGGCCAGCCGCGTGCCGGATCTGCCCGATGTGCTGGCCGCCGAGGTCGTCCGGGTCATCGGCGCGCTGCGTGGTCTGGACATCCGCAAGAAGCCGTCGGTGTCGGAGACCATCGACTGGGGCAACACCCTGCTCGCCCTGTCGGCCGGCGCGGAGACCGGCAGCCCGGAGGCGGCGCTGGCCAAGGGGCGGGTCGACGACTCGCTGATCTCGCGGACCCTCGGCGTCGTCCTCAAGCACCGGCCCGACCTGGCCACCGCCCGCAAAGAACTCAAGCTGAATCGCGACTGATGGCCGCACAGCGAGGGGGAGGGGCCGAGGACGCACCCCTGGTCGACCACCTCGTCGGTTTCGTCGATGAATTGCGGCGGCGCGGGATCGACATCGGTCCGGCGGCGCTGCTCGACGCCGGACAGGCCGTCGGCGTGCTCGACCTGCTGGACCGCGAGGGCCTGCGGGAGGGGCTGGCCGCAACCCTGTTGTCGACCCACATGCACCGGCAAGTCTTCGACCGCACCTTCGACCTCTGGTTCCCGCTGGGCACCGGGGCGCGCACCACCGACACCGAGCTGCCCCGCGACGAGGAGGGCAACGTCGACGTCGAGGCCTTCCGCGAGATGGTCGCCGAGGTGATGGCCGACGACGCGGCCGCCGCCGACGGCCGACAGGCCGACATGGTCGCGATGATCGTCGACGAGTTCGGCCGCTACGAGGGAGCCCGCGGCGAGGCCTTCTCCGCCTACCAGGCCACGTCGACGGTGAATCCGCAGACGCTGATCGCCGCCATCGCCGCCGCCATGGCCCGCGGTGCCGTCGACGACGAGTCGGGGGCCCGGCAGGGTACGCAGCCGCGGTACCGCCGGGCCGCGGCCGATCGGGCGGCCGAGTTGCGGGCGGCCATCGAGGCGGAGACCCAGCGGCGGATGGCCGGCCGACACGGCCGCGACCGGGTCGCCGACTACGCGGTTCCCAAACTGCCCGAGCAGATGAGCTTCCTGCATTCGAGTGCGCGCGACCTCGCACAGATCCGGCGGACGGTGGAACCGTTGGCCCGGTTGCTGGCCGCACGCCTGGAGATCCGCCGCCGTCGTGCCCGGCACGGACCGGTCGACGTGCGCCGCACCCTGCGCGCGTCGATGTCGACCGGCGGCGTACCGATCAAACTGACCCACCGCCGGCCCCGCCCGGGCCGTCCGGAGCTGGTCATCATCTGTGACGTGTCCGGGTCGGTATCGGGGTTCTCCCAGTTCACCCTGCAGCTGGTTTACGCACTGCGCCAACAGTTCTCCAAGGTCCGGGTGTTCGCCTTCGTCGACACCGTCGACGAGGTGACCGACTTTTTCGACCGCTCACAGGCCGACGAGAGTTTCGGCGAGGTCATGCACGAGATGATCACGACGGCGCGCATCGCCACCCGCGACGGGCACTCCGACTACGGGCACATGCTCAAGGGATTCGCCCGCGACTACCTGGACTCGCTGACCCACCGCGGCGCGCTGCTGATCCTGGGCGACGCGCGCAACAACTACCACTGGACCGAAATCGAATCGCTGCGCACACTCACCGAGCGGGTGCGGCACTCCTACTGGCTCAACCCCGAACGTCGGGAGGACTGGGGGACCGGCGATTCCGATGCCGATGTCTATGGCGAGGTGATCGAAATGTTCGAGTGCCGCAACGCCGAGCAGTTGGCCAAGGTGATTGGTGACCTGCTCCCGGTGTGAGCGTAAGCTGTGGCGCCATGTCAGCAGATGCGCCGACCGGACCCGGTCGCCCCGCGTCGGGGGGACGGCGCCGCCGTATCGGGGTCATGGGCGGCACCTTCGACCCGATCCACAACGGGCACCTGGTGGCCGGTAGCGAGGTCGCCCACCGCTTCGGCCTCGACGAGGTCATCTTCGTGCCCACCGGCCAACCGTGGCAGAAGACCGGTCGCGCCGGCTCGACCGACGGGCAACAGCACTCGGCCCGCGACGTGAGTCCGGCCGAGGACCGCTACCTGATGACGGTCATCGCCACGGCGTCGAACCCGCGGTTCTCGGTGAGCCGCGTCGACATCGACCGCGAGGGCAACACCTACACGGTGGACACGCTGCGCGATCTGCGGCGACAGTTGCCCGACGCGGAGCTGTTCTTCATCACCGGTGCCGACGCCCTCGAGTCGATCCTGTCCTGGCAAGATTTCGACGAACTGTTCTCCCTGGCGCGCTTCGTCGGCGTGAGCCGGCCCGGCTACGAGTTGTCGGCCACCCACCTGGCGAAACATCTGCGCGAACTGCCCGCCGACACGCTGCGCATGCTCGAGATCCCGGCATTGGCGATCTCGTCGACGGAGTGCCGGGCGCGGGCGGCGGCCGGCCAGCCCGTCTGGTATCTCGTACCCGACGGCGTCGTGCAATACATCGCCAAGCGCGGCCTGTACCGCAGCTGGCCGCATCCGGGCCCGAGCGTGTCGGCGCCGGGTTGAGGCCCGTGCGTTAAGAATTCGTTGCGACGGCGCGCCGGGGGGCGACGCTCGCTAGAGTATTCCGCAGTTCGCCGGGAGAGTCCTCCCGGCTCTGACTTGGAGGGTTGCCCCTGTGACGACGAGTGCGCCAGCACCAACCGGAACCCCAGCCGTAGCGGTCGACACCGACCAGGGTTACCAGCGCGGCCTCACCACGCGAACCGTGCAGATGATCGCCATCGGCGGCGCGATCGGCACCGGGCTGTTCTATGGCTCCGGCGCGGCGATCGAGATGGCCGGACCGGCCCTGCTGCTGGCCTACGGCGTCGCCGGCCTTGCCGTGTTCTTCATGATGCGGGCGCTGGGTGAACTGCTGCTCTACCGGCCGGTGGCCGGCGGCATCTCCGAGTACGCCGACGAGTTCCTCGGCCGCTTCGCCGGGTTCAGCCAGGGCTGGACGTACTGGGCGGTGTGGGTCACGACCTGCATGGCGGAGATCACCGTGGCCGGCAAATACATCAACTATTGGTGGCCGGTGATCCCGGTGTGGCTGACCGCGCTGGTGTCCCTCGGGGTCCTGTTCTGCGCCAACCTGATCTCGGTCGGCGTCTTCGGCCGCGCCGAGTTCTGGTTCTCGAGCATCAAGATCATCACCATCTTCGGCATGATCATCATCGGCCTGGGCATCCTCATGCCGATTGCGGGCTTCGGTCCCGAGCACGGCCCGTCGGTCCACAATCTGTGGAACGACGGCGGCTTCTTCCCGACCGGGCACTGGAACGCCCTGCTGGTGCTGCAAATCGTCATGTTCGCCTATGTTGGCGTCGAGCTGGTCGGGGTCACCGCCGGTGAGGCGCAGAACCCGAAGGTCACCCTGCGCCGCGCGATCAACTCGGTGCCCTTCCGCATCGGCATCTTCTACCTGGGCGCCCTGTTCGTCATCCTCTGCGTGAAGGGGTGGCGGAACTTTCACGAGGGCACCAGTCCGTTCGTCCAGGTCTTCGAGGACGTCGGCATCCCGGGGGCGGCCGGCATCATCAACTTCGTCCTGCTGACCGCGGCGCTCTCGTCGTGCAACTCGGGGATCTACTCGACCGGGCGGATGCTGCGGTCGCTGTCGATGCGCGGCGACGCCCCGCACCAGCTCAGCGCACTGTCATCGCGGCACGTCCCCGTCGCGGGGATCGTGTTATCGGCGGCGGTGATGGTCATCGGCGTCGTCATCAACGTGATCGACACCCGACGCGCCTTCCTCTGGATCACCTCGGTGTCCACCGTCGGGATCCTCGTGGTGTGGTCGACGATCATCGTGTGCCACCTGGTGTACCGCAACCGGATCAAGAAGGGGTTGTTGCCGCCGACGGACTACACGGTGCCCGGTGCGCCCGTCACGTCGTATCTCACGCTGGCGTTCTTCGTGGGCGTGTTGGTCCTGCTGGGCTTCACCAGCGCCGGCCGCACCGCGCTGGCGGTCGGTGCCTTCTGGTTCGTCCTGGTCTGCCTGGGCTACCTGCTGTGGCGCACCGTGACCGGTGACCGGGCGGCTGCGGTGGGGGCGACTGCGGTAGCCGCGGCCGGGGCGGCCAACATCACCCCGTCGCCGGCGCCGTCGGCGGCGATCACGCAGCAGATCCCGGTCGTCGCCGACCAGGCAGCTGTGGTCGCCGACCAGGCAGCTGTGGTCGCCGACCAGGCAGCTGTCGTCGCCGACCAGGCAGCTGTCGTCACCGAACCGGCACCGGCGCCGCCGACCCCGCGGATCTCGCCGGAGGAGGCCGGTCCGGAGCCTTCCGACGGGTTCCTATGGGCGGTCCTGTCGTGCACCCTGTTCCTTCCCGTCGGCTGGTACGCGGTGTACCGCTCGGCGTCGGTGAAGCCGCAGTGGGCCGCGGGCGAGTACGCGCTCGCGCACCGGTCCGCGGCGGCGGCGCGCACCGCCGCGCTGGTCGCGGCGGTCCTGGGCCTCGTGGTGATCATCGCGGTGTTCCTGTGGCTGTACCTGTCCACGCGGTAACACCCGGTGGCCGCAGTGCGCGGTTCGTCGTGAGACGCTGGTGTCTATGACCGCAGCACCCGAATCGGTGGAGATGGCCCGCATTGCCGGGGCCGCCGCCGCCGACAAGATCGCCACCGACGTCGTCGCCATCGACGTGTCGGAGCAACTCGTCATCACCGACGTCTTCCTCATCGCCTCGGCCGACAACGAACGCCAGGTGAATTCGATCGTCGACGAGGTCGAAGACCGGCTGCGCGAGGCGGGGCACAAGCCGGCCCGGCGCGAGGGGGCTCGTGAGGGCCGCTGGGCGCTGTTGGACTACACCGACATGGTGGTGCACGTCCTGCACGCCGACGAGCGCGAGTTCTATGCGCTGGAGCGGTTGTGGAAGGACTGCCCGACGATCGATTTGGGCCTCGGCGACGCGACATCGGAGGACCCGACCCCGTGATCGCGGGGCCCGATTCCCACGACACCAGCGTCGAGCGCCTCACCCCGGTGGTGCGGCGCCTGTTGCTGTGGCGCCACGGCGAGACGGTCTACAACGCGACCAGCCGGATGCAGGGCCAGCTCGACACCGATCTGTCCGAGCGGGGGAAGCGCCAGGTCGCCGCGGCCGCCGCGGCACTGGCCCAGCGCGATCCGCTGCTGATCCGCTCGTCGGATTTGCGGCGCGCCGCGGAAACGGCCGACCGGCTCGGCAGTCTCACCGGGATCACCGTCGAGCGGGACCCGCGCCTGCGGGAAACGTACCTGGGCCGGTGGCAGGGGCTGACCCACGCCGAGGTCGATGCGCTGGCGCCCGACGCCCGGCGCATCTGGCGCGACGACGCCACCTGGGCGCCGCCGGAGGGGGAGTCGCGCGTCGAGGTCGCCGCGCGCATCACCCCCGTCGTCGGCGAACTGCTCGAGACGCTGCCCGACTGGGGCAGCGGTCCGCGGGCAGAGGCACCGGTCGTGCTCGTCGCCCACGGCGGCTGTATCGCCGCGTTGACCGCCTCGCTGCTCGGGTTGCCGGTCGCCGACTGGCCGGCGCTCGGCGGGTTGGGCAACGCGTGCTGGGTGCAGTTGTCCGGACATCAGTTGGGCCCGGCCGGTACCGCGCCGAAGTGGCGGCTGGACGTGTGGAACAGCGGGGTCGACGAGTCATGACCGATCGCCCTACCGGTTCGATCATCGTGTTGTCGGACTCCTTGGCCTACTACGGACCCCAAGGCGGCCTGGCCGCCGACGACCCGCGCATCTGGCCCAGCATTGTCGGGAAGCGGTTGGGGCGCTCGGTGGAGCTCTTCGGTCGCATCGGGTGGACCAGTCGCGACATCTGGTGGGCGATCACGCAGGACCCGCGGATCTGGGCGGCGCTGCCCACGGCCGAGGTCGTCGTCCTGGCCTACGGCGGCATGGATTCGTTGCCGTCGCCATTGCCCACCGCGCTGAGGGAGCAGATCCGCTATCTGCGGCCCAGTCGGCTGCGGCAGGTCGTGCGCGACGGATACGCCTGGGTGCAGCCGCGGGCGGCACACCTGGGCTGGCCGTTGGCGCTGCCCCCGCGCATCACCGTCGAGTACCTGGAGAAGGTGCGCGACGCCCTGGTCCAACTGCGCCCGGACCTGCCGATCGTGCTGTGCCTGCCCCCGACCCACGCCAGCCCGTACTACGGCAAGGTGCACCGCGGCCGGGTGCCCACCACCACCGCGATGCGCGAGTGGGCGCAGGCCAACGGCGTGGCCACCGTCGACTTCTACCCGACGACGCTCGACGAGTTCGGCAACCACCCGGAGGACATGAACCCCGACGGCATCCACTGGGGTTTGCGCTGTCACGAACGGATCGCCGAGGTGGTGGTCGCCGGGGTGGGGCCGGTGCTCGAGTCCGGGCGCAGCAACCCCGGACCCGACCGGCTAACGTAGACGCGTGCCCGTCGTCGTCGTCACCGATTCGTCGTGTTGCCTGCCGCCCGAGATCGCCACTCGCTTTCGCATCCGCCAGGTACCGCTGCATATCGTCTGTGACGGTGTCGACTACCGCGAGACGGTGGACGAGATCCCGGCCGAGGTCCTCGCCACGCCGGGGGTGACCACCTCGGGCGCGACCCCGGCCGATCTGGAGAAGACGTTCGCCAAAGCGCTCAAGGATTCCAAGGGCGACGGGGTCGTGGCAGTCCACATGTCGCGCAAGCTCTCCAGCACCTGGAGCGCGGCGCGGGTTGTGGCCGACCAGTACGACGGTGCGATCCGCGTCGTCGACTCGCGCTCGGTGGGCCTCGCGGTCGGTTTCACCGCGCTGGTGGCGGCGCAGGCCTCGGCCCGCGGCGGCGACCGCGACGCGGTGTACGAGTCCGCGGTGCGCGAGGCGGCCACCATCGAGTCGATGATCTGCGTCTCGGATCTGGATCATCTGCGTTCCAGCGGTCGCATCAGCGCGGCCAGCCGGATGCTGGGATCGGCACTGTCGATCAAGCCGATCCTGCACACCGTCGACGGGTCTCTCACGCTGCGGGAACGGCACCGCACCTTCTCCAAGGCCGTCGCCAAGATGATCGATGCGGCCTGCGAGATCGCCGGGGCGCGCCCGGTGTCCGTCGGGGTTCAGCACAGCGACGCCCCGGAGGCCGCCGAGCAGGTGATGGCGGAGTTGCAGTCGCGGATCCCGGATGTCGTGACGTCGATGACGACGCCGCTGGGACCGGTGCTCAGCGTCCATGTCGGTACCGGCGCCGTCGGGGTGACGATCGGCTCCACGTTGACCCCGCTGGACTAGTCTCCCGGCGGTTTTGCCGGTTCGTCCAATAGGTGAGTCGTACGTCAGTAGGGTGACTCGTCATGGACGGTGCCGCGGGGGTCCTCGCACAAGCAACGGTGGGAATCGCATCGACGGTCCGGGCGGCCGCAGACGGCAGCAGGTGGCCGGACGGCGTCAATGAGTGGGATGGCGGGTCGGTCACCGGTTCCGATGCGCCGGTGGTCCTTGTGCCGGGATCGTTCGTTCCCGGCGAATTCTATTGGCACCGGCTGGTTCCGGGCTTGATCGCCGACGGCCGGCGCGTCTTCGCCTGCAACCTTCCCGGATTGGGCACGCGCGAACCAGCCGTGTTGGTCGACGCGCTGGAGGAGTTCCTCACCCGGGTGCGCGCCGCCACCGGTACCGGTCGGGTCGTTCTCGTCGGGCAGTCCTTCGGCGGGGTCGTCATCCGCGACCTGGTTCGCAGTACCCGGGCCGACGTTGTCGGCGTGGTTCTGGTCAGTGCGCAGAACCATGGCTTTCGCCGGTGGTGGGCGGGGCTGTTCAGCGCACCGCTGGCCCGGCGCCTCGTGCAGGTCGTCTGCCCGATGGCGCTGCGGCTCCTGCCTGGATCGGGCTACCTGGCCGAGCTGGATGCGACCGACCCCGGGGTGGCGGTCACGACGATCACCAGTCGCCGCGACGTATTCGCCGCCCCGGAATCGGTCAGGGTCAGCGGTGGGAACAACATCGTGTTGCAGGACCTCGACCCCCGGATCCGCAGCGGTCACATGCTGATCGGCTTCGACCCGATGACCGTCGACCTGATCCGGGCCGCCGTGCGGAACGCGGGCTGACGCACCGGTACCCGGGGTTCAGGCGCGCCGCACCAGCTCGCGCAGCTTCGCCTCGACCTCGTCGGTGATTTCCAGGACCGCGAAGGCCGTCGCCCACATCGGGCCGTCGTCGAGCGCGGCGTCCTCGTTGAAGGCGACCGTCGGGTAGCGGGTGTCGAACTTCGACGCCGGCTGCACAAAGGTGACGACCTTGCCGTCCCGCGCGTACGACGGGAAGCCGTACCAGGTCTTCGGGTCCAGCTCCGGGGCCTCCTCGGCCACGATCTGGTGGTAGCGGGAGGCAACCGCATGGTCGGCGCCGGTCAGTGCCGCGATCGCGTCCGTGCACGCCTTGGCCTCGCGCTCGCGTTTTGCCGCACCCTTGCCGGTTTGTTTCTCGGCCTTGAGTTCGGCGGCGCGCTGCTTCATCGCTGCGCGCTCGGTCTCGCTGAACTTTCCGTCGGTGCTCATCAGTGGGTCTCCTCGGGGTTGGCCTGGATGCGGATCATGTTGCCCGCGGGGTCGCGGACCGCCGCGTCACGCGCACCCCAGTCCTGCTCCATCGGTTCTTGGACGATGTCGGCGCCGGCCGCCTCGATGGCGGCGAAGGTGGCGTCGAGGTCATCGGTGGACAGGTTGACGCCGAAGTAGCTGCCCTTGGCGATCAGCCGCTGCAGGACCTCGCGCTCCTCGTCGGTGACGTCGTTGCCGACGCCGGGCGGATGCAACACGATCGCGGTGTCGGGCTGGTTCGGCGGGCCGACGGTGATCCAGCGCATGGTGCCGCCGCCGACGTCGAGCCGGACGTCGAAGCCCAGTACGTCGCGGTAGAACGCCACCGACTCGTCGGGATCCAGATGGGGGAGGAAGCTGCTTCTGATTGTTGTTGCCATGGGTTCCACGCTAGGAGCGCGGGCCGCTCGCCGCTTCTCGATTCCTGATCGGTTTGGAAACCTGCTTGGCGATGCAGGGCAGCAGGCCGGGAAGCGGGATGATGCCGAGCTCGGCGAGCTCGTCGGGGGAGTCCCAATGGTCGCGGTAGGCACTGGGCGAGACCCCGGTGAGTTCGCGGAACCGGGTGCTGAAGGTACCCAACGACGAGCAGCCCACGGCAAAGCAGACGTCGGTGACGCTGAGATCGCCGCGGCGCAGCAGCGTCATCGCCCGCTCGATGCGCCGGGTCATCAGATACGAGTAGGGCGATTCACCGTAGGCGGCTTTGAACTGGCGGCTCAAGTGGCCGGCCGACAGGTGCACACCCCGCGCGAGCGACTCGACGTCGAGCGGCTCGGCATAGTCCCGGTCCATCCGGTCGCGCACCTTGCGCAATAGGACCAGGGTCGCCAGGTCGGGGTAGTCGGCCATGACGACCAGTTCACCACAGCCCGACGCGGATGGGCTGCCGCTGGGGTAACAGTCCTGGGTGGCGTGCACAGTTCTGTGTCGTCCACAGGCAGGCGGGGCGCGGGCCCGATCCGCGGCGGGCCGGGCGACGGGGCCGACGTAGCGTCGCCGCATGGGGAGAATGCGAACGGCCGAACCGGCGGTGGTGCGTCGGCGGCTCGAGCGGCTGGCCGTCGGGGCCTCGGCCGACCGAGTGCCTGAGGACGGGGGGATCGGCGACAGCGGCAGCGCCGGCGCCGGCGACGTCGATCGCGGCGTGCCGACGCCGCAGTGGCTCGACCCGACCAGCTGGGATGATCCTGGTTGGGATGACACCGGCTGGGATGACACCGCCGGGGATGGCCCGCCTCGCGCGGCCGACTTTTCGCTCGCCGACCTGGCGCAGGAGGAGGCCGACGAGCGTCCTGGCGATCGGCGGCACCGCTGGACAACGGTTCCGCCCGCGGCGGTGGGCTTGGTGTCGGTGGGCCTGATCGCAACGTTGATCGCCGCCTACCTTGCCTTGCGCGCACCCGACGCCGCGGTCCCGGTGGTGGATTTCCCGGCGTCGGCGGGGCCGACCAGCCCGAGCGGTCCGGGCGCGTCGGCGACCGGTACCTCTGCTGTTCCGGCGCGCATCGTGATCAGCGTGGTCGGGTTGGTCTACCGCCCCGGACTCGTGCGCCTTGCTCCGCAGGCGCGGGTCGCCGACGCGGTGCGGGCGGCCGGTGGCGCGAGGCCGGGAGCCGATCTCGTCTCGGTGAACCTGGCGCGCCCGCTGCGCGACGGCGACCAGGTGGTGATCGGCCTCGCCGACGCGCCGGGCCGCGCAGGTCTGCGCAGCACCGTCTTGGGGGTCGACGGGTCGTCGTCGAACACCGGGCCGGGGCAGCCCGCTCCCGGCGCGGGCTCCGACGGTGCGGCGCCCCGGACCGGGCCGACCGGCCGGGTCGACCTCAACACGGCGACCGCGGACCAACTCGACGGTCTGCCCGGCGTCGGGCCGGTGACGGCCAAAGCGATCGTCGACTGGCGCACGGCGCATGGCGGTTTCACCTCGGTGGATCAACTTGCCGAGGTCGACGGGATCGGTCCGGCCCGCCTGCAGCGCCTGCGTGAACTGGTGACCGTCGGGGGTCGGTGAGCGGTGGATCTGCGCCTGGTCGTGCCGGCCGCGGCGTGCTGGGCGGTGACCGGAATCGGCCTCACTGCTTCACGCGGTGTCCTCGTTGCGGTGATTCTCGGGGCCATCGGGACGTCGGTGGCCGTTCTCGTCGCACCGCGGCTCGGACGCGTGGACCCCGCCAGCGTCCTTGCCGCCACCGGCCTGGCCGCCGGGATCGGCGTCGCCCTCCTCGTTCGCGCCGACCGGGTCGACGCCCATCCGGTCCGCCAGTTCGACGGCGGTGCCGTCGCCGTGGTGATCACCGCGACCGAGGACCCGAAGGTCAGCGCCGCCCACCCGGATCTGGTGTGGGTGCGTGCCCGTCTCGTCGCGGTGGACGGTCAACGGGTGGCGCCGGCGGACGTGCTGGTGTTCGCGAGCGGCGCGCCGAGGGTGACGGGCGAATGGCTCGGCGTCCAGGTCGGGGTGCCGGTCCGGGTGTCCGCGCGGGTGCGGGTGCCCGCCGGTCGGGGATTGGTGGCAGCCGCGTTGACTGCCCGCGGGCCCCCGCAGATCGCCGGGCGGGCACCGGTGTACCTGCGGGCTGCGGAAACGGTGCGCTCGCGGTTCCGGCAGGTCTGTGCCGAGGGGCTCGGGCACCGAGAGGCCGGGTTGTTGCCCGGTCTGGTCGTGGGGGACACGAGCATGGGGGAGTCCGGGGTCGACGAGCAGTTCCGCCGAGCTGGACTCACCCATCTTCTTGCGGTGTCTGGGGCGAATTTCGCCCTCATCGTCGGGACCGCGGTGCTGCTGGCGGCTCTGGTGGCCGGGTCGGTGCGGGTCACCGTGGCGGTCGGTCTGGTGGTCACGGTGGCGTTCGCCGTGTTGGTCCAGTTGTCGCCGAGCGTGATCCGCGCGGCGATCATGGGCGGTATCGGACTGTTGGCGATGGTGGCGTCGCGACGGCGAGAGGCGATGCCGGCGCTCGCCGCGGCGGTCGTGGTGGCGTTGCTGGTGTGGCCGACGCTGGCCGTCGACGCCGGGTTTGCCATGTCGGTGGCCGCGACGGCGGCTCTCATCGTGTGGTCGCCGCACCTGCGTGATCGGCTTCTCGAGCGCGGGGTGCCGCGCGGCGCGGCCGATGCGGTGGCGATGGCCGTTGTCGCCTACCTGGCGACTGCGCCGCTGGTGGCGATGATCTCCGGGCGGCTCAGCCTCACCGCCGTGCTCGCGAATCTGGCCGTCGCTCCGGTGATTCCGGTGGTGACGCTACTCGGTGCGTTGGCGATGGTCCTCGCGGTGCCCGACGTGGCCGTATCGACCGCGTTGGCGCGGGTCGTGGTGTCCGCGTGTGAACCGGGGCTGTGGTGGATCCTCGTCGTCGCGCATCGTCTCGGCGAGACGTGGGCGGCGGTCCCGGTGACACCGCTGCTGGTTCTCGGCGTCGCGGTTGGGGCCCTGGGCGTGCGCCGCCTGTGGCGCCGCTACCGCCGTGCGTGGCCGAGGGGGATGGCGGGGTGGCACGATTGAGCCCGTGACCGCACCCTTGCACCTACTCCTCGGCGACAACGATTTCTTGATCGAGCGGGCGGTTTCGCAGCTCACCGCCGAGATCGGGCGGGAGGGTTCCGAACCGGTCCCGGTGACCCGGGTACGGGCCGGGGAGGTGACCGCGGCCGAACTCAGCGAGTTGCTGAGCCCGTCGCTGTTCGGTGACGCGCGGGTGATCGTCGTGGAGGCCGCGGCCGAGGCGGGCAAGGAGCCCGCGGCGGTGATCACCTCGGCGCTCCACGACATTCCGGACGGCATCACCCTCGTCGTCGCGCATACCGGCGGCGGTCGTACCAAGGCGATGGTCGGCGTACTGCAGAAGGCCGGCGCGCAGGTCGTCGACTGTGCGACACCGCGTTGGCCGTCGGATCGCGCCGATTTCGTTCGACGCGAGTTCCAGGCGACCGGAGTTCGCGTGTCGCGGGACGTGGTGGAGCTGATGCTCGCCAATGTCGGCTCCGACCTGCGTGAGTTGGCTGCGGCGGTGAGCCAGCTTGTCGCCGATACCGGCGGCAAGGTCACCGAGGCCGCCGTCCAGACCTACTACTCCGGTCGCGCCGAGGTGAAGGGCTTCGAGATCGCCGACAAGGCCGTCACCGGTGATCGCTCCGGGGCGTTGGAGGCGTTGGCGTGGGCCATGCACCACGGGGTCCCGCGGGTGATCCTTGCCGACGCCCTCGCCGAGGCCGTTCACGGCATCGCCCGGGTCCGCGGTCTGGGATCGATCAATCCGCAGGCCGCCGCCTCCGAGTTGGGCATGCCGCCGAGTCGGGTGAAGAAGCTGCAGTCGCAGGCGACGGCGTGGGACACCGAGTCGATCGGGGCCGCCGCCGTGGTCGTCGCCAAGCTCAACGGCGACGTCAAAGGGCAGGCCGCCGATGCCGACTACAGCCTCGAACACGCGGTCTCGACGGTGGCCGGGCTCCGGCCGCGACGCGGGCGCGGCTAGCAACCAGGACACCAGTTCGGGGCGGTGTGGTCGGGGCCGTTCGTGCACCAGGCATCGGCTGCCGGGGTAGTGGACCGGCCCCGACCGGGGCCGTTTTCGTTATGAAGTTCTCAAGGTACGTGTGTGGCCCGGGGGCCGAAGGTGCTGTGCTGGGTTGAAATCGCTGGGTGGAAAGCTCAGGTGAACGGTGGTGCTAGGCGGCGGCGTGGTCGGCGAGGGTGAGGGTGCGTCGGTTGTGGCAGCGGATCCAGTCACCTCCTTCGGGACTCTGGAACCACGGGTGGCCGTCGAAACCGATCTGGATGTTCCAGCCTTTGCCGTGGACATACGTGTGGTGATGCAACGAACAGAGCAGAACCGTGTTTTTGAGGTTCGTCTCGCCCCCGTCGGCCCAATGTTGAATATGGTGGCCTTCACAGCAGGCTGGAGGACTGCCGCAGCCGGGGAACTGGCAACCACCATCGCGTGCCTCCAGGGCGCGGCGCAGGGTGCCGGTGACAAACCGCTGGGTACGTTTGGCATCCAACGGCACCGAATCCGCAGTGATCAACGCGGCGACTTCAGCACTGCCGCAGGCGATTTCCCGTGCGGTGTCGGCTGATACCGATCCGGTGAATCCCAGGCATGCGGCGTGAGCCTCGCCTAGAGGGCTGTCGGGTACCAGGACAGGCAAGGGCACGGTCATGGTGATGTGCGGGACGATTCCTCCCACCGTCGGGCGATTCCGTGATGCCAGGTAGCTGCTGATCACGCTGACCAGGGCGTCGGCGGTGCGTTGGGCCCGGGGACGCGGATCGGGGGAGCCGTCGGGTGCCGGGATGGGCTTCGCCAGGGCATCCAGGGCGGTGTGGAGTTTCTCGCCGGACAACTGATCCAGATCAGCCTCCAGGGTCACCCGCCCCTCGTCAGTCCGGCTGATCGTTGCTTGGTTCAACGACGGATTGTCTGCCGGAGGGGTGGAGGGCGGATCGAGTGGCGCCAACTCGTGGCCCAGTTCGCGGGCCTTCTCCATGACTTGGGCGGGCTGATCAATCCGCGCATGCGCCAACAATGTGGTCGCGGTCTTCTCCCGTACCTCGTCGAAACCGGTTGGGCCGATGCGGGTGGCGATGTGGTCGAGACCGCGGATCACCGCATCCGCATGCTCGACGGTGAGGTCGCCGTCGCGGACCTCGCGGACCAGGTTCGGCAGATCATCCAAGTGCTGGGCCAACCGGGCCACCCGGTTGATGGTGGCAGGCGCCAGCGGCAATTCCCGCAACAGGTCACGGCCGTTCTTCAACTGGTGCCGTACCGGGATACCGATGGCCTCGGCGCGCGCTGTCGCGGCGGCCAACAAGTAGGAGGCGATGTTGCCCATCCGGACCGCGGTGACCATCACCCCCAGCACGGCCTTGTCGTCGGCGATCGCTTCCGCTGACGCCAACAAGGCACCCACGCCGGTCCCGGATTCGACGGCGTCTGGCGCCAAATCATAGGCCAGTTCGGTGACGAATGTGGCGAGTTCGTCGTGGTTCATGTGACCCCCAGGCCCGGGTTCGCATCGTGGTGTGCGGACCGCTGTTAGAAACTGTGTGCTGTGGTATTTGTATCTAATGACCAGTGTACGCCGACTGTCTGACAAGCGTCGGAAAACGCGTTGACCTGCGGTGAAGGTCTTAGTCGAGCTGTCTCGGCGGATGCCTGGTCGGGCAACGGACGCCGCCTCTGAAGCGGGCGGTGAACGCAATTCACCCCGGTGACCGCGTGGGTCGTCACCGGGGTGGATTGGGAATCAGGCGCCGCAGTGCGGCGTCAGATCAGTGTCAGAATTTGTTGTGAGTGCGTCGGCCTCGATGTCGGCGACCCAGGCCTGTGGTCGAGGGGTTCGCATTCTGCTGGTGCAAGTGGAACCTTGTGCACTGGCGGCAGCCCCGACGGGTGGAGTCTGTCAGGCGCTACCTTATCGCCATGTGTTGGTGTGGCCGACGCTCGCGGTCGATGCCGGACTTGCCGAGAGCCGGCGTCTCGGCGGACACCTCGTTGGGTGCTCGACCAACCGCTTGGGGAGCGGCTCGTTAACGCAATTCACCCCGGTGACCGCGTGGGTCGTCACCGGGGTGGATTGGGAATCAGGCGCCGCAGTGCGGCGTCAGATCAGTGTCAGAGCTTGTTGACGGCCACAGCCATGGCCGACTTCTTGTTGGCGGCCTGGTTGGCGTGGATGACGCCCTTGGTGGCGGCCTTGTCGAGCTCGCGGCTGGTCGAGACGAGGAGCTCGCCGGCAACCTTCTTGTCTCCGGCCTCGACGGCCTCGCGGAACTTGCGGATCGACGTGCGAAGGGCGGAGCGAACCGACTGGTTGCGTCGACGCGCCTTCTCGTTGGTCTTGTTGCGCTTGACCTGCGACTTGATGTTTGCCACGCGGGTTTGTCCTCTACTTGGTTCTGGGATGACAACGACCCTCGACTTTACCAGTCGGCCCCATGGCCACCCAAATCGTGCGGGCCCGCTCATAACGGGGAGCACCGGAACCTAGGGTGGGATTCATGTCTGTCGTGTTCCTTCACATCGGTCTGCCGAAAACCGGGACTACCTATTTGCAAGACCGGCTGTGGCGCAACCGGGACCTCGCCCTACGGGCCGGGCTGTGCTATCCGGGTGACGCGATCGACGACCACTTCCACGCCGCGGCGCACCTTCAACCCAGGCGCTACCTCGATTGGGTGGACCCCGAGCACAAGCAGGCCTGGCCGACGATGGTCGCCCAGATGCGTGCCTGGCCGGATACGAGTCTGGTGTCCCACGAGTTGTTCGCCACCGCCAACTCCGAGCAGATCGCCACCTTGCTCGCCGATCTGGATTTCGCCGACGAGGTCCACGTCGTGGTCACCGCGCGCGACCTGGCGCGGCAGTTGCCCTCGGCGTGGCAGGAGAACGTGAAGAACCAGCGTCGCGGCACATTCGACGAATTCGTCGCCGCGGTGGCCGAGCGCGCCGACGGCGGCGACTTGGCACACGGGGAAGAGGGGCCGTTCTGGGAGTTCCAAGACTTCGTCCGCATCCTCGACGCCTGGTCGCAGGTGGTGCCCCCATCGCGGATCCACCTCATCACGGTGCCGCCCAAGGCCGACAAGGTCACGGTGCCGCCCAAGGCCGACAGGGCCAGTTCGGCGGGGGCCGACGGGCTGTGGGAACGGTTCCTCGGCGTCCTCGGTGTCGATCCCGCCGCCTTGTCGGCCCCGATTGAGAGTGCCAACTCATCCCTGTCGGCCGCCCAGGCCGAGTTCTTGCGCCAACTCAACGACCGGCTGCAGCCCGACGACGTCGAGTGGGCGCGCTACGAACGCGTCGTGAAAGGCGAACTGATCGGGCAGGTGCTGTTCGCCGGGGAGCGAGGTGAGCCGCAAGGGCTGTCGGCGGACCAGCGGAAGTGGGCGGCCGACCAGGCCGACCGGATGATTGCCGGTGTGCTCGAGCGCGGCTACGACGTCGTCGGGTCACTCGACGAACTGCGCGTCGCGCACCAGGCCGAGCCGGACGCGGCTGCTCCCGACCGGCAGGAGGTCCTCGACGCGGCGCTCGACGCACTGGCTGGGTGGGTGAAGATCGCACCGCTTCCCGCGACCCCGCCGCGCTGGGAGTCCGCCGCGCGCAACGTGGTCCGCAAAGCCCGCCGTCGGGCGGTCGGGGTGCGCAACCGGGTTCGCCAGCGCCGGGCCGCACGGACCTAGGGCGGCCGCGTCATTTCCAGCCGTAGTGCTGCCGCAACTCCGTCGCGATCGTTTCAAAGCGGGTGCGGTCGAGGACAGCGCCCTCGCGGCGGATCTCGTCCGCGACGATGACGAGCACCCGGTCGAGTCGCACGTAACTCTGCCGGTGGTCGTCGTCCCAGACACCGCTGCCCAGCGCCCGCCACTCCGGGTCGCCCGCGTGATAGTCCTTGCTCGACAGCATCAGGCCCAGTACGTGGTCGGGCTCGGCGTCGGCGGCGTCCCGTCCCACGATGAGGACGGGCCGGTCCTTGCCCTGGGTCGCGTCCTCCTCGAACGGGACCCACGTCCACACGACTTCACCCGGATCGGCATCCCCGTCCAGGTTCGGGTGGTAGACGACAGCACGGGCCACGCTCGCCGTCGGCGACGAGCGTGGCCCGTGGGGTCGATGGGTCAATGTGGCGGATCAGTTGTAGCGGGTGGTGCAGGACCAGCCGCGCACGTACGAGCCGTAGCCGGCTTGGCTGCGGGCGGCGTTGGAGGCGGCGGCACGGGTGGCGTATCCGCGAGCGGTGCCGACCCGCGTCCGGCTACCGGTGAACTTGTAGGCCACCGCGCCGCACGAGTTGTAGAAGCTGAACTGGCCGCAGTGGGAGCCGCAGCGGGACTTCACTGCACGGACTGCGGCGTTGGACGACGAGTAGTCGCCCCGGGTGACGACGACGCGCCCGTTGTAGTCGTAGGCGATGGCGCCCCAGTTGTAGGTGTAGGCGTCGGCTTGGGGGACGGCGGAGGGGACCAGGGCGGCCCCACCGGCGATGGCGGTGGCGATGCCCAGGGTGGCGAGGGTTTTGCGTGCGATCATGAGGGGAACCTTAATGTGACTCCGGCGTGGGCGCGCGACCGGTTCGGGCGTTTGACCGACAAGGAATGGTGGTCTCGGTCGGCCTAGCGCGTCGTGCGCATTTGTGTGTGTCCAACGGTCGATCGTTCGACCGGCATCACTGCGGCGACAAGAGCGTCACGACGGCATCGGCGGCCAACGCGGCGACCCCGGTGCGCTCTGGATTGAGTGCGTGGGGCGCGGCGACGGTGACCACCATCGTCGGGGCCGGGATCAGCTCAACGGCGGCGGCCAGTTCCTCGGAACTGGCGAAGGGATCGCTCCGACCGTGGACGACGACGGTTGGCACGGTGATGTCCGGCAGGTGCTCGGTGCGCATCCGGTCGGGCTTACCCGGCGGATGCAGCGGGTAGGAGCTGAGGAAGAGCCCGGCGGCAAGGCCGGGCTGCTCGGCCACGAGCATGGAGGCCTGGCGCCCACCGTAGGAGTGGCCGCCGAGGATCAACGGGGCGTCGGTCAATGCGGCCACCGCGGCCGCGGCTGCGGCGATTCCGTCGCGGTCACGCTGGGCGTCGGCTCGGCCGGGCGGACCTTTGGGGCGGCGTTGCCGGTACGGGAGGTCGATCCGGGCGACGAGCATTCCGCGCGCACAGAACTCGTCGGCATAGGCGCGCAGGATCGCCGCGCCGCGGTTTCCCCCCGCCCCGTGGGCGAGCACGATGGCAGCCCACGGATCGTCGTCGGGTTCGTGCAGGTCGGCGGCGACATCGGGGGCGGTGAGGGTGCGCACGCCACTACCGTAGGCCGCGGGTGGCTGATCGGCACGGGCATGACAGACTGGAGGCCGACCTTTCACCGAGGAGCGATTCTCATTTCCAGCTTTGCCGACACCACGTTCACCGACCCGACGCGCATCCGCAACTTCTGCATCATCGCCCACATCGACCATGGCAAGTCGACGCTGGCCGACCGCATGCTCCAGTTGACCGGAGTCGTCGAGGAGCGGCAGATGCGTGCGCAGTACCTCGACCGGATGGACATCGAGCGCGAGCGCGGCATCACCATCAAGGCGCAAAACGTGCGGCTGCCGTGGCAGGTGACCGACGAGGACGGCACCACCACCGACTACGTCATCCACCTCATCGACACCCCCGGCCACGTCGACTTCACCTACGAGGTCAGCCGTGCGCTGGAGGCCTGCGAAGGCGCGATCCTGCTCGTCGACGCGGCGCAGGGCATCGAAGCGCAGACGCTGGCGAACCTCTACCTGGCGATGGAGAACGACCTGGAGATCATCCCGGTCCTCAACAAGATCGACCTTCCGGCCGCCGATCCCGAGCGCTACGCGGCCGAGCTCGCCCACATCGTCGGCTGCGAGCCCGACGAGGTGTTGCGGGTGTCGGGCAAAACCGGCGAGGGCGTCGCGACACTGTTGGACCGGGTCATCGAGAAGGTGCCGGCCCCGGTGGGCGACCCCGACGCGCCGGCTCGCGCGATGATCTTCGATTCGGTCTACGACACCTACCGCGGCGTGGTCACCTACGTCCGTGTCGTCGACGGCAAGATCGTCCCCCGCGAGAAGATCGCGATGATGTCGACCGGTGCCACCCACGAGCTCCTCGAGGTCGGCATCGTCTCGCCCGAGCCGAAGCCCTCCAAGGGGCTCGGCGTGGGCGAGGTGGGCTACCTGATCACCGGCGTCAAGGACGTGCGCCAATCGAAGGTCGGCGACACCGTGACGACGGCCCGCCACGGTGCCACCGAGGCGTTGACCGGCTACCGCGAGCCCGTCCCGATGGTCTATTCCGGGCTGTACCCGGTGGACGGCTCGGACTACCCGGTGCTGCGCGAGGCGCTGGAGAAGCTGCAGCTCAACGACGCGGCCCTGACCTTCGAACCGGAGACGTCGGTGGCCCTCGGCTTCGGCTTCCGCTGTGGGTTCCTGGGCCTGCTGCACATGGAGATCACCCGCGAGCGCCTCGAGCGCGAGTTCGATCTGAACCTGATCTCCACCGCGCCCAACGTCGTGTACCGGGTGGTGATGGACGACGGGTCCGAACACATCGTCACCAACCCGTCGGACTGGCCGACCGGCAAGACGAAGGACATCTACGAGCCCATCACCAAGACCACGATCATCGCGCCGAGCGAATTCATCGGGGCGATCATGGAGCTGTGCCAGTCGCGCCGCGGTGAACTGGGCGGGATGGACTACCTGTCGGAGACGCGGGTGGAGATCCGCTACACGCTGCCGATGGCCGAGATCATCTTCGACTTCTTCGACTCGTTGAAGTCGCGCACCCGCGGTTACGCCAGTCTGGACTACGAGGAGTCCGGCGAGGCGCAGGCGGACCTGGTGAAGGTCGACATCCTGCTGCAGGGCGAGGCCGTGGACGCGTTCAGTGCGATTGTGCACCGCGACGCCGCCTACGCCTACGGCAACAAGATGGCACTCAAGCTCAAGGAACTCATTCCGCGCCAGCAGTTCGAGGTGCCCATCCAGGCGGCGATCGGATCGAAGATCATCGCCCGCGAGAACATCCGCGCGATCCGCAAGGACGTGCTCGCCAAGTGCTACGGCGGTGACATCAGCCGTAAGCGCAAGCTGCTGGAGAAGCAGAAGGAAGGCAAGAAGCGGATGAAGACGATCGGCCGGGTCGAAGTGCCCCAGGAGGCCTTTGTCGCCGCGCTCTCCTCGGACGCAGCCGGGGACAAACCGAAGGGGAAATAGCCGGTGCCGCAGAACGCCGTTTCGTCGGAGAGTCCGCTGCCCTACGGATTGCCGGACTTCGCGGCGATCTCCGACGCGGATTTCGCGCCGGCCATCACCGAGGCGATGGCCGCCCAGCGTGCGGAGGTGGACGCGATCCTCGCCGTTGCGGCGGACGCGGATTTCGCCAATACCGTTCTCGCGCTGGAGAATTCGGGCCGCGCGCTGGCGAATGCCACCCGGGTCTTCTACGGCGTCCTGGGGCCGGACTCGACGGCCGAACGAATCGAGATCGCCGCCGAGTTGGCGCCGCGCCTGGCCGAGCACCACGCCACCATCGCGTCCGACCCGGCGTTGTTCGCCCGGGTGGCCGCGGTGTGGCAGCGGCGTGACGAGCTCGACCTGGACACCGACGAATACCGTCTGCTCGACCAGCGGTATCGCGACATGGTGCGGGCCGGTGCGGCCCTCGACGACGACGGTCGCGAACAGATGCGCACCATCACCGCGCGCTTGGCCGACCTCACCACCGAGTTCGGGCGCCTGATCCTCGACGAGGCGAACGCCTCGGCGGTCCACTTCGACGACGAGGCCCACCTCGACGGACTCCCGGCCGGGGCGGTGGCCGCGGCCCGCACAAAGGCCGCCGACGCCGGCCTCGACGGCTTCCTCGTCGCGATGGAGCTCCCGTCGAGCCAGTCCAGCGTTGCCGAACTCACCGACCCGATCGCGCGCCGCCGGGTGTTCGAGGCCTCGCTGGCGCGCGGTTCGCGCGGCAACGAGTTCGACACCACGCGGCTCATCGCCGAGATCGTCGGATTGCGGGCCCAACGCGCGGAACTGCTCGGCTATCGCGACCACGCGGCCTACGTCGTCGAGGAGGAGACCGCACCGGATGTCGGTGCAGTCGAGGGCCTGTTGGCCGACGTCGCCGCCGCGGTGGGTCCGGCCGCCGCTGCGGAGGAAGCGGCGTTGCGCGACCTCGCCGGCGGGGATTTGACGGCCTGGGACTACACCTACTGGCTGGCCCGGTATCAGAAGGCGCAGGCCGGCGTCGATATCGACGCTTTCGCCGACTACTGCGAACTCGACCGGGTGCTGCGCGACGGGGTGTTCTACGCCGCCGGACAGCTTTACGGCCTGCGCTTCGAGGAGCGCACCGATCTGGCGGGGTATCACCCGGATGTGCGGGTGTTCGAGGTCTTCGATGATACC
Organism: Gordonia crocea; assembly: GCF_009932435.1. Taxonomy (NCBI): domain Bacteria; kingdom Bacillati; phylum Actinomycetota; class Actinomycetes; order Mycobacteriales; family Gordoniaceae; genus Gordonia; species Gordonia crocea. The sequence goes on from NZ_BJOU01000002.1 coordinate 155,278, forward strand.
GGCGCCGGAATCGGCCTTTATCTTGGCGATTACTACGCCCGGCCCACCAAGCGGGGCGGGGCGTGGATGACCTCCTTCGTCGAGCAGTCGCGCGAGCAGGGGACCGCGCCGGTCGTCGTCAACGTCCTCAACATCCCCAAACCCGACGAGGGGCGGCCGACGCTGCTCAGCGTCGACCAGTTGATGACGCTGTTCCACGAGTTCGGACACGCGCTGCACGGGTTGCTCTCCGACGTCCGATTCGCCTCGCAGTCGGGTACCTCGGTGCCACGCGATTTCGTGGAGTTCCCGTCGCAGGTCAACGAGCACTGGGCGCTGCACCCCGACGTCGTCGGCCATTACGCGCGGCACGTCGAGACGGGGGAGCCGGCGCCGGCCGAACTCCTCGAGCAGGTCCGCGCCACCTCGGTCACCGAGACCGCGCATGCGACCGTCGAGTACCTCGGTGCTGCGATCGTCGACCTCGGGTGGCACCGCCTGACCACTGCGGACCTCGCCGACCTCGACCTGGGCGGTGCCCCCGAAGTGTTCTCCTATGTCGAGACCCGGTCGTTGAACGGCTCCGGGGTGGCGGCGGCCTACATCCCGCCGCGGTATCGGAGCCCGTACTTCAACCACATCTTCGCCGGCGGCTATTCGTCGGCTTACTACGCCTACATCTGGTCGGAGGTGCTCGACGCCGCGACGCGCGAGTGGTTCGACGCCCATGGCGGCCTGGACCGGGAATCGGGGCGGCGCTTTGCCGAGCTGATCCTGTCGAAGGGCGACAGCGTCGACCCAATCGCGGCACACCGCGACCTCATCGGCGGGTCAGCCGAAGTGGCACCGCTGCTGCGCCGCCGCGGCCTGGCCTGACGCTCCGCTGCTACGCCGGCGCCGAGATAATTCGGTTGCCCGGTGCGGGGTGCGCCTGCGAATCTGGTCCACTGCCCGGGCGAACCGGCCCGGGGGCGAAGACCAGAAAGCAAGGCCGAGTTTCCCATGAGCGCACCGACTCTCGACGAGATCGTCGACGGTGAGATCCCCGCTGTGCGGCGCACCATCGAGGTGCTTGCCGCGGTGCTGGCCGGTGCCTCGAAGGATGCGCGCCCCACCGTCGAGGGCTTCCTGCGCGAGCACCTCGGGGCGCCCCGCCGGGAGCTCGCCTCCCACTATCTCCGCCTGGCACCGTCGACCGTGGTGGCCGCCGGCCTGGTCGTCGCCGAACTGGCCGATGCCCATGGTGCGGTAATCGGCCCCGACGAGGACGACGACCCGCCACAGTGGGTGCAACACACCGTCGGACAGGACGAGTTCTCCATCCCGAGCGATGCCACCTTCGCGTTCGCGCCGGACAACCCGTTCGGCCCGGGCCCGATGGCGATCCAGATCTGTGCCCACCCCGGATACGCGCGCAGCCGGGTCACGGTGATGACGCCGCGCGGGGCCGACGAGTCGGCACGGTCCGCGGTCAGCGAGTTGACCCGACGGATCCGCGAGCGGAACCCGTTGCGCGGCAGGTTCATTCGCGCGGGCTACGACCACGGTCTGGAGTTCTCGGTGATCGAGGGGATCGAGGCGCCGCGCACCCGGGTGCAGGTGCCGGCACACGTGTGGCGCGAGGTCGACCTCGCCGTGTCGGCGGTGACCACCCGCTACGAAACCCTGCGCGCCATCGGACTGTCGACCAGCCGCGGACTCATGCTGGCCGGGCCCCCGGGCGTGGGGAAGACGGCGGTCGCCCGATCGGTGATGAGCGAGCTCGTCGGCGAGTTCACCGTCGTCGTCGCCGACGCCTCCGCGATGGCCTCCGGGATCGCCGAGTTGTATCGGGCGGCGGCGGAGCTGGGGCCGATGGTGGTGTTGCTCGACGACGTCGATCTCCACGTGCGGCGCCGCGGCGACGGCAACGACGGTGCGCTGGGCGCGCTGTTGGCCGCGCTCGACGGCGCCGACAAGCTCGACCGAGTGCTCACCATCGCGACCACGAACGACCCCAAGGCCATCGACCACGCCGCGACGCGAGCCGCACGGTTCGACTCCATCGTCGAACTGGCGGCGCCCACCGATGCGGCGGTGGCCGGCATCCTGCGCGAACTGCTCGATGCACTGCCGCTCGCGGTGGTGGACGTGCCGCGCGTCGCCACCGCTTTCCCGGTCGGCCGCAGTGGTGCCGACGTGGTCGAGGCGGTGCGCCGGGCAGTCCTCCTCGACGGGCCCGAGGTGACCACCGCGACGATGCTCGAGGTGATCGGTGCCCGGGACTATGTGGCGGCGGTCCCGGTGGGGACTTACCTGTGACGGCTATGCTCGGATGGGGTGGCGGCGACGCCGCTTTTCGATCACGCTGATTTGTAAGTGGGTGGCGACGGTGGCCGGTTTCCTGTCCTGGTGGGACGGTGTGGAGGAGTGGCTCATCCGGCTTCCGTTCGTGCCGCAACTGCTGGTCACCCTGGTGGTCGTCGTACCGCTGGCGATCGGCGCCGCGTTGGTCCTCTCACAGGTCGTCGAGGTGGTCACCGGCGTCGCGGCGCGGGTCGGGGCATTCTTCTCGGCAGCCTGGAAGTCGCAGGTCAGCGCTCGGTTGCCCGCCGCGTTGACGTCCGACGGCGGTGCGGCGGGCCGCACCGGTCCCTCGGACGGTCCGGGACGGGGAGGTGTGTCGTGAAGCGCTCCCCGGTCACCATGGCCCTGATTGCCCTGTTGGTCCTCGTCGTGGTCGCCTGGTTCATCGTCGGCTAGCACAGGCATGGATGGGGCGCACGCCGTCGCGGTGAGCGCCGCGTCGAGCCGCGTTCCACCCGGAAATCTCTTGTTACGTTGTGCCGGTCCGAAAGACCGACGATCAATGACGTGAAGGAGGCCCGGTGACGACGACGATTCCGTCCCGACGCCTGCACCCGCGGCGCGCGGTGAGAACCCTGGTGGCGGCCGCCCTGGTGTGCGGTGTCGCGTTGGGGACTGCAGCCTGCGGTGGTGGCTCCACCGACGAACCCGGCGGCCTCGACATCTCGTCGGGAAGCCGCCACCTCAAGCTGGTGGCCTATGCGGTGCCCAAGCCCGGCTTCGACAAGATCATCCCCGCCTTCCGGGCCACGCCCGAAGGCCAGGGAGTCGGCTTCTCGCAGAGCTACGGCGCCTCCGGCGACCAGTCGCGCAAGGTGGCGCGACGGGTGCCCGCCGACGTGGTGAACTTCTCGGTGGAACCCGACATCACCCGCTTGGTGAAGGAGGGCGTCGTCGACGAGGACTGGAAGTCCCAGGCGCCCAACAACAGCACCCCGTTCGGGTCCGTGGTGGCCCTGGTGGTGCGCAAGGGCAATCCGAAGAACATCCGGGACTGGGACGATCTGCTCAAGCCCGGTGTCCAGGTGATCACCCCCAACCCGGGCAGCTCGGGCTCGGCGAAGTGGAACCTGCTGGCCCCGTTCGCCGCGAAGAGCGACGGTGGGCGCAACCCGCAGGCCGGCCTCGACTACATCGCCAAGCTGGTCCGCGACCACATCAAGGTGCAGCCGAAGTCGGGCCGCGAGGCGACCACCGCCTTCGAGCAGGGGCAGGGCGACGTTCTCATCAGCTATGAGAACGAGGCGATCATGCTCGATCGGGCCAACGCCACGACGCGGGGCGAGCAGATCGAATACGTGGTGCCCGCGCAGACGTTCAAAATCGAGAACCCGGTGGCGGTGGTCAACACCAGTGGCGACAAGGCCACGGCCAAGGCGTTCGTCGAGTTCCTCTTCACCCCGCAGGCCCAACGGTTGTGGGCACAGGCCGGATTCCGCCCGGTCGTGCCGTCGGTGATCGCGGAGACCGCCGACAAGTTCCCCGGCCGCATCGACCGGCTCTGGACGGTGGCCGACCTGGGCGGGTGGAAGTCCGTGGACAAGGCGCTGTTCGGGTCCAAGGGCGCCATCAGCGAGATCTACAGCGCGGGAGGCAAGCGATGACCGCGGCAACTGCGGCGCCGGAGTCGGCGCCCCCGGCCGGCTTCCTCGGCCGGCCACGAACGTTCAACGGGGTATCGCCCGCGGGCATCGGACTGGCCTGGCTGTGGCTGAGCATCATCGTCCTGCTGCCCCTCGCGGCGATCACCGTCCAGTCCTTCGGTGACGGCTGGAGCGGATTCTTCTCGGCGATCACCGAGCGCAACGCGGTCGACGCGCTGCTGATCACCGTCGGGGTGTCCGTGGTCGTCGCCCTGATCAACATGGTCTTCGGCACGCTGATTGCCTGGGTGCTCGTCCGTGACGACTTCCCGGGCAAGGGTTTCGTCAACGCGATCATCGACCTGCCGTTCGCGTTGCCGACGATCGTCGCCAGCCTCGTGCTGCTGTCGCTGTACGGGCCCAACTCGCCGATCGACATCCACCTGAACGCGACCCAACCGGCGCTGGTCATCGCGCTGACCTTCGTGACGCTGCCGTTCGTGGTCCGCCAGGTGCAGCCGGTGCTCCTCGAACTCGACACCGACGTCGAAGAGGCCGCCGCCGTACTCGGTGCCAGCAACCGGGTCACCTTCACCAAGGTGGTGCTCCCGGCACTGCTCCCATCGATCTTGACCGGAGCCGGCCTGGCCTTCACCCGTGCCATCGGCGAATTCGGCTCGGTCGTCCTGATCGGTGGCAACATCCCGGGAAAGACGCAGGTCGCATCCCAGTACATCCAACAGCAAATCGAGATCGACGAGCCGGTCAACGCGGCCGCCGTGTCGGTGGTACTCCTGCTGATCGCCTTCGTGGTGCTGTTTGCACTGCGCCTCGTCGGGCGGCGGCAGTCGGTGCGAGAGGACGATGATCGATGAAGGTTTCGCCGTTCACCCGCTATTCCCTGCGCACCATCGCGCTGGTCTACCTCTTCGTTCTCCTCGTGGTGCCGGTCGGATTGATCTTCTGGCGCTCCTTCGAGCACGGTGTGGGGCAGTTCTGGGAGTGGATCACCACCCCGGCGGCCATCTCGGCGCTGCAGCTGAGCCTGCTCATCGTCGCGGTCGTCGTCCCACTCAACGTGGTCTTCGGCATCGCGACCGCCCTCGCCCTCGTGCGCGGCAACTTCCCGGGCAAGGGATTGCTGCAGTCGGTGGTCGACCTGCCGTTCGCCGTCTCCCCGGTGGTCGCCGGTGTCGCACTCATCCTGTTGTGGGGCCACGGCGGATGGTTCGGCGGCGTGGAGAGTCTCGGGTTCAAGGTGATCTTCGGATTCCCCGGCCTGGTGCTGGCGACGCTGTTCGTGACGCTGCCGTTCGTCGTCCGCGAGGTCGAGCCGGTGCTCCGGGAGATCGGCACCGAGCAGGAGGAGGCCGCGGCCACCCTCGGTGCCAACGGCTGGCAGACCTTCAGTCGGATCACCCTGCCGGCCATCCGCTGGGGCCTGACCTACGGCGTGGTCCTGACCATCGCCCGCGCCCTCGGCGAATACGGCGCGGTCACCATGGTCTCGTCGAACTTCCCGGGTATCTCCCAGACGCTGACCCTGTTGGTGCATTCGCGCTACACCGACGACTACAACGAGTTCGGTGCCTACGCCGCAGCCACCCTGCTCATGTTCGTGGCGGTCTTGGTCCTCGTGGCGATGACCCTGATCGAACGGCGGGTGCGCAACCGCTACGCCGAGGCGAGTGGATCGACCGCCTCGACCGAAACCGAAACCACCGCCGACGACCCGATCGCGATCGGCAACGAACCCCAGCTCATCAAGGAAGGCGTGTGACATGTCTATCTCGGTAATCGGCGCCAACAAGCGCTATGGCGACTTCGCCGCCCTCGACGATGTGTCGATCGATATTCCGGAGGGGTCGTTGACCTCGCTGCTGGGCCCGTCGGGCTCGGGCAAGTCGACGCTGCTGCGGGCCATCGCCGGCCTGGACGGCCTCGACTCGGGGACCGTCATCATCAACGGCAGCGATGTGTCGGCCGCCTCGCCGCAGCAGCGCGACATCGGCTTCGTCTTCCAGCACTACGCGGCGTTCAAGCACCTCACCGTGCGCGACAACATCGCGTTCGGCCTCAAGATCCGCAAGCGACCCAAGGCCGAGATCGACAAGAAGGTGGACGAGCTGCTCGACATCGTCGGGCTCACCGTCTTCCAGAAGCGCTTTCCCGCGCAGCTGTCCGGCGGTCAGCGCCAGCGCATGGCCCTGGCCCGGGCGCTGGCGGTGGACCCGAAGGTGCTGCTGCTCGACGAGCCGTTCGGCGCGCTCGATGCGAAGGTGCGCGACGATCTGCGCAAGTGGCTGCGGCGCCTGCACGACGAGGTCCACGTGACCACCGTGCTGGTCACCCATGACCAGGCCGAGGCGCTCGACGTGTCGGACCGGATCGCGGTGCTCAACCAGGGTCGCATCGAGCAGGTCGGCTCGCCCGACGACCTCTACGACCGGCCGGACAATCCGTTCGTCGCGTCCTTCCTCGGCTCGACCGTCCGCCTCAACGGCGAACTGGTCCGCCCGCACGACATCCGGATCGGCCGCCATCCCGAGATCGCCCTGCCGGGCGGTGACGCCAAACTGGACACCGGGGTCGTGAAGGCGACCGTGTCGCGCGTGGTGAACCTCGGGTTCGAGACGCGGGTGGAGTTGCTCGCGTCGGCCACCGGCGATGAGTTCGCCGCGCAGATCACCCGCGGCGACCAGAACGCCCTGCACCTGCAGCCGGGGGAGACGGTGTACGCCCGGGCGACGAAGATCGCCGCGTTCGAGGCGTAGCCCTCGCGGGGTTGCATCGGCGTTGCATCGGGCGGCGAAAACCGCGGGATTTTTCCTACGGTGGAGGAGGGTGGAGTAGGACTGTCATAGACACCACACGAAGTGAGGATCTATGACCAGTGCCACCGCCACGTCCGGACTCAACACGCCGCTGTCTCCGTTGCGCTTCTTGGAGCGCGCCGCGTCGGTGCACCCCGGCAAGCTCGCCGCCATCGACGGTGGGCGCCGCCTGACGTACGCCGAGTTGGCCGCCGACGTCCGGTCGCTCGCCGGCGCGCTGCGGGCCTCCGGGGTCGAGCCGGGCGACAAGGTCGCCTACCTGGCGAGCAACTCACTGGAATTGCTCACCGCACACTTCGCGGTTCCGCTGGTCGGCGGGATCCTCGTCGCCGTCAACACCCGGTTGGCACCGGAGGAGATCCGCTACATCGGCGACCACTCCGAATCGGTTCTGCTCGTCGGGGACGCGCCGCTGTTGGCGGGCATCGCCGACGTGGAGTTCGCCACGGTGCGGGAGATCATCGAGACGCCCAGCCAGGAAGGCGAGTACGAGGGCGTCGCAGTGCGGTACGACGAGTTCTTCGCCCGCGGGGATGCCGGCGAGGACTTGGTGTGGGATGTCGCCGACGAGGATGCCGTCCTCACCATCAACTACACCTCGGGAACCACCGGCAAGCCCAAGGGCGTCATGTACACCCACCGCGGCGCGTACCTGGGATCGCTGGGCACCGTGATCACCCAGGGCTTCTCCATCGACACCAACTACCTGTGGACCCTGCCGATGTTCCACTGCAACGGCTGGTGCGGCCCGTGGGCGCTGACCGCGGTGGCCGCCACCCACGTCTGCTTGCGCGCGGTGCGCGGCGAGGAGATGTGGCGCCTCATCGACACCGAGGGCATCACCGCCATGTCGGGCGCGCCGACCGTGCTGACCACGCTGGCGACCGCGCCCGAGGCGCATCCGATGAGCCGGCCGATGTCGATCGCGACTGCGGGGGCACCGCCCAGCCCCACGATCATCGCGGCGATCCGCAACTTGGGGATCACCATCATCCACGTTTACGGACTCACCGAGACCTACGGTCCCTATGCGGTCTGCGAGCCGGATCCGAGTTGGTCGGAGCTGTCCGGCGAGGAACTCTCGGTGCGGATGGCGCGGCAGGGCGTCGGCATGATCACCGCGGACCGGCTGCGGGTGGTGAGCACCGAGACCGAGGAGGGCGCGGAACTCGTCGACGTCGCTGACGACGGGGTTGCGATGGGCGAGATCGTGATGCGCGGCAACGTGGTGATGAAGGGGTACTTCAAGGACGAGGAACGCACCGCCGAGGCGTTTGCCGGCGGCTGGTTCCACTCCGGGGACCTCGGGGTCATGCACCCGGACGGGTACGTGCAGCTCCTGGACCGGGCGAAGGACGTCGTGATCTCCGGTGGGGAGAACATCTCGACGATCGAGGTCGAGCAGGCGGTGGTCAGCCATCCGGCGGTGCTCGACGTCGCGGTGATCGGGGTGCCCGACGACAAGTGGGGCGAGCGCCCCAAGGCCATCGTCGTGCTCAAGCCGGGACAAGAGGCGACCGATGCCGAGATCATCGCGCACGTGAAGTCGAAGATCGCCTCCTACAAGGCGCCGCGCGACGTCGCCTTCGTCGACGAACTGCCGAAGACCTCCACCGGCAAGATCCGCAAGAACGAGCTGCGCGACGTCGAGTGGGGCGAGGGTCGCGCCCGGATCCAGGGCTAGCGGCGGGGGACCGAGTCGGCTTCCTCCCGATCGAATTCGCATTTCCCGACGGGATTACGTCGGGAGATGTGAATCGGTGCGGGAGGAACGAGACCGGCGATGGCCTCGACGACGAGTCCGTGCGGGCCGAGGGCCCCGGCGATCGGATCACCCGGGGCGAGTTCGTCCAGCAGTGCCTCGACACGCTCGGCCAGCAGGCCCGGGGACAGGAAGTAGGGCAACCCGACGATCCGCTTCGCGCCGCCGGCACGCAGACGCCCGACGGCGCCGCGCAGGACCGAGGCCTGTCGGCCGAGTTTCGTCGCGAACACCACCTCGACCGGGTTGCCGGTCAACCGCGCGACCTCGGCGCCCCGGCGTCGGGCCGCGTCGTCGGAACGTTCGTCGGAGGAGCCGACGGCGTACATGACGATGCCGTCGCCGGCGCGCAGGCCGGCGGCCCGGGCGCGGTCGACCAGAGCCGGGCTCAGATCGGCCTTCCCGAGAACGGGGGTCTGCACCAGGGTGAGAGTCGGCCAGCGCCGCCGTGCGGCGTCGAGCAGCACGGGCAGGTCGAACCGGCTGTGATAGCCGTCGCCGAGCAGCAGCGGCACCACCCGGATCGGGTCGCCCGCCGGCGCGAGCCAGTCCAGGACAGTGGCCACGAGGGGCTCGTCGAGATCCAGATAGGCCAGTTCGATCCGCTCGGCCGGGAGCGTGGTGCGGACCTCGTCGCGGATACGCGTGAGCGTCAGGGCGAACCGGGGGTCCCGGCTGCCGTGGGCGACGAGGAGGACGCTCACGCCGGGACCGTGCTGGGCGTCAGATGCAATTGGTCGAGGGCATCCCCGACGAGGCCGGCCGCCAGCGTGTTGCCGCCGGCCGGGTCGATCAGCAGGAAGCTGCCCGACTCGCGGCTGTGGCTGTAGTCGTCGGCGACGATCGGCTCGGCCGTCTGCACGGAGATCCGTCCGATCTCGTTGAGCTCCAACGCTTCCGGCGACTCGATCAGGGTGAGATCCTGCTCGTCGAACCGGACGTCGATGCTCCCGACGATGGCCTGCGTGGTACGGGTCCCGTGCTTGAGGAGCAGTCGGGCACCCGGGCGCAGCGCCTTGTCGCCGAGCCAGCACACCGTGGCGGTGAACTGTTGGATCGGTTCCGGGGCATCGCCGACCGCGGCGATGACGTCACCCCTCGAGACGTCGACGTCGTCGGCCAACAACAGGGTGACGCTGCGCCCGGCGTGCGCGGCCGGCAGCTGGCCATCGGCGGTGTCGATGGCCTCGATCGTGGTCCGGGTCCCGGACGGCAGGATGACCACCTCGTCGCCGACGGCGACGGTGCCGGTGGCGACCTGTCCGGCGTAGCCGCGGTAGTCCGGGAACTCTGCGGTGCGCGGCCGAATCACATACTGCACCGGGAAGCGCAGACCGACCGGGTCGCCGGCGCGCTCGTGCACGTTCGGGACGGTCTCGAGATGCTCGATCAGGGTCGGGCCGTCGTAGTACGGCGTGCGCTCCGACCGGGTGGCGACGTTGTCGCCGTGCAGCGCGGACACCGGGATCGCCAAGACCTGCTCGTCGGTCCAGCCCAGCGACCGGGTCAACTCGGCGAAGTCAGCGGTGATCTGCGCGAATTGTCCCTGCGGATCATCGGCCAGGTCGATCTTGTTGACCGCGAGCACGAGCTGCGGCACGCCCAACAGGGCCATCACCGCGGCATGGCGGCGGGTCTGCGCGACGACGCCGTTGCGGGCGTCGACCAGCAGGATCACCAGTTGTGCGGTCGATGCGCCGGACACCGTGTTGCGGGTGTACTGGACGTGACCGGGGGTGTCGGCCAAGACGAACGAGCGGTTGGCGGTCGCGAAGTAGCGGTAGGCGACATCGATGGTGATGCCCTGCTCGCGTTCGGCGCGCAGCCCGTCGACGAGCAGCGACAGGTCGGGCCCGTCCAGGCCGCGTGCCTGTGAGGCGCGGTTGACCGCGTCGATCTGGTCGGCAAGGACGGACTTCGTGTCGTAGAGCAGGCGGCCGACGAGGGTGGACTTGCCGTCGTCGACGCTGCCGGCGGTCGCGATGCGCAACAGATCGGGGTGGTGCGGCCCGTTCGCCAGGTTTGCGGTGCTGGTCGATTGCGTCATCAGAAATATCCTTCGCGCTTGCGGTCTTCCATGGCCGCCTCGGAGACCCGGTCGTCGCCGCGGGTGGCGCCGCGCTCGGTGAGTCGGGAGGTGGCGACCTCGGCCAGGACGGCCTCGTTGTCGGCGGCGTCGGACAGGACCGCGCCGGTGGTGGAGCCGTCGCCCACGGTGCGGTAGCGCACCGAACGCGTCTCCAGCGCCTCGCCTTCGCGCGGACCGCCCCACGGGCCGGGGGTCATCCACATGCCGTCGCGGGAGAAGACCTCGCGCTCGTGGGCGTAGTACAGCGGCGCCAGCAGAACCTGCTCGCGGGCGATGTAGCGCCAGACGTCCAGCTCGGTCCAGTTGCTCAGCGGGAACACGCGAACGTGCTCGCCGGGGGCATGGCGACCGTTGTAGAGGTTCCACAGCTCGGGCCGCTGCCGCTTGGGGTCCCACTGGCCGAAGGCGTTGCGCAGCGAGAAGACGCGCTCCTTGGCGCGGGCGCGCTCCTCGTCGCGACGGGCCCCGCCGAACACCGCGTCGAAGCGGTTCTCGGTGATGGCGTCGAGCAGCGGGATCGTCTGCAGCGGGTTGCGGATACCGTCGGGACGCTCGGTGAGCCGGCCGTCGGCGAGGTACTCCTCGACGCTGGCCACGTGCAGCCGCAGGTTGTGGCGCGCCACGATCTCGTCGCGGAACTCGATGATCTCCGGCAGGTTGTGCCCGGTGTCGACGTGCAGCAGCGAGAACGGCAGCGGCGCCGGCCAGAAGGCCTTGAGCGCCAGGTGCAGCAGCAGGGTCGAATCCTTGCCGCCGGAGAACAGGATCACCGGGCGCTCGAACTCGCCGGCTACCTCGCGGAAGATGTGGATGGACTCGGACTCGAGCGCGTCGAGGGTGTCGAACTCGCCCTCGGTCTTGTCGAGGCCGAAGGGGGAGATGTGCGTATCAATGCTCATGAGACGTGCAACCCGCATTCTGTCTTGGCGCGCCCGGCCCAACGGCCGCTGCGCGGATCGGCTCCAATGGCTGGCTTGGCGGTGCAGGGTTCGCACCCGATGGAGGGGTAGCCCTCGTCCACCAGCGGATTGACGAGGACCCCGTGGTCCTCGATGTAGGTCTGGAACTCCTCGTCGGACCAGGCGGCCAACGGGTTGATCTTCACCAGCCCGAAGCCCTCGTCGTAGGAGATCAACGGGGCATTGGTCCGGGTCGGCGCTTCCACGCGGCGGATACCGGTCACCCACGCGGAGAAACCGGACAGCCCGGCGCGCAGCGGGACGACCTTGCGCAGCCGGCAGCACTCGCCGGGGTCGCGGGAGAACAGGTCCCGGCCCAGCAGTTCGTCTTGCTGCGCGACGGTGTGCTCCGGGGCGACGTTGATCAGGTCCAGGTCGTAGACCTGGGCGACCGCGTCACGGGTGCCGATCGTCTCGATGAAGTGGTACCCGGTGTCGAGGAACAGCACCTTGAGCCGGCCGCCGACCTGCTCACGGTCGATGGCCTTGTCGGCGACGTCGATCAACACCGCGTCCTGCATGTTGGCCGCGATCAGAAAGTCATCGCCGAAGGTTTGCGCGGTCCAGGCGAGCAGCTCGTGCGCGGAGGCGTCGGGGCCGAGCTCGTCGGCGCCGCGCGCCGCGATGTCGCGCAACCGGTCGGTGTCGAGTGTGGCGGTCATCTGTCCCTCCTCACTGCAGCTCGGCGTCGTCGGCGCGGGCGGCCCATTCGGCGAAGCGCTCGCCCTCGTTGCGCCCGGCGATGAAGTTGCGCACCACCCGGTCGATGTAGTCGGTCGCCTCGTGCGCGTAGATCTTGTGCTGGCGCAGTTTGCGGCCGAACCCGAGGTCGAAGCCGAGGCTGCCGCCCAGGTGGACCTGGAAGCCCTCGATCGGGTGCCCGTCGCCGTCGTCGATCAACTGGCCCTTGAGTCCGATGTCGGCGACCTGGATCCGGGCGCACGAGTTGGGGCAGCCGTTGAAGTTGATCGTCACCGGCACGTCGAGCTGCTCGTTCAACTCGGCGAGGCGCTCTTCGAGGATCGGCACGAGTTCTTGGCTGCGGCTGCGGGTCTCGGTGAACGAGAGCTTGCAGTACTCCAACCCGGTGCAGGCGATCAGGTTGCGGCGCCAGCGCGACGGGCGCGACTGCAGGCCGACGGCGGACAGATCGGCGTCGAGCTGCTCGATGTTCTCCTTGGGAACGTTGACCACGACGAGCTTCTGATACGGGGTGAGCCGCACACTGTCGCTGCCGGCCTTCTCTGCGGCGTCGGCGATGGCGTCGAGAACCGTGTCGGACAGGCGCCCGGACACCGCCGAGAAGCCCAGCGCGTAGCGCCCGTTCTTCTGCTCGGTGATCCCGACGTGGTCGATCGGCTGCTTCGGCGCAACCGGGGCCGGGCCGTCGATGAGCTTGCGGCCCAGGTACTCGTCCTCGAGGACCTGGCGGAATTTCTCCGGCCCCCAGTCCTTCAACAGGAACTTCAGCCGCGCCTTGGACCGCAGGCGGCGGTAGCCGTAGTCGCGGAAGATGCCGACCACGCCCTCCCAGACGTCGGGCACCTCGTCGAGCGGGATCCAGGCGCCGACGCGCTGCGCGAGCATCGGGTTGGTGGACAGCCCGCCGCCGACCCAGAGGTCCAGGCCCGGGCCGTGCTCGGGGTGCTCGACGCCGACGAAGGAGACGTCGTTGATCTCGTGGACGACGTCCTGCAGACCGGAGATGGCGGTCTTGAACTTGCGGGGCAGGTTCGAGTACTCGGGGTTGCCGATGTAGCGGCGCTTGATCTCGGCCAGGGCGGGGCTGGCGTCGAGGACCTCGTGGACCGAGAGGCCGGCGAGCGGGGAGCCGAGCATGCCGCGCGGGCAGTCGCCGCAGGCCTCGATCGTCTCCATGCCGACCTCTTCGAGGCGCCGCCAGATCTCCGGCACGTTCTCGATCTCGATCCAGTGGTACTGGATGTTCTGCCGGTCGGTGACGTCGGCGGTGCCCCGGGCGAAGTCGCGGGAGATGCCGGCGAGGGTCCGCACCTGCGGGATGGTCAGCTGACCGCCGTCGGTGCGCACGCGCATCATGAAGTAGGGGGCCTCGATGACGTCGATGTTGTCGTCGTGGCTCCAGGTGCCGTCGTAGCCCTCGGCGCGCTGGGTGTAGAGACCCATCCAGCGGAAGCGGCCGCGCAGATCGGCCTTGTCGATGCCGTCGAACCCGACCTTGGAGTAGATGTTCTCGATGCGTGCGCGCACGTTGAGCGGATTGTCGTCCTTCTTGGACTGCTCGTTGGCGTTGAGCGGCTCGCGGTAGCCGAGGGCCCACTGGCCCTCGGAGCGGCGCTTCGTCGGCCGTGCGCGGCGGGCGGGCTGGTCGCCGGCGGCACGGGCCGGCCGGTCACCGGTCGGCCGTTCCCGGCGGGGGCGAGGCGTGTCGACGTTGTCGTCGACCGACTCCGGAGTGGTGAGCGTCATGGATTTCTCCTCGCGCAGCGCATGCGTGCGCAGCGACATGGGGGCTGTCATGAAAGAGGTGAAACGCGGATTCGGCATCCGGGACGGCGCGCGGGGGGCGCAACCGGGGAGGGACTACTCGCTGGCCGAGTCCGGCTAGCGCATACACGATGCGCTGTCACAGCGCATGAGGTCGATATGGCGCCGCTGGATCAGGCGCAATCCTCGTGTAGTCACGTTGTTCATCATGCCACGCCGACCCGCACCGCGTCTACTTGGGCAGATTTTCAATCATGGTGAGAGAAAGCACACTCCCGGCGGGCCGGTCCGCTCCCGACGGCGGTGTCGCCGCCGCACCTGCGGGATGATGGATTAATGACCGCCACCGCTGCGACGCATTGGCGCGACCTGCCCGAGGCGGTCGCGCGACGTCTGCACGCCGGCGACCGGGGTGAGCCGCTCGGGCTCTATCTGCACGTTCCGTTCTGTGCGACGCGCTGCGGCTACTGCGACTTCAACACCTACACCGCCGGCGAACTCGGCTCGTCGTCGTCGCCGCAGTCGTGGCTGGAGGCGGTGCGCCGGGAACTCGACGGTGCGGCGGCGTTGGCCGGCCCGCGCCCGGTGTCGACGGTGTTCGTCGGCGGTGGGACCCCGTCGCTGCTCGGCGCGCACGGGTTGGCCGACCTCCTCGACGCGGTGCGGGCGAGTTTTGACCTGGCGCCCGGCGCGGAGGTGACCACCGAGTCGAATCCCGAGTCGACCTCGCCGGAGTTCTTTGCCGAGATCCGGGCCGCCGGGTACACCCGGGTGTCGTTGGGCATGCAGTCCGCGTCGTCGCGGGTGTTGGCGATCCTGGACCGCAACCACACGCCCGGTCGGGCCATCGCGGCCGCGGCGGAAGCCGGGGCGGCCGGGTTCGAGCACGTCAACCTCGACGTCATCTACGGCACCCCGGGGGAGACCGACGCCGACCTCGACACCACCCTCGACGCGGTGCTGGCGGCCCCGATCGACCACGTCTCGGCCTACGCGCTCATCGTCGAGGACGGGACGGCCTTCGCCCGGAAGGTGCGCCGCGGGGAGGTGCCCGCACCCGATGACGACGTGCTCGCCGCGCGCTACGAGCGGATCGACGACCGGCTGTCTGGCGAGGGTTTCGGATGGTACGAGGTCTCGAACTGGGGGCGGGGGCCGGATTCGGCGTGCCGCCACAACGAGGCCTATTGGCGCAGCGACGACTGGTGGGGCATCGGTCCGGGCGCTCATTCGCACGTGGCCGGGGCGCGCTGGTGGAACCGCAAGCATCCGGCGACCTATGCGTCGGCGCTGACCGACGGGGTGTGGCCCGGCGATGACTTCGAGGTCCTCACCGACGACGATCGGCACATCGAGGCGGTGATGCTGCGCCTGCGGATGCGCTCGGGGCTGCCGTCGGCGATTCTCGATGACGAGGAGCGGGCGCGCGCCGAGGGGGCCGTGGGCGACGGGCTGTTGCGCGTCGTCGACGAGGCCTACGTCCTCACCGATTCCGGGCGCCTACTGGCCGACGGGGTGGTCCGCGACATCCTCGTCGACTGACGCGATGATCATCGGCGACACGGCACGCGCGCAGATCCGGGCCGGCCTGACCGGTGCAGGCCTAATCGGCGCGGTGTCGCGGCGCCGACGGCCGGACGGCGGGAGTGTCGAGCTGCTCCTCGAGTGGCGGGGCGCCGGGGGACAGGTCGATGGTGTCCAGGTCGAGCATCCGGGCGTGGATGAGGGGACGGTTCCGCAACGCGCTGCGCACGGCGCGATGCAGACCGTCCTCCAAGTAGATCTCGCCGCGCCACTTCACGACGTGGGAGAAGAGGTCGCCGTAGAACGTCGAATCCTCGCTCAGCAGCTTGTCGAGGGCGAGGACCGTCGTCACCGTGGTCAGCTGGTCGAGGCGGAACTGGCGGGGCGGGATCTTTGCCCAAGCGCGCGGCGAGAGGTTGTGCGCCGGATACGGTTTCCCGTCCTGCACCGACTTGAAGATCATCGCCCCACCGATCCCGACTAATATGGACGTATTCACCTTATGGCACGGCGCGGGAGGAGGGCCCGGGATGACGGCGACCGACGAACGGCGGTTCGAGGTCCTTCGCGCGATCGTCACCGACTACGTGGCCACCCAGGAGCCGATCGGGTCCAAAGCGCTGCTCGACCGACACAAGCTGGGAGTCTCCAGTGCGACGGTCCGCAACGACATGGCCGTCCTGGAGGCGGAAGGGTACATCGCCCAGCCGCACACCAGCTCCGGGCGCGTCCCCACCGACAAGGGCTACCGACTCTTCGTCGACCGGATCGCCGAGGTCAAGCCGCTGTCGCGCGCGGAGCGCCGGGCGATCCTGTCGGTCCTCGACTCCAGCGTCGACCTCGACGACGTGCTGCGCCGCTCGGTCAAGCTCCTCGCCGAGCTCACCAGGCAGGTCGCGGTGATCCAATACCCCGTGTTGTCGCGGGCGACGGTGCGCCACCTCGAGGTCGTCGCGCTGACCCCGTCGCGTCTGCTGCTGGTGGTGATCACCGACAGCGGCCGGGTCGAGCAGCGGATGGTCGCCCTGGGTCGCGACGTCAGCGACGACGAAATGATCCTGCTGCGCGACTTGTTCGCCGCGGCCCTCGACGGCAAGCGCCTGGCCGAGGCGTCGGCCGCCGTCGCCGAGGTGGCCAACTCCGCACCGCCGGAGATGAGCGAAGTCGTCATCGCGATCGCCGCCGTGCTCATCGAGACGCTGGTGGAGCGGGAGGCGGACCGCCTGGTCTTGGGTGGTACCTCGAACCTGGCCCGGGCATCGGCGGACTTCTCCGCCGACCTCGGCGGGATGGACGCGGTCCTCGACGCACTCGAGGAACAGGTCGTCGTCCTCAAACTGTTGGCGCGCACCCAGAGCACCGACCGCGTCACGGTGCAGATCGGGCGGGAGACCCGCAGCGACAATCTGCGCGGTGCCTCGGTGGTCTCCACCGCCTACGGCGCGAGCGGCACCGTGCTGGGCAGCGTGGGCGTGCTCGGACCGACCCGGATGGACTACCCGAACACCATTGCGTCGGTGGCCGCGGTGGCCAAGTACGTTGGAGAAGTACTGGGTGAGCGATGACCGTGCGCCGGTCGCACGGATCGGCGGCGCGCTGGAACCCGGAATCGATGTAAGGACAGAAGTACCAAGTGGCTCGTGATTACTACGGAATCCTGGGCGTGCGCCCGGGAGCGGACGCCCAAGAGATCAAGCGCGCTTACCGCAAGCTGGCGCGCGAACTGCACCCTGACCTGAACCCCGAGGAAGAAGACCGGTTCAAAGAGGTCACCGCTGCCTACGAGGTCCTCAGCGACCCGGAGAAGCGGCGCATCGTCGACGCCGGCGGCGATCCCCTCGCCAGCGCGGGGTCGGGCGGGTTTGCCGGTGGCGGGCTCGGTGACATCTTTGAGCAGTTCTTCGGTGGCGGCAGCTTCGGCGGCGGCGGGGGCTTCGGTGGCGGCCGCGGGCCGCGCAGCCGCGTTCAGCCGGGCGAGCCCGCACTGGTCCACACCACCCTCGACCTGCACGAATGTGCGGCCGGGGTCAACAAGGAGATCACCGTCGACACGGCGATCCTGTGCGACGTGTGCGCGGGTGCGGGAACCAACGGCGATTCGTCGCCGGTCGCCTGCGAGACCTGCCACGGCGCCGGCGAGATCCAGGCGGTCCAACGCTCGTTCCTCGGCCAGGTCATGACCGTCCGCCAGTGCCCGACCTGCATGGGCACCGGCGAGGTCATCCCCGACCCGTGCCACAAGTGCGGCGGCGACGGGCGGGTGCGCACCCGGCGCACCGTGACCGTCAAGATCCCGGCCGGCGTCGAGGCCGGGATGCGGGTGCGGTTGTCCGGCCAGGGCGAAGTCGGCCCCGGCGGTGGCGCCGCGGGCGACCTGTACGTCGAGATCAAGGAACGCCGCCACGAAGTCTTCGTGCGCGACCAGACGGATCTGCACGTGACGGTCAACGTCCCGTTCGCCGATGCCGCGCTGGGCGGTGCACTGAGGATCGACGGCATCCTCGACGACGAGCAGATCGACATCACGATCCCCTCGGGCACCCAGCCCGGCCAGATCGTCACCATCCGCGGCCACGGTATGCCGCACGTCAACAGCGGGGTCCGCGGCGACCTGCACGCACACCTCGAGGTCAGCGTGCCCACCAAGCTGGACTCGCGCGCGGTCGAACTGCTCCAGCAGTACCGCGAGCACATCGGCGACAGCATCGAACTGGCCTCGGCCACCTCGACCGGCACCAGCAGCGGACTGTTCTCGCGGTTGCGCAACGCCTTCGCGGGGCGCTGAGGCGATGAGCCCGCCGCTGTTCTGGGTCGACGAGGCGCCGGCCGCGGGCACCGAGACCGAGCTGACCGGGGCCGAAGGCCGGCACGCGGTCACCGTCACCCGCATCGCCGTGGGGGAGACGGTGATCCTCGGCGACGGCGCCGGCGCATCGGCGACCTGCGAGGTCGTGGCCACCCGCGGCAAGGACACGCTGCGCGTCCGCGCCGTGGAGTACCGCTTCGTCGACCGGCCGCGCCCACTCGTCACCGTCGTGCAGGCCCTGCCCAAGTCGGAGCGCTCCGAGCTGTTCGTCGAACTGGCCACCGAGGCCGGCGCCGACGTGATCGTGCCGTGGCAGAGCTCGCGCAGCGTCGCCCGATGGGTCGGGTCGAAGGCCGACAAAGGGGTGGCCAAGTGGCGCAGTGCCGCCGCGACCGCGGCCAAACAGAGCCGCCGCGCCTGGATCCCCGAGATTGCCGACTTGGCGTCGACGACGTCGGTGCGCGCCCGATGCGCCGAGGCGATCGAAGGCGGTGGCATCGTCGTCGCGCTACACGAGAGCGGCAGCGAGTCCTTTCACGGCATCGCCTTCCGGGACGCCCCCCAGGTCGTGCTCGTCGTCGGGCCCGAGGGTGGGCTCGCCGAGGACGAGTTGGTGGACCTCGCCGCAATCGGCGCCCACACCGCGGTCCTGGGGCCGCAGGTGTTGCGCACCTCGACGACCGCGGCGGTGGCCTTGGGGGCGTTGGGCGCCCTGAGCGACCGGTGGGATCGGGGCCGGCCCTGAACCGGCACAAGATCGCCTACGGCCCGCACGAATCCCAGTTCGGACACCTCTACGAGCCGGCCGCGGTGTCGCCGACGGGAGACGGCCGCGTCCCGCTCGTCGTCCTGATCCACGGCGGCTTCTTCTCGACCCGCTTCGCCCTGACCATCGAGACCGCGATCGCCCGGCTACTCGCCGAACGCGGCGCGGCCGTGTGGAACATCGAGTACCGGCGCACCGAGGAGCCCGGTGGTCGCTGGCCCGGCACCGGCGCGGATGCACTGGCCGCCCTGCGCGCCGTCGACGAAGTGCTGCCCGCCGCCCTGCCAGACGGTCTGGTGGATTGCCTGGCCCTCGACGACGTCGCCGTCGTCGGCCATTCCGCCGGTGGGCTGTTGGCCCTGTGGGCCACCGCGGCCCTGGGCGCCCGCACCGCCCGGTCCCGGATCACCCGGGTCGTCGCGCAGTCGGCGCTGGTCGACCTGACCAACCCGCAGACCCGCAACCGCCCGACCCCGCGCAACCTGATGGGTGCGCCCTACGGCGAGATCCCGGACCGGTACTCGCAGGCCTCGCCGATCCTGGCCCCGGTGCACGACGCCCACGTCATCGCCATCCACGCCGGCGACGATGCCGCGATCCCGGTGGAGTCGAGTCGGCGCTATGTGGCGGCGGTCGCCGAGCGCGGACAGTCGGCCGAATTGGTCGTCGTGCCGGGCGAGGGACACGACGCCTTCGTCGACCCGCGCAGCGCCTGTACCCGCCAGACGCTGCGCTTGTTGGGAATTTGAGTTGGCGACGCGGATAGACTGGCCCAAGCCCGTTTGGATACGGGTGGAGATTCTGAAGGAGTGATGTCGCACGTGACGCAAGCCGATCAACCGCACGCCGAAACGGTGGTGGAGGTCGCGCCCGAGCGGATCATCGGTTTGCTCGGCACCGGCGATGTGAACCTGCGGGTGCTCGAAGAGCTCCTCGACGCCGACATCCACGCCCGCGGCAACCGGATCACCCTCTCGGGCACCCCCGCCGAGGTCGCCACCGCCGACCGGGTCATCGCCGAACTGCTCGACGTCGTCGGGCGGGGCGCCCCGCTGACCCCGGACGCGGTCCGGCGGTCGGTGGCGATGCTGGACGACCCGTCCGCGGAATCGCCGGCACAGGTGCTCAGCCTCGACATCATCTCGCGGCGCGGAAAGACGATCCGACCCAAGACCCTCAACCAGAAGCGTTACGTCGATGCGATCGACGAGAACACCATCGTGTTCGGGCTGGGGCCCGCCGGTACCGGCAAGACCTACCTCGCCATGGCGAAGGCCGTGGCCGCCCTGCAGGCCAAGGAGGTCACCCGGATCATCCTGACCCGCCCGGCGGTCGAGGCCGGCGAGCGACTGGGCTTTCTGCCGGGCACCCTGAGCGAGAAGATCGACCCGTATCTGCGTCCGCTCTACGACGCCCTGCACGACATGATGGACCCGGACGCCATCCCGAAGCTGATGGCCGCCGGCGTCATCGAGGTCGCGCCCCTGGCATACATGCGCGGCCGGACGCTCAACGACTCGTTCATCATCCTCGACGAGGCGCAGAACACCACCGGTGAACAGATGAAGATGTTCCTGACCCGCCTGGGCTTCGGCTCCAAGGTGGTCGTCACCGGCGACGGCACCCAGGTCGACCTGCCCGGTGGCGCGGAGAGCGGACTGCGTGCCGCCACCCGCATCCTCGAAGGCATCGACGACATCCACTTTTCCCGCCTGACCAGTGCCGACGTCGTGCGGCACCGCCTGGTCGCGAACATCGTCGACGCCTATGACCGCGACGAGAACGGTGGCGGTAGCGCCGAGCACCGCGGCGGACGGGGGCGGCGCCGGTGAGCATCGAGCTGGCCAATGAATCGGGCATGGAGGTCCCGGTCGACCTCGTTCTGGACGCCGCACGGTTCGCGATCGCCCGGATGGACGTGCACCCCGGGGCCGAGCTGTCGGTCATCTTCGTCGACCTCGACACGATGGCCGAACTTCACATGAAGTGGATGGACCTGCCCGGCCCGACCGACGTCATGAGCTTCCCGATGGACGAGTTGACGCCGGGATCGCACGGATCCGACGAGCCCGGTCCGGCGACCCTCGGCGACATCGTGCTCTGCCCGGCCTTCGCCAAGGACCAGGCCAAGCAGGCGCGGCATTCGTTTGAGCACGAGTTGGCGGTGCTCACCGTGCACGGCGTGCTGCACCTGCTCGGTTACGACCACGCCGAACCCGAGGAAGAGCGCGAGATGTTCGGCCTGCAGGCCCGGATCCTCGACGAGTGGTACGAGGACCGCCGACGCCGGGACCGCTCGGTGCGCCAGTCGCGGCGCGACGAGGACTTGCTGCGCAAGACCGGGTTCGCCGACGCGGACGAGGACTGAGGCCGTGCCGACCGAAGTCGTCTTCCTGATCGTGGCGGCGGCGCTCACCCCGGTGGGCGGGTTGTTCGCCGCGATCGACGCCGCCCTGACCACCGCGTCGCAGGCCCGCGTCGCCGACCTCGTCAGCCAGGGCCGCGCGGGTGCCCGCCGCCTGGAGACGATCCTGGAGCAGCGGTCCACCTACGTCGCGCTCGTGGTCTTCCTGCGCGTCATTTGCGAGACCGCCGCGATCGCCTTCGCGGCGGTGGCCCTGGTCCGCTTGTGGGGCAGCGGATGGGGCTTGTTCGCCGCCATTGCCGTGATGGCGGTGGTGTCCTTCGTCGCCGTCGGCGTCGGACCGCGGACGCTGGGCCGGCAAAACGCCTACACGATCGGCATCGTCAGCGCCCCGGTGCTCACCGCCGTCGGGGTGCTGCTGACCCCGCTCACGAGGCTGCTGATCCTGATCGGTAACGCCGTCACCCCGGGCAAGGGGTTCCGCAACGGTCCGTTCTCAACCGAGATCGAGCTGCGCGAAGTGGTCGACATGGCCACCGAGCGCGGGGTCGTGGAGGACGACGAGCGGCGCATGATCCAGTCGGTGATCGACCTGGCCGACACCAATGCGCGCGAAGTGATGGTGCCGCGCCCGGAGATGGTGTGGATCGAGCAGGACAAGAGCGCGGCCCAGGCCGCGAGCCTGGCGATCCGTTCGGGGCACTCGCGGCTGCCGGTGATCGGGGAGAACCCCGATGACATCCGCGGCGTGGTCTACCTCAAAGACGTGACGGGCCGCGCGATCGCCGGCCTGGCCGCCTCGGTCAAGGTCGTCGACGTGATGCGTCAGGCGCAGTTCATCCCCGACTCCAAGACGCTCGACCGGGTGTTGGCCGACATGCAGCGGACCCGCAACCACATGGCGATGCTCGTCGACGAGTACGGCGGGATCGCCGGCTTGGTGACCATCGAGGACGTCCTGGAGGAGATCGTCGGCGAGATCACCGACGAATACGACCGCGGCGAGGTCGCGCCGGTCACCGAGCTCGAGGACGGCGGTTACCGCGTGTCGTCGCGGCTGCCGGTCGAGGATCTGGGCGAGCTGTTCGGCATCGACATCGACGAAGACGACGTGGAGACCGTCGGCGGGCTGGTGGCGCTGGTCTTGGGCCGCGTGCCGCTGCCCGGGGCACAGGTCCAATGCCACGGGTTGAACCTGGTGGCCGAGGGCGGCCCGAACCGCCAGGGGCGCCAGCGCATCACCTCGGTCCTGGTCACCCGCCTGGAACCGGCGGAATCCGACGAGTCGCCCGACGAGACGAAACGAGGGGCCGATCATGGCGCAGCTTGACGCCGAGGACGCGAAGTTGGTGACCCTCGCGCGCGGCGCGCTGGCGAGAGCGGGAGCGTCGTCGGGGGCCGCGGTGCGCGACACCGACGGCCGGACCTATGCCGGCGCGCCGGTGGCACTGGCGTCGTTGCGGCTCAGCGCGCTGCAGGTGGCGGTGGCGACAGCACTGTCGAGCGGGGCGCCGGGATTCGAGGCCGCCGTCCTCGTCGGCTCGTCACCCGACGACCCCGGGCTGGCCGCCCTGACCGAGACGAGTCCGACAGCGGCCGTCATCCACACCGATCTACGCGGAGAGCCACGTGATGTCTGAGAACCAGCCAGGGGAGTTCCGCTCCGGTTTCGTGTGTTTCGTCGGCCGGCCCAACACCGGCAAGTCGACGCTGACCAATGCGCTGGTCGGTGAGAAGATCGCGATCACGTCGAACCGTCCGCAGACGACTCGCCACACGATCCGCGGCATCGTGAACCGGCCCGACGCGCAGATCATCCTCGTCGACACCCCGGGGCTGCACCGGCCGCGCACGCTGCTGGGCCAGCGCCTCAACGACCTGGTGCGCGACACCTACTCCGAGGTCGACGTGGTGTGCATCTGCGTCCCCGCCGACGAGGCGATCGGCCCGGGGGACCGGTGGATCATCGATCAGGTGCGGACCATGGCGCCGAAGACGACCATCGTCGGCATCGTCACGAAGATCGACCGGGTCACCCCCGACAAGGTCGCCGAACAGCTGTTGGCGCTGTCGCGGTTGTTGGGTGGAAACAGCGAGGTCGTGCCGGTATCGGCGAAGAAGGGCGAGCAACTCGACATCCTCGCCGACGTCCTGGTCTCCCTCATGGAGCCCGGGCCGGCGTTCTACCCCGACGGGGAGCTGACAGACGAGCCCGAACAGGTCCTGATGGCCGAGTTCATCCGCGAGGCGGCCCTGGAGGGCGTCCGCGACGAGCTGCCGCACTCGCTGGCGGTCGTCATCGACGAGGTGATCCCGCGCGAGGACTCCGATCCGCCGATCGTCGACGTCTACGCGATCCTCTACGTCGAGCGTGACAGCCAGAAGGGCATCATCATCGGGCACCGCGGGTCACGGCTGAAGGCCGTGGGGACGCAGGCCCGGCAGCAGATCGAGCGGTTGCTCGGCTGCAAGGTCTACCTGGACCTGCGGGTCAAGGTGGCCAAGGACTGGCAGCGCGACCCCAAACAACTGCGGCGAATGGGCTTCTAGCGCGGGGGCGACGGCGTCCACGCGTGGTATGGGCCGTACGGGACCTGGTGCGGCGGTTGCTGACCGGGAAGCGGCGGTACCGGTACCCCGGGCCGGGGTGCGACGGCACCGGGCGGTGCGATCGGCCCCGGCGGGATGGACCCCGGCGGGATGGGCCCCGGCGAGATGAGCCTGGATGCCCCGACCGGAGGTGCCGCGGCCATCCGCGCGGCGTGCGCCTCGTTGAGGGTCACCACCACCTGCCACACCGGAATCCCGATCCCGGTGATTGCGATGAGGAACAGGACCAGAAGGATGCCGAACCCGGCGCGGTCGGGCATGACGTTCAGCAATGAGGCCAACGCGATCAAGGCGAAACTGCTGTAAATCTGCATGCCGGTGCACCATGAGGCAATACTCACCACGCGCGGCGCCGGCACCAGGGACGCCACCAGGAATCCTAAGACGAGATACAGCGGCCACGTGGCACCGCTGATGACGGCGGAGAGCACGGCAGTCACCGCATAGACCGCCTGCAGGGTGTGCATCGGCCACCGCTGGTGGACCGTCGCTTGCGGTGGGCGGGACGGCTTGGACCGCTGCCAGCCCCAGGTTCCGAGCAAGGCGATGCCGGACGCGGGGATCACCACGGCGTAATGGGTGCCCAACTTCTCGTCGGTGATGAAGAGGGGCGCCAACGGGCCGGTCGCGAGAACCGCCATCCCGTACCCGACGACGCCGTAGCGCCATCCCCGCAGCCAGCCGGCGGAGCGGGTGGGGATCAGTGAGACGGCCACGAATCCGCCGAGAATGACCAGGGTCGGCGTGGGCACCTTGAGTACGCAGGCGACGACCGCGGCAGCGAGGAACAGTGCACGGCAGGTGTTCACGACGACGGAAGGTTTGACGACGGAAGGTTTGACGACGGAAGGTTTGGCGGCGCTGGGTTCGACGGTGGTGGGTTTGACGACGGCGGACACGTCGCGACGGTAGCAGTAGTGCGAGAATGTCCGAATGAATGCGAGGGCGGCAATCGAAACCGACGCACAGCACGACGAACAGGCGCGGGCGGCGATCCGCGACGTCGTGGGCCATCCGAGGTTCTGGCTCGCGCCGGTGGCGGTGGTCATCGCGCTGATGAGCCTGATGGCGGCGGTGTATCTCGGCGCCGTGGTCAACACCCGGGAGAACCTGCACGACTTCCACGTCGCACTGGTCAACGAGGACGTGGGCGGCCGGGCGACCGCCGACAGCCCCGAGATGAACCTCGGCAAGCAGATCGTCGAGCAGCTGGTGCCCACCACGGCCAAGCAGGGCATCGTGTTGCAGCCGATGAGCCGGGCCGACGCGATGCGCAAGCTCAGCACGGGCCGGGTGTACGGCGTCATCGCCATCGACTCCAACTTCACCAACCTGATGCTGGGACTGGCGCGATCGGCGGTTCTGCAGAACCAGCCGGTGCGGCCCAAGATCGACGTGTTGATCCACCGCGGTTCGGGCGCCTTCGCGTCTTCGATCACCACGGTGATGGCGCAGTCGATGGACGAGCAGGTCAATGAGCAGGCCGGCAAGCAACTCCTGGAGAACGTCCGGAACGAGTTGGGTCCCGACGCGAAGCTGAGCGGTGCGACGCAGCTGGCGCTCTCGCAACCGGTGCACATTGCGGTCTCCGAGCCGCAACCCCTGCCCGACGGCGCGGCCAACGGGTTGAGTGCGTTCTACTTCACCCTGCTGCTCATCCTCGCCGGATTCACCGGCGCGATGATGGTCTCGATCATCGTCGACGGCCAGCTGGGGCAGCTGCCGATCGAGTTCGGGCCGCTGTTCTTATTGCGCAAGCGCCTGGCGATCTCGCGGTGGGGGACGTTGGCGGCGAAGTGGACGATCATGCTCATCATCGCGGCGGTGCAGGCGGCACTGTTCATCGCCGTGTGTGCCATGGTGGGGACATCATTGCCCAACGCCTTTCCGTTATGGGCGTTCTCAGTCCTTGTCATCACCGCGGTGGGGGTGACCGCGAGCGCGATGATGGCGGTGTTCGGCAACCCCGGGTTGCTGATCAACCTGGTCTTCTTCGTCATCTTGGGATTGCCGTCATCGGGTGGGACGGTGCCGCTGGAGGCGAGTCCGCGGGTGTTCAGCGCGATCGCGGCGATCGAACCGATGCACCTGGTGTACTACGGGGTCCGGTCGATCCTGTACTTCGACGCCGACCTGGAATCGGGGTTGGCGCGCTCGGTGATTATGAGCGTGGTGGGCCTGGTGTTCGGCCTGCTGCTCGGGGTTATCGGCACCAAGTACTACGACCGCAAGGGATGGTTCCGCCGCCCCAACGCGCTGTCCGTGCCGCCGCGCCTGGCCAAGCTCGTCGACGCGGAGTCCGACGAATCGGTGACCGTCGTCGAGGCCCCGATCCAATCTGCCGGTGGTCCGCGGCACCTGGCACCGGAGTCCGCGGCGGGGGCCGTGTCACATCCCAACGTCACCCGGCATCGGTGACAGAATGACTCGGTGAGGTTCTACCGTGACGAGGCCGTCGTCCTGCGCCAGCACAAGCTGGGCGAGGCCGACCGCATCATCACGCTGCTGACCCGTCAGCACGGGTTGGTGCGCGCGGTGGCCAAGGGTGTGCGGCGCACCCGCTCCAAGTTCGGTGCACGACTCGAACCGTTTGCCCACGTCGACGTGTGCCTCTACCCGGGCCGCAACCTCGACACCATCACCCAGGTTCAGAGTATCGACGCGCTCGCCGACGAGATTGTCGCCGACTACGGGCGGTACACGACGGCCTGCGCCGTCCTCGAGACCGCCGAGCGGTTGGCCGGGGAGGAGCGGGCCCCCGCGCCCGACCTGCACCGGCTGACCGTCGGGGCGCTGCGCGCGCTGGCGGCGCAGACCCGGGACAACCAACTGATCCTCGACGCGTTCCTGTTGCGGGCGATGCACTGTGCCGGGTGGATGCCGGCGTTGGAGGTGTGCGCGCGGTGTGCCACGCCCGGGCCGCACCGCGCCTTCCACGTCGCGGCCGGTGGCGCGGTCTGTGTGCACTGCCGTCCGGCCGGGGCGGCCCTGCCGTCGGTGGGGGTGCTCGACCTGATGGATGCGATGTTCCGCGGTCAGTGGGAGGCCACCGACGAGTCGAGCGAGTCGCAGCGGCGGCAGGCCAGCGGGCTGATCGCCGCGCATCTGCAGTGGCATCTGGAACGGCAGCTGCGGACCCTTCCGCTCATCGAGCGCGGCGACCCCCATAGGCTGGCGATGTGAGCCCTGTCCGACCGCCCGATCCGCATCCCTCCGGCGCCCGGCCGCCGGCCATCCCCGCCCAGTTCGTCCCGCGCCACGTCGCGCTGGTGATGGACGGCAACGGCCGGTGGGCCACCGAGCGCGGGCTGCCCCGCACCGAGGGGCACAAGCGCGGTGAGGCCGTCCTGATGGACACCGTCTGCGGCTGTATCGAGCTCGGTGTGACGTGGCTGTCGGCCTACGCCTTCTCCACCGAGAACTGGAGCCGCAGCCCCGACGAGGTCCGCTTCCTCATGGGCTTCAACCGCGACGTCATCCGTCGTCGTCGTGACGAGATGAACGAGATGGGCGTGCGCGTCCGGTGGGCTGGCCGCCGACCCCGCTTGTGGCGCAGCGTGATTCGCGAACTCGAGGTCGCCGAGGAGCTGACCAAGGACAACACGGTGATGACGCTGACGATGTGTGTGAACTACGGCGGCCGCGCCGAGATCGCCGACGCCGCGCAAAAGATCGCGATGCGCGTCGCCCGCGGCGAGCTCGACCCCAAGCGGGTCAACGAGTCGATGTTCGCCCGCTACCTCGACGAGCCGGACATGCCCGACGTCGATCTGTTCCTGCGGCCGTCGGGGGAGCAGCGGATCTCCAACTTCCTGCTGTGGCAGTCGGCCTACGCCGAGATGGTCTACCAGGAGAAGCTGTTCCCCGATTTCGATCGCCGCGACCTGTGGGCGGCGTGCCTGGAGTATGCCCAGCGCGACCGTCGGTTCGGCGGGGTCAAGTGAGCGAGGTCGCCCGGATCGCGGGCCTGGTCGCAGCGCTGGGGTCGGTGGAGGAGTCCGACGCGGATTCGGTGCTGGTGCACATCGGCACGACCCGGGCGTCGATCCGCGTGCTCGAGTTGGCCGACGACCTGGACGTCGTCTCGGTCACCCAACTCGTCGCGCGTGCCGTCACCAACGACGAGCGCCTGCGCGACCTGCTGGAGGAGCGCGGTGCCGCGCTGAGTTTCGGGTCGCTGCGCCGGTCGTCGCCGCACGAGCGCCACACCGACGTGCTGTTGTCCTACGCCTTCCCGCTGGGCGAGTTGGCGGACGTTCCGCTGCTGACCGTGCTGCACCTGGTCCTGGCGGGCGGGTCGTCGTTGGCCGAGGATCTGGCCTGAGTCCTGCCGCGCGTCACTCGGCGGCGGATCAGCGGTTCTGGCAGGCCGCGCACACGCCGAAGATCTCGACGGTGTGGCTGATGTCGGCGAACTTGTGCGACTTGGCGACTTTCGACGCCCAGGTCTCCACCTCGTCGGCCTGGATCTCCACGGTCTTGCCGCACGAGCGGCACACCAGGTGGTGGTGGTGCGAGGTGGAACAGTGCCGGTAGCGCATCTCGCCGGAGCCGTCCCACAGGACGTCGACGAGTCCGGTCTGCGCCAGCGCCTGCAGGTTGCGGTAGACGGTGGTGAGCCCGATCGACTTGCCGTTGGCGAGGAGTTCGTCGTGGATCTGTTGGGCCGAACGGAAGTCCTCGGTGCCCGCCAGGGTGGCGGCGATGGCCTCGCGCTGCCGGGTGGTGCGCTGGCCGGTGAGGGGCTTGGTCGCCTCGGTCACGGTGCCGTCGCGGTGATCGGGCGCTGCTCGACCGGTTCGCAGGCATGCACGATCGCGTCGGTCACGATGTGGGTCACGTGGTCGTCGACCAGGGCGTATTCGACTTCGCGGCCCCGGCGTCGGCCGTCGACGAGGCCCATGTCGCGCAACACCCGCAAATGCTGGCTGACCTGGGGCTGGTTCAGACCGAGTTCGTCGACGAGCTGGTGGACGCAGCGCGGTGCCGTCGACAGCAGCATGACGATGGCGATCCGGGCGGGGGCGGCCAGGGCGCGGAGCAGATCACTGGCGGCCTCGAGGGCGGCCGGATCGGTCCGGACGTCGACGGCAGAAGGCGAGGGGCTGGTCACGCGATGCTCCTTTGGGGATGCGACACCCACAGCTTATCGGAATCAGTTTTCATTTGGCGTGTGAGATGCACGCCGATAGGAACTCGGGGTGAAGCCGAGGACCGCGTGGAAGTCGTTGGTCAGGTGTGCGTGGTCGCTGTAGCCGAGGTCGGCGGCGATGGCCGACAGGTCGACAGCGGGGTCGTCCCGGATCTGCTGGGCGGCCTCCTGCAGACGGCGCCGGCGGATGATCGCCGCCGGCGAGAGCCCGACGTAGCGGCGGGCCAGCCGCTGCAGGGTCCGTGGTGAGGCGGCCAACGCGGCGGCGGCATCGTCGAGTCGGGTGACCGTTGAATCGGTCATCAACAGGCGGACCATCGCGTTGGCGAGCAGGGCGTCCGCGGACGGCGCGCCCACGCGGTTCGCGAGCCAATCGGTGAACGCCTCGACGGCCCGGGCGTGGCGCTGCCCGGCGGGGCCGCCGGTCATCGCCGTGCACACGGTCTGTGCCAGCTGCGGAGCCTCGAACGATGTGTATCCGTCGACGAGTCCACCGGGACCTGCGGTCAGGGCACCGACTGCGGCCGGCCGTAACAACGCGCCGACCGCCCAGCCCGAACCGGACAGGTCTCGGTACGACAGTCGGGTCGTCGGGCCGGAGAGCCCGCAGCCGTCCGGTTCGACGACCAGGTTCGACGCGGGATAGGCCACGATGTCCTGGCGCGAGGTGCGCCCGGCGGGGATATCCCACTCGGGTATCCAGAACCAATCGACCAGGTCGGCCGCGCGGGCCGGCGGATCCAACCGGGTCAGCGCGGGAAGCTTGGTCGGATACAGGATCCCGCGGGAGCGATCGACCGCCATGGGGCCAGCATAGGCCCATCCGGACCTGTCGCGAATCTCCAAGAACGGTGCCGGGGCCGGCTCGTAGCGTCGACGACATGACCGAAACAATCACCGCGGCGAATGGCCGCCACACCACCGACGGCACACCCCACGGCGCCACCTCGATCACCCCGTTCCTGGCGATCCGGGGCGCCAAGGCGGCAATCGAGTTCTACCGGGAGGTTTTCGGCGCCAGCGTCCTGGGCGTCACCGAGGTCGACGGCCTCGTCGGCCACGCCGAACTGGACTTCGGCAACGGGCGCCTCCAGTTGGGGGAGCCGGCGCCCGACTACCACCTGGTGGATGCGCCGGCCGGGGAGGACGACTGCTACTCGCTGGGCTTCTACTGCCCCGACGTCGACGAGCTCACCGCACGGGCACAGGCCGCGGGGGCGGCGGTGCGCGAGGCCCCGAGCACCTTCGTCTCCGGCGACCGGTTCTCCTCGATCCGCGACCCGTTCGGCGTGCGGTGGTCGATCATGACCCGCGTCGAAGACCTCTCGCCGGAGGAAAGCGACGCGCGCGTCGCGGAGTGGGCCGCGTCGTTGGGCGAGCGCTGAGGCGGGGGCGGCGGGCCGCACCCACCTGCAGCGACTAGGCTGGGAGGTTGATCCCGATCACCCTGTCCAGCCGTCCGAGTGGGAGAACCGAAACCCGTGGCCGTCCAGTCCAAAGTCGATGCTGTCGTCAACCTCGCCAAGCGGCGGGGCCTGGTGTTTCCGTGTGGTGAGATCTACGGCGGCACCCGCTCGGCCTGGGACTACGGTCCGCTCGGGGTCGAGCTGAAGGAGAACATCAAGCGCCAGTGGTGGCGGTCGATGGTGACCAGCCGCGACGACGTCGTCGGCCTGGACTCCTCGGTCATCCTGCCGCGGCAGGTGTGGGTGGCCTCCGGCCACGTCGCCGTGTTCAACGACCCGCTGGTCGAGTGTCTGAACTGCCACAAGCGCCACCGCCAGGACCACCTGCAGGAGGCGTACGCGGAGAAGAAGGGCCTCGACGACCCGGACGCGGTCGCCATGACCGAGATCGTCTGCCCGGACTGCGGCACCAAGGGCAAGTGGACTGAGCCGCGCGACTTCAACATGATGCTCAAGACCTTCCTGGGCCCGGTCGAGACCGAGGAGGGCCTGCACTACCTCCGGCCGGAAACCGCACAGGGCATCTTCGTGAACTTCAAGAACGTGCTCACGACGTCGCGGAAGAAGCCGCCGTTCGGCATCGCCCAGATCGGCAAGAGCTTCCGCAACGAGATCACCCCGGGCAACTTCATCTTCCGCACCCGCGAGTTCGAGCAGATGGAGATGGAGTTCTTCGTCAAGCCCGGCGAGGACGAGAAGTGGCACGAGTACTGGATCGAAGAACGCCTCAACTGGTACGTCAACCTGGGCATCGAGCGCGATAACCTGCGGCTGTTCGAGCATCCGCTGGAGAAGCTGTCGCACTACTCCAAGGGCACCACCGACGTCGAGTACAAGTTCGGTTTCGCCGGCAGCCCGTGGGGTGAGCTGGAGGGCATTGCCAACCGCACCGACTTCGACCTGTCGACGCACACCGAGCACTCCGGCGAGAAGTTGGAGTACTTCGAGCAGGCCAGCGGCGAGCGCTACACGCCGTACGTGATCGAACCCGCAGCTGGTCTGGGCCGCAGCCTGATGGCCTTCCTCTGCGACGCGTACACCGAGGAGGAGGTGCCGAACGCCAAGGGCGGCACCGATTCCCGGACCGTGCTCAAGCTGGATCGGCGCTTGGCCCCGGTCAAGGCCGCGGTGCTGCCGCTCTCACGCAACGAGGCGCTGTCGCCGAAGGCCCGCGATTTGGCCGCCGAACTGCGCCAGCACTGGAACATCGAGTTCGACGACGCACAGGGCATCGGCAAGCGCTACCGCCGCCAGGACGAGATCGGCACTCCGTTCTGCATCACCGTCGACTTCGACACCCTCGACGACCAGGCCGTCACCATTCGCGAGCGCGACACCATGTCGCAGGAGCGCATCGCGTTGGACAAGGTCGTGGAATACCTCGGCGGAAAGCTCGTCGGCGCGTAGATCCTGCTGAGAATGTTCCCCCGGTGACCCACCGGGGGAACATTTCCCTTTGATGGTCGTCAGGGGAACGATGTCAGCAGCACAATGGGGGCATGCCCACGATTACCGTCCTCCGCGACGACATCACCCGGGTCGAGGCGGACGCCGTGGTGAATGCGGCCAACTCGAGGATGCGCGGTGGGGGTGGCGTCGACGGGGCCATCCACCGTGCGGGCGGGCCCGCCATCCTCGAGGACTGCATCCGCCGGTTCCCCGACGGTCTGGCCACCGGCGATGCCGGGTGGACCACCGGTGGTGATCTGCCGGCGCGCTGGGTGATCCACACGGTCGGGCCCAACTATGCCGCCGGTCAGCGGGACCGCCGTCTGCTGGTGTCCTGCTATCAGCGCTCCCTGGCCGTGGCCGACGAGCTCGGGGTGCGAACCGTGGCGTTTCCGCTGATCAGCGCGGGCATCTACGGATGGCCCCTCGACGATGCCGTCGCCGTTGCCGTGGACACCGTCGCGGCCGCCGACACCGTGGTGGAAGCGGCGGTGTTCGTCGCGTTCGGCAGCGACATCCACGATCTCCTGTCAGAGCGGGTATCGCGGATCTGAGCGAGCCCGGAGTCAGTCCGGCAGTACCAAGTCGCCCGTGGGACCGGGGTTCACCGCGACCTCCCAGCGGAAGCCGTCCGGGTCGGCGAAATAACCGGAGTAGCCGCCCCACTCCCGTCGTGTCGCGGGGCTCACCGGATCGGCCCCGATGCGTTGCGCCAGGGCAAGGATCTCGTCGACCTCGCCTTCGGTGCGGACGTTGTGCGACAGGGTGATCGGCACGGCACCGGCACCGCGGCGGATCGGCCCGACTTCGGCCTCGAACCCGGATTCCGCCCACAGCGAGAGCATCAGGTGCTCCCCGGCGCGGATCATCAGCACCTCGTCGGGAACGACGAGTTCGGGATGCCAGCCGAGACCGTCGATGTAGAACTGGCGCGAGCGCTCGACGTCGGCCACGGCCAAGGTGATGAAGCTGATCCGCTGGTCCATCTCCCAAGCCAACCACGATCTGCGAGAATTGGGGCCAGCCGCGCTGTTTGGCCGCGGTGGACATGGTTTGAGTGTGTGGAAGTGGGTAAGGGTTGTGACTGTCAGCGGCAAGATCGTGCATTTCGATACGAACAAGGGTTTCGGGTTCCTCGCGCCGGACGAGGGCGGCGCGGATGTGTTCATCCACATCAACGACCTCGACGTCGACGAGACTCAGTTGAAGCCGGGTGCACTTGTCGATTTCGACATCGAGGAGACCGACCGGGGCGCCAAGGCGACCAACGTGGTGATCACCCAGGAAGCCCCGCCCGGCGGCTTCGAGTCCGATGCCCGACCCGAGCGCCGCTCCGACCACCGCCGCGACGACCGCCGCGACGATCGGCGCGACGACCGACGCTTCGACCGCCCGCGCCGTTCCCGTGGTGGCCACGGTTCGATGGAGGCCGCGGCGTTCACCGAAGAGTTGACCGAACTGCTGCTGGACTCGTCGGGAACGCTGACCGCCGCGCAGATCGTCGCCATCCGCCAGCGCGTCACCGATTTCGCCGTGGACCGGGGCTGGGTGCTTGACTGACCCGATCGGCGAGGCCTCGTA
Organism: Gordonia crocea; assembly: GCF_009932435.1. Taxonomy (NCBI): domain Bacteria; kingdom Bacillati; phylum Actinomycetota; class Actinomycetes; order Mycobacteriales; family Gordoniaceae; genus Gordonia; species Gordonia crocea. The sequence continues at coordinate 189,015 of NZ_BJOU01000002.1, forward strand.
CACCGCGGCCGATCTCGACCGCCGCGTCGGCGAAGGGGACAAGGTCGCCGGCCTGCCCGGCAGCACCACCGAACACCGCAGCGCGTTCTCCCGCGACCGGGCCCGGGTACTGCACTGCGCGGCGCTGCGCCGCCTGGCCGACAAGACGCAGGTGGTCGGGCCGCGCGAGGGCGACACGCCCCGCACCCGGCTGACGCACTCGCTGGAGGTCGGCCAAATCGGTCGGGGTATCGCCGGCGGCATCGGGTGCGACCCGGACCTGGTCGAGCTCGCGGGCCTGGCCCACGACATCGGTCACCCGCCGTACGGGCACAACGGCGAGCGCGCGCTCGACGAGGTGGCCGCCGACATCGGCGGATTCGAGGGCAACGCGCAGAACCTGCGGATACTCACCCGGCTGGAACCGAAGATCCTCGACGCCGACGGCAACAGCGCCGGGCTGAACCTCACCCGGGCCTCGCTCGACGCCACGCTCAAGTACCCGTGGACGCGGGCGACGCCGGGCAGCAAGTTCGGCGCCTACGACGACGACGCCGATGCGCTCGCCTGGATCCGCCTCGGCGCCCCCGGGGCCGGGCAGGCGCTGGAGTCGCAGGTGATGGACTGGGCCGACGATATCGCCTACTCGGTGCACGACGTGGAGGACGGCGTCATCTCCGGCCGGCTCGACCTGCGGGCGCTGGCCGATCCGGCCGAGCAACAGACCCTTGCCGATCTGGCAGTCACCCACTTCCGGGGGCTGGACGAGGCGGCGCTGGTGGATGCGGCGCAACGGCTTTCGCGGCTCGACGTCGTGGTCGCGGTGGGCGAGTACGACGGCACCCTGGCGACGTCGGTGGCGCTCAAGCGGATGACCTCGGAGCTGATCGGCCGGTTCGCGACGGCGGCGGTGATGGCCACGCGCGAGCAGATCGACGGCCCGGTTTCCCGGTATGACACCGACTTGGCGGTCCCGCCGCTGGTCGCCGCCGAGGTGGCGGTTCTCAAGACGATGGCGCTGCAGTTCATCTTCTCCGACCAGCGCCACCTGGCGGTGCAGGACCGCCAGCGCGAACGCATCCACCGGGTCGCGACGTGGATGGTGCAGGCCGGCCCCGGCGGATTGGACCCGTTGTTCGTGCCAGCCTGGGAGAACGCCGCCGACGACGGGGAGCGGCTGCGGGTCGTCGTCGACCAGATCGCCTCGATGACCGAGGGTCGGCTGGAGCGCACCGACAAGCGCAACTCCGACATCCAAGCCCACCTGGGTTAGCGCCTTGTCCACAAGCGGGCGTTACCGGGGGCGCGTCGGCGTCCGCGCACACTAGACTGGTCGGCGTGCCAGGCAGAATCCCCGACCGCGACATCACGGCCATCCGTGAACAGGTCCGGATCGAGGATGTCATCGGCGACTACGTGGCGCTGCGCCGCACCGGCGCAGACCGGTTGACCGGACTCTGCCCGTTCCACGACGAGAAGACCCCGTCCTTCCACGTGCGGCCCAACCACGGCCACTTCCACTGCTTCGGCTGCGGCGAGGGCGGCGATGTCTACACCTTCCTGCAGAAGCAGGAACACATCAGCTTCGTCGAGGCCGTCGAGCAACTCGCCGACAAGGTCGGCTACCGGATCGACTACGAGGGCGGCGGCACCAGCGTCCAACGCGACCGCGGCACCCGCGCCCGCCTCGTCGCGGCGAACGCCGCCGCGCAGAAGTTCTACGCCGAGCAGCTGCGCACGCCGGAGGCCCAGGCGGCCCGCGACTATTTGACCGAGCGCGATTTCGACGGCCAGGCGGCACTGAAGTTCGGCTGCGGCTATGCCCCCGCCGGGTGGGACACGATGACGAAAGCCCTGTTGTCCCAAGGGTTCGAGTTCAAGGAGCTCGAGGCCGCCGGGCTGTCCAAGCAGGGCCGGCAGGGGCCGATCGACCGGTTCCACCGCCGCCTGCTGTGGCCGATCAAGAACCTCGGCGGCGACATCATCGGCTTCGGGGCGCGCAAGCTCTACGACGACGACAACCTCGGCAAGTACATGAACACTCCCGAGACGATGCTCTACAAGAAGTCCCAGGTGCTGTTCGGCCTGGACCATGCGAAAAAGCACATCGCCAAGGGCCACCAGGTCGTCGTCGTCGAGGGCTATACCGACGTGATGGCCATGCACCTGGCCGGCGTGACCACCGCCGTCGCCAGCTGTGGTACCGCCTTCGGCGACGACCACCTGTCGCTCATCCGGCGGCTGATGATGGACGACTCGTACTACCGCGGCGAGGTGATTTACACCTTCGACGGGGACGCTGCGGGTCAGGCCGCCGCGATGAAGGCGTTCGAAGGGGAGCAGGCGATCGCCGGGCAGACCTTCGTGGCCATCGCGCCCGACGGGATGGATCCGTGTGAGCTGCGCCAGCGCCAGGGCGAGACCGCGGTGCGCGACCTGGTGGCCCGGCGCATCCCGATGTTCGAGTTCGCGATCAAAACCCTGTTGCGCAACCACGACCTCGACACCGCCGAGGGGCGGGTCCACGCGCTGCGCGAGACCGTGCCGGTGGTGGCACGGATCAAGGACGTCGCGCTGCGCGACGAGTATGCGCGCCAACTGGCCGGCTGGGTCGGTTGGGACGAGGTGGCCCAGGTCTTGAAGCGGGTCCGCGAGGAGGCGGCGCGCAACTCCCGCCAGCGCGGCAGGACGCACCGGCCCGAACCGAAGCGGATGAGGCCCGAGGCGTCGTCGACGGCACCGCCGACGGCGAAGCCCCTGCCCGGCGACCCTCGACTGTGGCCCCAGCGCGAGGCGCTCAAGGCCGGCCTGCAGTACCCGGCGATCGCGGGGACGGTCTTCGACTCGCTTCCGCTGGAGTGCTTCACCGAGCCCGCCTACGCGTCGATCCGGTCGGCCATGCGGTCGCTCGGTGATACCGCGTCGGGGGTGAGCGGCGCGCAGTGGGTCGACGCGGTGAACCACGCCGTCGACGACCCGGTGATCGGCCCGCTGGTCACCGAGCTCGCGGTCGAACCGATGCGGGTCGACGACGACGCCGTGCCGCGCTACATCGGCTCGGTGTTGGCGCGACTGCAAGAGGTGTGGGTGGGTCAGCAGATCGCCGACATCAAGTCCCGGCTGCGACGGATGTCGCCGACCGAGGATGCCGCCTCGTACAACGGGGTGTTCGGCGACCTCGTCGCCCTCGAGGCCTACCGGCGCAGCCTGTTGGAGCAGGCGGTGGACCCGGTCGCCGAGGTGCCCTAGCCGATGCGGGCCCGGGCGGCGGTGGTCCTGGCCGCCTCGACCGCCTGTGCCCGGCCCGCACCCGATTCCGTCGATCTCGTGGTGAACACGGCGGGCCTGCGGACCGAGGTCGCGCCGGGCAGCATGCAGAATTGGGCGGCCGACGTCTCGCGCGGCGACGTGGCGACCGTGGTGGCCAAGTGTTGGACGGTGGCGCCCGGCTATATCCGCGACCGGTATTTCCGCGACCCGACGGCCCTGGCGGCGATCTTCGCCCACCGTCCCACGCCGGCCCAGGCGGGGGTGATCTGGGGGGACCACACAGGGCCGCACGGCTACGTGCCGTGGACCGAGGGACGGTCGGACTATCCGTGTCCGCGGGTGGTGCTCGGCGCGGGGGAGCGGCTCTACACCGACGAGTACGCGGGCCACCTCGCGCGGCGTTTCATCCTGCGGTCCCAGGGCGCCCCGGTCAACCCGGGCGACACGGCGGCGGCCTATCCGATGGTGTGTGCGTTTCGCCCGGGACCCGTCACCAACGTCGAGCGCGCCGACGCCGACCGGATCAGCGTCACCCGCGAGGACCTGCCGCACGGGGATGCCCGGTGGCGGGCCCGGGCCGGGGAGGTGACCGTCATGCTCGCGATCGCGCCGACCGACGTGTGCGTCCAGTCGGCGTCCTAGAACGAGATGTCGGGGCGGTGCGCGACACTGGTCGGGTGAGATCGACGACGTGGCGCTGCGGCGCGGGTGTGCTGCTGACCTGGACGGCCCTGACCGCCTGCACGGTGACTGTTCCGGAGGCGCAGGTCGGGGCGGGTGCCTCGTCGTCGCCGGCCATCCCGACCTCGACGCCGGTCGCAGCATCGGAGTCGGTCCCGTCGGCGACACCACCGTCGAGCGGCGCGCCGACCTCGGCGGCATCGCTGGTCGAGATGGCGACGGCGGCGCTGGCCGAACTGGACCGGATCCCGGTCAAGGGCAAGGCGCCCAGCACCGGCTATCGGCGTTCGGTGTTCGGGCGGGCCTGGTCCGACGACGTGTCGGTCGAGCTGGGGCACAACGGGTGTCGCACCCGCGACGACGTGCTGCGCCGCGACCTGACCGATGTCACCCTGCGCGGCCGCTGCACCGTGCTGAGCGGGTGGCTCGACGACCCCTACACCGCCACCCGACTGCATTTCGAGCGCGGCGTGGACGTCCGCGCGATCCAGATCGACCACGTCGTCGCGCTCGCCGATGCCTGGCGCACGGGGGCGCAGCAGTGGACGCCGCAGAAGCGGTTGGAGTTCGCCAACGACCCGCGCAACCTCCAGGCGACCGCGGGGTCGGCGAACAGGCAGAAAAGCGCGTCCAACGCCGCCTCCTGGTTGCCGCCGAACCGTTCGTATCGGTGCACGTATGTCGCCCGCCAGATCGGCGTCAAACGGGCCTATGGCTTGTGGGTGGTGCCCGCCGAGGCCGAGGCGATGCGGCGGGTGCTGACCTCCTGCGTTTGATCGGCGGTACGTGGCGATGGTGCTGCTCGGTGGTCCGTGTCGGATCAGCGTTGTCGTCGGGGATGTTGACTCCGTGACGGGAGCCACATAGGCTCGCCTAAACGAAAGTATGGCTAGCGTTAGGACGTGGTGTGGCAGTTCAGGAGTTGGCAATCGTCGCCAAGATCGGCGACGAGCGGCACCCGCGGGCCGATGTCCTCGCGTGGGAGGACAAGCGGATCGACGCGGCGGCCCGCAAGCTCGGCGTCGCCGCACCGCCGGCGGCGCCGATCGCCCAGCGCCGCGAGTCGTGGCTGCAGATCAAGCGGGCACTGGGCAACGACGAGATCCATCGCCGACTGGCCCGGGACGCCACGATCGCCGACCGGCTGGGAGTCCTCCAGGCCAAGGTGAGCAAGCGGCGCCGCCACTGCGTCACCGAACTGTTCGTCCCGGGCGGGTCGGCGACCCGGTTTGCCGAGTGGTTCGAAGAGATCACCTTCTCGTCGAACCAAGACGAGATGGAACGCGCCTGCCCGGACCACTTCGTCTTGCGGATCGTCGACGGTAAGCAGGAGGTCCTGGAGACCAACGGCGGCAGCCCGTTCGCCGCCCTGTTCGACATCGACTACGACGACGTCTCGTCGATCACCACACCGGTCGACCCCGCGTTCCCCGTCCGCCTCGACGGCGTCGCGATCGGCTCCAACGGCAAGCCGATCGGGGGAGTGCGCCACCAGTTCCGCGATACTCCCGACGGGGTCCACGCCCGCCTCGCCGTGGAGTTCCCGTTGCCGATGCTCGGCACGATCATCCGCGGCCACCGCTGGCATCTGGCGTGCGAGTTCTCCAACTGGTTCGAGGCCGCGATCGCCGCCGACCAGGTCTGATCTGCGGCGATCGCGGCCCCACCGCATCCACCCGGCCGCCGTCGAGCACGACTATCTGGTCGGCGTGGCGGATGGTGTCGAGGCGGTGGGCGATGACCAGGACCGTGCGCCCGGCCGCCAGCGACCCGATGGCGCGTTGGATGCGTGCCTCGGTCTCCGGGTCGACGGCCGACACCGCTTCGTCGAGGACCAGCACGGGCGAATCCTTCAGCAGTGCCCGGGCGATGGACAGCCGTTGGCGTTGTCCGCCCGACAGGTTCGAACCACCCTCGCCGATGACGGTGGCCAGGCTGTCCGGCAAGGCGGCGACGACGTCGTCGCACTGGGCCGCGGCCAGTGCCGCCCAGATCTCGTCGTCGGTGGCGTCGGGTCGGCCCAGGGTCACGTTGAACCGCACCGCGTCGGGGAACAGGTACACCTCTTGGTAGACCGTGGTGACCATGGACATCACGCCCTGGCTGCCGATGTCGGGGATGGCTGGCCCGCCGAGGAGGATGCGTCCCTCGTCGACGTCCCACAGCCGGCGGCGAGGCTGGCGATCGTCGACTTCCCGGATCCGGACGGTCCGACGAGCGCGGTGACGGTGCCCGGTGCGGCGGTGAAGCCGACGTCGTGCAGCACCCGCCGCTCGTCGTAGCCGAAGCCGACGTGCTCGAACTGCAGCGAGGCGTCGGCCAGCACCGCCGGGGTCGCCGGTTCGGGGAGGATCGGTTCGTCCCACACCTCGGCGATCCGGGCGGCGATCTGCTCCACCTTGAGCTTGTCGGCCAGGGCGAGGCGCAAATCGGCGAGGACCCGGTATGCGGTGATGTGTGCGATCTGTGAGGAGAGGCCCGACAGCAGGGCCCGGGCGGCGATGGCCACCGCGGTCCACGAGGCGATGGCGCCGATCGCGCCGGGATCACCGTCGTCGGTGAACAGTTCCACCGCGACGCGGTACACCGCGACGTAGGGGGCCAGCGCCAGTCCGGCGGCGACGAGGGCGAGTAGGGAGGCGACGATCAACCCCGCGCGGCGGCGGGAGATGACGGAGCGCAACGTGTCCGGCGAGTTCATTAGGGCAGACTAACTTCGCGCACCAATTAAATCAGCACTGTGTGAAGTACGACGCTGAAAACCCTTCGACCGGGTAGGTTGGAGGGCTATGACCAGCACCGAGCGGCGCAAGCGCGGACGACCCGCAAGGGCCGACAAGCGTGAACCGCTCACCAAGGCGCGGATCGCCGAGGTGGGTCTGGCAATCGCGGGGGACGAGGGGTTCCCGAACCTGACGATGCGCCGGGTGGCCGCGGAATTGGGCGTCACCGTCCGGGCCCTTTACAACGTCGTCGCCGATCGCCAAGAGGTTGTCGACCTGGTGGCGGCCCAGATGCTCGACGCGCTTCCGGTACACGACTTCGGGCGCGATGATTGGCGCGAGACGGTCCGGCAGATGTATCACGACGCCCGCGCGGTGTACCGGACGTTTCCGCGGGCGACGCTGATCTCGCTGGATGAGACCGTCACCCCCACCGAGGTCCCGGTGAAGCGGATGCTGGCGCCCGAGCAGGAGTTGGCCTTCCTCGTCGGCCTCGGACTCACACTCGATGAGGCGTTGGCGGTCCGCGGCGCGTTCCTGGTCGAGGTGTTCGGGTTCGTCATGTTGTTGGACTACCGCTACGACCGGGCCGACGACACGACGCGGGAGATGCTGGGACAGCCCGTGCCGCTGGCCTGGCTGGACACGAAGCCGGAGGTCGACGCGCCGCTGGCGCGGGCCGCGGCCGAGCGCCGATACACGCCCGACGACTTGTTCGAGCAACTCGTCGACCGTGCGGTCGGTGCGATCGAGCGCAAGCTCGAAGGGAAGTGAGATGAGCCGATTCCTCAACTGGCGCACGATCAACACCGCATTCGCGATCGCCATCGCCTGGCTGATCGCCGTCGGTGCCTCGTGGCAGACGTGGGCGGTCGTGGTCGGCGTGGCCGCCCTGCTCCTGCTCGGCTACGCCGTCGCCCGCGGCGATCAGGCCTGAGTCAGAGACCGAAACACAGCGACCCGTTGTGGTATCCCGGGGTCACCGGGAAGGGTTTGCCGACCTTGCGGATTCCGTTCTGCACGGCGACGGCATGGATCATCCCGGTGTGCCGGGGGACCCAGTAACCCTCGACGACCCGCTTGGCGTCGGTGCGCCGCTCGTTGCGCGTGACGAGCCGGTCCAGGACGCGGCCGCGATGGTCGACCATGAGCAGCTGCACCGGGGCGACCGGATCGCTCACCACCACGGTCACCTCGTAGCGGCAGCCCGTCCCGTGTTTGCCGGTGAACATCGTCGGCGACACATTCGGCCCGATGGTCGGCTTCGCGTCGGCGGACGCGGGACCGAGGGTGGCGGCGCCGAGGGCGAGGGGGAGTGCGACGAGGGCGGGCAGGATCCGGCGGATCCGGTGAGAGGCGTACATGGCTATCGAATATGCCATCTGCCCGACGGTGCCCGTGGTCGAACCCGGGACAGTCGATCGGTGTGGGTGCCGTTGGTGCCGCATCACTACGATGACCGCCATGGAGTTTTCCCGGCGTGCGCAGGACGTGGCGCCGTTCTACGCGATGGAGTACGGGCGCCGGGCGGCCGAACTGGAGGCGCAGGGCGTCTCGGTGGTGAAGCTGAATATCGGGGAGCCCGATTTCGGTGCCCCGCCGGCGTTTCTGGCCAGGATCCGCGAGCTCAGCGACGGCCGCCCGCTGCCGTACACGGGTGCGCTGGGCATCGACGAATTGCGCCGTGCGATAGCCGATTTCAGCCGTGACCATTTCGACGCGCCGATCGACCCGGGGCGCGTGGTGGTCACGACCGGCGCGTCGGCGGCCCTGCTGTTGGCGTGTGCGGCGCTGGTCAACCCCGGCGACGAGGTCCTGGTCGCCGATCCGTCCTATCCCTGCAACCGGTCGTTCGCGGCCGGCTTCGGCGCCGAGGTCACCCTGCTGTCCACCGGGCCGCAGCGCCGGTTCCAACTGGACGCGCGATCCGTCGCCGACGCGTGGACCGAGCGGACCCGTGGCGTGATGATCGCGTCGCCGTCCAACCCGACGGGGACGTCGATCCCGTATGACGAACTCGTGGCCACCGTCCGGACGGTCGAGCAGCGGGGCGGGTGGCGCATCGTTGACGAGATCTACCTCGGACTGGCCGACGACGCCGACGGCCACGGCCCGCGCAGCATCGCTGCCGACGACCCGGGGGCAGTGGTGGTGAACAGCTTCTCGAAGTACTTCGGCATGACCGGGTGGCGCCTGGGCTGGGCGGTGGTACCCGACGAGATGGTCGGCATCGCCGAGAAGCTGGCGCAGAACTACTACGTCTGCCCGCCGACGCCGGCCCAGTGGGCGGCGCTGGAGTGCTTCACACCGGAGACCCTGGCACTGGCGCAAGCGCGGCGCGCCGTGCTGCGCCGGCGCCGGCAATTGGTTCTCGACGGGCTGGCGCGCATCGGCCTGCCGGTCCCCGTCATCCCCGACGGGGCCTTCTACGTCTACGTCGACGTCTCTGGCACGGGGATGACCGCGTCGCAGTTCTGCGACCGGGCCCTGACACACGCCCAGGTCGCGCTCACCCCGGGCAAAGACTTCGGCGACGAGGGCGCCGAGCAGTACGTGCGCCTGTCCTACGCCACCGGCGAGGACGACCTGGCGCTCGGCCTGGAGCGCCTCGGCGAGTTGGTGGGGCGACCGGGGCTCGAACCCGGGACCAGCGGATTATGAGTCCGCGGCTCTAACCAACTGAGCTATCGCCCCGCGGGCCGTGCGGCCCGCAGAGAAGAGTACCGGCACGCCGGTCACACCTCAGTGAGGGCCTCGTCGACGAAGGCGTGGATCCGACGTCGCAGATCAGCCAGCCGTTCGGCGCGCACCGCGTCGAGGTCGGTGCCGCGGTGGTACGCCGGCGGAAGCTGGCGCGCGTTGCGCGAGCAGCCGAAGTTCTCACAGATCAACACGCCCAGGGTTGCCCCGCGCCGTCCCGCCGGGCCGGCCCGGCGCACGGTGTAGAGGACGGCGTCGTCAGTGAGGTTGACGTCGTTGCACCAGGTGCACATGGTGCGCCCGCGCGGTTTCGCCTCGGCGCGGGTGAGCAGCAGTGCCACCGGGCCGGTGTCGTGGTCGACGACGAGGTAGGCGCGCCGCGGGATCTTGCGGTCGCGCCACCCGAGGTACTCCAGGCGGTCGAAGTCGACCTCGTCGAGATCGGGGTAGGACACCCGGTTGACTTCGCTGCGCGTCGCGCCGCGAAACGCGGATCGGATCGTTTGTTCGGTGAGTGGTTGCATGGGTTGACCAACCTGTGTGGTGGGGCCGGCGCTGTGGGGCGCCGGAATCGAGTGGAGACAGGACCGACCCGCCGATCACCATGATCGGCTTCGGTGCGGGGTCAACTGTTGCGGGCGCGATTGGCGCCGGACTCCTCGATTCGCGGGACACTCACACGACGAGACTAGCGCGGTCGGCGGAATGTCCGCACCCGAGTTTTCGTTGGCAGCGGTATGGCCATCAATCAGGAGTCGACGATCCGGCGCCGGGTGGTCGTGATCGGCGCCGGTCAAGCCGGCCTGTCCGCGGCGTACCACCTGAGCCGCAACGGCCTCGTCGCTGGAAGCGATTTCGACGTCCTCGACGCCAACCCGACGCCCGGCGGCGCGTGGAGCCACCGGTGGGACGCCCTGACTTTCGACGACGCCCACGGACTGCACCCGCTCCCGGCATCGACCTTGGCGGCACCCGACCCCGCCGAACCGGCCCGGGAAGTGGTGAAGCGCTACTACGGGCAGTACGAAGACGAGCACGGATTCGCCGTCGAACGGCCGTGGCGGGTCACCCAGGTTCGCCGGGACGACGACGGTCTGTTCGTCGTCGAGGCGGAGGATCCGGCGGGTGCGCGGCGCGAGTACCGCGCCGACGCCGTCATCAGCGCGACCGGCACGTGGGACCGGCCGTTCATCCCGTACTACCCGGGTCGATTCGGCGGCCGGCAGCTCACCACCCGCGACTTCACCGACCCCGACGAGTTCCGCGGCCGGCGCGTCCTCGTCGTCGGCGGCGGGACCTCCGCGGTGCAGTTCGTGTTGCTGCTGAACCGGCACGGAGCGTCGACGGTGTGGTCGACGCGGCGGGCGCCGCAGTGGGTCGAGCGGCCCTTCGACGAGAACTGGGGCGCCGAGGTGGAACGGGGCGTGGCCGCGCGGACGCGGCGCGGGCTGCAGCCGCTCAGCGTCGTTGCGGCGACCGGGTTGCCCCTCATCCCGCGGTACGCCGAGGCGATCGAGTCGGGCCTGCTCGTCTCGCGCGGGCCCATCGAACGCCTCACCGAGACCGGCGTCGACTTCGCCGACGGCAGTCGCGCCGACGTGGACGTCATCCTGTGGGCGACCGGCTTCCGGGCCTCGCTCGACCACCTGGCACCGCTGCACCTGCGTGAGCCCGGCGGGGGAGTGCTCATGGCCGACGACGACGTGAGCGTCGTCAAGGCGCCCGGGTTGTTCCTCGTCGGTTACGGCCGCAGCGCGTCGACTCTGGGTGCGACGCGCGCCGGTCGGGCCGCGGCCCGCGCAGTGCGCGAGTACGCGGCGTAGCCGCTACTCGCAGGCGATGCCGTCGCCGTCGCGGTCGAGGTGATCGGCATAGCCGTCCTCGCCCCTGTGGATCGGCGCTGCACCATCTTCGCGCGCCTCGGTGCAGTTCTTGTACGACTTGACCGCGGTGGCGCCGGGCCCGGGTGCCGCGACGGCGGTCGGGGCGACGGCGACGGCAAGGCCGGCAGCGGCGAACAGTGCAGCGCCGAACAGTTTGACGGTGGACATGGCGGACTCCGATTCTCCAACAACGTCCCCCCGGATCGGATAAAGATACGTCGCGCACAGCGCCGTTGGTACCCCTGTCGAGAACCCGGGCCCAAAGGCCCTACCGGGGGCGGCGATAGGCGGTGAACACGCTGGGCAGGCGGGGTCGGCGCAGGGTTCGGGCGATGAACTCGCCGAGCGTGACCCCGGCGGCCAGTGCACACCCGATCAGGAAGGCGGTCGCCATCTCCGGGCCGCCGCCGGTGCCGGTCATCAGGCCGTACATCCCGCGGTAGATGGCGCTGCCGGGCAGCAACGGGGTGATCCCGGCGACCGCGATGACCAACGGCGGCGTCAGCGCCCGCCGCGCGGCCAAACCGCCGAGCAGCCCGACGATGACCGCGGCTGCGGCGTAGCTGAAGACCGGGCCGATCGTCGTCAGATACAAGGCGGCGGCGACGCCCGCACCCAGGGCCCCGGCGAAGAAGGCGGCCGGGAGGGCACGGCGCTCGGCATAGCTGGCCAAGGCGAAGGCCACCGCCGCCAGAGCGCCGCCGATGACGCGGGACGGGACGTCGGCTGCACCGAACGGTGCCACCGTCGTCAGGGCGGGCAGGTCGACGTCGAACAGCCCGACGAAGCCGACCGACATCGCCACGCCGACGAGGATTCCGCCGGTCATCACCAGCACTTCGGCGACACGCGCGGTGGCGGTGATGGGGGCGCCGGTGATCGCGTCCTGGACCGCGCCCACCAGGGTGAGCCCGGACAGCAGCACGATGATCCCGGCGGCGATGATCTGGGCCGGCCGGAACCCCAGGCCGCTGCCTTCAAGTGCGGGGTAGAGCAGTGCGGCCGGCAGCACGGCGAGGAATCCGCCGGCCAGCTGTTGGAAGAAGGGCGGTGTCCCGATGCGGTTGAGGAACCGGTTGACGGTGACGATCGCGATCGTGGTGGCGAAGGCGGTCAACCAGACGATCCAGGTGCCGCCCAGGTAGATGCCGACGCCCGAGGCCATCAGGCCCCAGGCGACGGTGGAGACCCAATACGGGTAGGGGTGCGGCGCCTCGGTGATCTCGTCGACGATGGCGTGCGCGGTCGCCGGGGTGATCGAGAGCTGCCGGATCTTGCGCACGAGGCGGTCCACCTGGGCGAGCCGGGTGAAGTCGAGGGAGCGGTAGTAGACCGAACGGGAGGCGGTGATCGGGGGGAGCGTGCTGCCGCGCCGCGCGCAGATCAGCACGGTGTTGAACGTGACGTCCACGTCGACGTCGTCGAGGCCGTAGATCCCCGCGACGAATTCGACCTGGTGGGTGGTGTCGATGGCGCCGGTACCGGCGTCGAGGAGAACCGCCCCGATGCGGGCGGCCAGGTCGAGCACCTCGGTGATGGCCGCCTCGTCGCGCAGGTCGATCGGTTTGCGCGGGGCGACGACGATGCTGCCGGGTTCGATGGTGTCGATGGTGGCGGGGCGAGAGCCGGCGATGCGGTTCACCGTGCGTCGGAGGAGTTCGCGCACGCAGTATCCCTCCTTGCTGTTGTTCGGGGCGCGTCCGACTTCCACCGTAGGTGTCGCGTCGCCGATCGCGCCGCGGGCAACAAAAAAACCGCCTGCACGCAGGCGGTTCCTTGCTCCCCCAACTGGACTCGAACCAGTAACCGTTCGATTAACAGTCGAATGCTCTGCCAATTGAGCTATGGGGGAATGCATTCGGCTCGGTGAGCCGAATGATGACTTTAGCGCATGCCTCCATTGTGGACAAAATCGCAGGTCAACGCTAGTCCTCGTCCCAGATGCCGGCGGCGGTCAACCGGACCGCCAATCGTTGCGCCCCGTCATCGAACTGGCGCCGGACCTGATCGGTGATCGCGGTCCGGTCGCCAGATCGATACCCCTCGATCAGCCGGTCATGGCTGTCGACCGCAACGGCCCCCCAGTCGGGGTCGGCTGCGTAGATCCGGTGTGGCGTGTAGTGCGTGGCGTTGAGCAGGAACCAGGCCAGCTTGCCGCTGTGGGAGATCCGGTTGTGCGTCCGGTGGAAGTCGAACTCCGCGTCGACGATCTCGTCGACGGCCCCCGCCGCAACGGCCCGCCGGAGCCGGTCGTTGCAGGCGGAGAGCACGGCGAGGTCGTCGTCGGTGATCGTCTCGGCGGTGCGCAGGGCGATCTTGATCGCGATTTGGCCCTGCAGCCAGAAGATGTCCTCGACGTCGGTGCGCGTGAGGTCGGCGACGACGTAGCCCCGGTGTGGGGCCAGGTTCACCATCCCCTCGCCCCGCAGGGTGAGAAGTGCCTCCCGCACCGGGGTGACGCTCACCCCGAGGTCCGCAGCGGTCTCATCCATCCGGATGTGATCGCCCGGGCGGTAGTCGCCGGTCATGATCCGGTGACGGATCGCCCCGGCGACTTCCTCGGAGAGCTGTGGGCGTCGGCGGAGCCCGCCTCCAATGGCCATCGACTAGAGCCCGTAGGTCTTGCCGATGATGTCGCGCTGGATCTCGTTGGTGCCGCCGTACACGGTCGAGATGATCGCGCTGCGCATCAGGGCCTCGGCGTCGAACTCCTTGGTGTACCCGTAGCCGCCCATCATCTGCATCCCGTCGATGGTCATCGCCTTGGAGACCTCGGTGGACTTCAGCTTCACCATCGACGCCTCGCGCGGGAACATCTTCGTCGGGTTGGCGTCGGCCTTGGCCGCCAAGCTGTAGACGAGCAGCTTGGTGCACTCGATCTCGGTGGCGTGGTCGGCCATCCGGTGGCGCAGGGCCTGGAAGGTGCCGACCGGGCGGCCGAACTGCTTGCGCTCGGTGATGAACTTCAAGGTGTCGTCGAAGGAGCGCTCGGCCAGGCCCAACTGCATGGCGCCCAGGATCAACCGCTCGGTGTTCAGGCCGGCCATCAGCTGCCACCAGCCCTGGTTCACCTCGCCGACCACGTAGTCGTCGGGGATGAAGCAGTCGGTGAAGTAGAGGTCGTTCTGCTCGCGCCCGCCAAGCGTCTCGATGGGGACGATTTCCAGGCCCTTGGTGCCGGCCGGGACGTGGAACTGGGTGATGCCCTCGTGCTTCTTGTCGGTGCGCTCGGTCCGGGCGATCAGCAGGATCGACGACGCGATGGCGGCGTTGGAGATCCAGGTCTTCTGGCCGTTGATCAGCCAACCGCCGTCGACCTTCTCGGCGCGACACGACAGGTTTGCGACGTCGGAACCGGCCTCGGGCTCGCTCATCGCGATCGACAGCGAGTCGCCGGCGACCACGTTGGCGAGCACCTCCTTCTTGAGTTCCTCGGAGGCGAAGCGCTCGTAGGCCGCTGCGGTGATGAAGGTGGGGCCGATGCCGCCGACCGGGGCCATCCCGCGCAGGCTCTCCTCGAGGAAGATGCACAGCTCGACGTTGCCGGCCCCGGCGCCGCCGTACTCCTCGCCGACGATGATCCCGGCCCAGCCGAGCTCAGCCATCTTGCGGTAAAGCTCCTCGCTGTGCGGGCCGTCGGCGGTGTACTTGGCGCGCTGCTCGCGGGTGCCGACTTCGCGCTCACAGAAGTCGCGGACGGCCTGCGCAAAGGCCTGCTGCTCGGGGGTGAATTCAACCATGGGGTGGGAGACCTTTCGTTGGGCGTTCGCCCATATTCCTATCACATATATGTGATAGATGAACAGGGGATTGGCGTGGCCTACGCTGTGGAGCCATGGCAGGCACCGACGATCACGAATCCCCGCACTCGGGCAAGGCGTTCCTGGAAGCCAACCGCCGGAAGCGGGCGCAGGCCAAGGCCGACGCCGCGCGGGAGGCGCAGCGCCAGGCGTCGCGCACCCCCGGCAAGGTGGCCGCGCCGGGCTCGTCGGTGGTCGGCTCGCTGACGCGTCGGTGGGATTCGCGCCGGGTGATCACCGTTCTCGCCGCCCTGTGTGCCCTGCTGGCCATCAGCACCGTCGGGGTCGGGGTGTGGGGGCTGGCCGAGTCGCGGTCGGCGGCCCACACCAACCCGCAATCGGCCCACGGCCAGGACGCGATGAACGCCGCCCGCAAGTACGTGGCGACGGTGATGACCTACGACGTGAAGGACTACGGCGATCTCGACCGGCGGATCCGCGAGGTGTCGACGACGGACTTCGCCGAGAAGTTCATCGAATCGTCGGCCGCCGCGCGAAAGGGCAATTCCGCAGCGGGCGCGTCGAGCAAGGCGACCGCCCCGGCAGCGGGCCTCATCTCGCTCTCGGCCGACCGCGCCGAGGTCCTCGTGTCGCTGGACCAGACCATCACCGCGCCGGAGATCGCCGCCGAGTTGCCCGACGGCCATCTGTACCAATCCCGGGTCAAAGTGACCCTCGTCCGCGACGGCGATCGGTGGCTGCTCGACGACTTCACCGTCGTCTGAGTCACACCGCGACGCCGGAAGTGGGGTCGGTCATGCTGTGCTAGAAACATGGCGTGACCGAATCCGAAGAACTCATCGCCACCGTCGACGACGGCGGTATCGCCCGTCTGACCATCAACCGACCGGAGCGGATGAACGCCCTGAGCGGCGGTGTGTCGCTCGAGATCCGGCGGGTGTTGGGGGAGTGGGCCCAGCGCGACGACCTGCGCGTCGTCGTCCTCTCCGGTTCCGGCGGGAGCTTCTCCGCGGGCGCCGACATCACCGACATCGCGGCCAACGCCGGGGACGCCGGCGTCGACGAGGCGGGCGCGGTGGCCATCATCTCCAACGGCTCCGACCTGGCCCGGGCACTGCGGGCGATCCGCGTGCCCGTCGTCGCCGCGGTGGACGGAGCGGCCGTCGGGATCGGCGCATCGCTGGCCCTGGGCGCCGACCTGGTCTACGCGACGAACCGCGCCTACTTCCTCTTCCCGTTCGTCAACATCGGACTCATGCCCGACGGCGGGGCCAGCATGTTGGTGGCCGCGTCGATCGGGCGCGTGCGCGCGAACGCGTTGCTGTTGCTCGGTGAAAAGTTCCGTGCCGCAGCGGCTTTCGACGCCGGTCTGGTCACCGAGGTGCTCGAGGATGCGGCCGCGCTGAGTGCGCGCGTCGACGAAGTGGTGGCCAAGCTCGCCGCCAAGTCGCCGGCGGCGCTGCGGATCACGAAAGCGGCGTCCGACGCCATCACGATGGCTGCCTTCGAGACCGCGCTCGGCGAGGAGATGGACGGGCAGACCCGCCTGCTCCAGTCGCCGGAGTTCCGCCAGACCCTCGCCCTGTTCACCAAGTCCGATTCGTAACCGCCACCACCGATCCAGGAGCACGCCATGAGCACGGCCACCCCTGCTGCCGTCGACCTGACCGCCGAGCCGATGCGGTCGCGCCGCAACCACTGGAACACCCAGGTCCGGCGCCACGCACTGATGAAGCCGGACGCCCCGGCGCTGCGCTTCCTGGGCAACGAGACGTCTTGGCGCCGGCTCGACGAGCGGACCCGGGCCTTCGCCGCCGCCCTGCACCGCCGCGGCGTCAAGTTCGGCGACCGCATCATGATCCTGATGCTGAACCGCTCCGAATACGTCGAGGCGGTCCTCGGGGCCAACCTGATCGGGGCGATCGCGGTGCCGGTCAACTTCCGGATGGCCCCGGCCGAGGTCGGCTTCCTGGTCGCCGACAGCGGTGCCCGCTGGATCGTCACCGAGACGATGCTTGCGCCGCTGGCCGACGGGGTCGCCGCCGCGACCGGCGCGATCGACCACATCGTGACCGTCGGCGAGGCCGGCGAGGGGCACCTGCGGTTCGAGGACCTGATGGCCGAGGACGCCTCGGACCTGCCGGACCTCGACGTCCCGGAGGAGACCGTCGCGCTGATCATGTACACCTCGGGCACCACCGGAAAGCCCAAGGGCGCCATGCTCACCCACCAGAACCTGCAGTCGCAGGCGATGACCTGTCTGGACGCGTTGGGCACCCGGCCCGATGACGTCGGGTCGTGTGTCGCCCCGATGTTCCACATCGCCGCGTTGGGTGCCATGACACCGCTGTTCTACGCCGGCGCACTGTCGGTCATCCACCCGCTCGGCGCCTTCGACCCGAACGAACTGCTCGACACCCTCGAAGCGGAGGGCACCACGTCGATCTTCCTGGTGCCCGCACAGTGGCAAGCCGTGTGCGCGGCGCAGCAGGCCAAGCCGCGCCGACTGTCGCTGCGGGTGATCAGTTGGGGTGCGGCGCCCGCGTCGGACACCGTGCTGAACGCGATGAACGAGGTCTTCCCGGATGCGCTCAACGTCGCGGTGTTCGGCCAGACCGAGATGTCGCCGATCACCTGTGTCCTCGAGGGGCGTGACGCCCTGCGCAAGCTGGGTTCGGTGGGACGGGTCGTCCCGTCGGTGACCGCGCGGATCATCGACGCCAACGGCGACGACGTGCCCGACGGCGAGGTCGGCGAGATCGTCTACCGGGGGCCGCAGCTGATGGCCGGGTATTGGCAGAACCCGCGCGGTACCGCTGACGCGTTCGCCGGCGGGTGGTTCCACTCCGGCGACCTCGTCCGCCGCGACGAGGAGGGCTTCGTCTACGTCGTCGACCGGGCCAAGGACATGATCATCTCCGGCGGGGAGAACATCTACTGCGCCGAGGTCGAGAACGTGCTGTTCGCCCATCCGCGCGTCGCCGAGGCGGCGATCATCGGCCGGGCCGACGACAAGTGGGGCGAGGTGCCGGTCGCGGTCGTCGTGGTGGCCGACGGCGGCGATCTGACGCTGGCAGAGCTGGAGCCCTTCCTCAACGAGAACCTTGCGCGGTACAAGCACCCGAAGGACCTGGTCCTCGTCGACGAGTTGCCCCGCAACGCCGGCGGCAAGGTGGTGAAACCGTCGTTGCGCAGCGAATACGGCAGTAAGGACGCCGGTCTGCGGGGCTGAACCCCGACCCGCTCGCGACACTGGAATTGGAACGTGTTCCAATTCTTGGTACGGGTGACTACGCTCACATCCGAGGGCGGGACGGCCCGCCGACAAAGTCACGAGTGAGGATGGACAGTGAAGACTAAAGGTGCGCTTCTCCGGGAACTGAATTCGCCGTGGAAGATCGAGGAGATCGACATCGGCGATCCCCAGGCCCACGAGGTCAAGATCAAGATGCATGCCGCGGGCATGTGCCACTCCGACCACCACCTGATGACCGGCGGCATCCCGATGGGCGGCTTCCCGATCCTCGGTGGCCACGAGGGCGCCGGCGAGGTCGTCGAGATCGGCGAGGGTGTCACCGACTACCAGGTGGGCGACCACGTCGTGCTGTCGTTCATCCCGTCGTGCGGCAAGTGCAAGTCGTGTCAGTCGGGGATGGCGAACCTGTGTGACTTCGGCGCGATGCTCCTGCAGGGCGAGGCCGTGTCCGACCACACCTTCCGCATCCACACCGCCGACGGGGAGAACGTCTACCCGATGACACTGCTGGGCACCTTCAGCCCGTACATGGTGGTGCACGAGGCGTCGGTGGTGAAGATCGACAAGGAGATTCCGTTCGAGGTGGCCGCGCTCTGTGGCTGCGGCATTCCCACCGGCTACGGTTCGTCGACGCGCAGCGGCGACGTCCGGCCGGGTGAGGACGTCGCGATCATCGGCGTCGGCGGCGTCGGTACCGCGGCCCTGCAGGGCGCGGTGATCGCCGGTGCCCGCCACGTGTTCGCCATCGACCCGGTGGAGTGGAAGCGCGAGCAGGCGCTGAAGTTCGGTGCGACGCAGGCGTTCGCCACGGTCGAGGAGGCGATGAACGACATCGGCAACGCCACCGAGTGGGGGATGTGCCAGAAGGTCATCGTCACCGTCGGCGAGGTTCACGGTTCCGACGTCGACACCTGGATGGGGATCACCGCCAAGGGCGGCACCTGTGTGCTGACCGGCATGGGCAACATGGTGGAGAACCAGGTGACCTTGAACCTGGCGATGCTCACGCTGCTGCAGAAGAACCTGCAGGGTTCGATCTTCGGCGGCGCCAACCCCAAGCTCGACATTCCGCTGTTGCTGTCGATGTATCGCGCCGGCCGGCTCAACATCGCCGACATGATCACCCGCGAGTACAAGCTGGACCAGATCAACGAGGGCTACACCGACATGCTGGAGGGCCGCAACATCCGCGGCGTCATCCGCTACACCGAAGAGGATTGGTGATCGATTAATCCCGCCGGGTGACCGGGCTCACCTAGCGTGAGTCCGGTCATCGGGCGTCGGGGCCCGCTTGTGCATTACAGTCATGTCGTCGCGATCCCCGTCGCGAGACCAACCTCTTGAAGGGCAGTTTGTCACATGGCAGAGAAGAAGAAGGTCAGCGTCAAGGCGTCGGCCTCGGCTGAGGCCGCCGAGGCGGCGCGGACCTGGGAGCCGACTCCCGAGGCCAAGTCGAAGGCGATCCGCTTCCGCATCTTCGCGGCAATCCTGTGGGCGATCGCCATCGCCGCCGAGATTGTCGCCATCTTCTGGATCATCCGCTCCGACCGCTCCGGCGACGAGAAGCTGTGGTGGCTCATCGGATTCATCGTCGGTATCGGTGTCTTCGCGCTGGCCGGCTCGTTCCTGTGGAAGAAGGCCAACCGCCTCGACCCGGCATCGGAGAAGGACAAGTTCCGCTTCTTCATCCAGAACCAGCTGGGCGTGATCATCACCGTGATCGCCTTCCTGCCGCTGATCGTCCTGATCTTCCTGGACAAGGACATGGACGGGAAGCAGAAGGGGATCGTGGGCGGTATCGCGATCGCCGTCGCGGTGGCCGTCGGCCTGCTCAGCGCCGACTGGAATGCGCCCTCCAAGGAGCAGTACACGGTGGAGACCAACACCATCAAGCTGCTGAAGAACGGCGTCGACGAGGTGTTCTGGACCAAGAGCGGCAAGGTGTTCCACGTCTGCGAGAAGGTCCCCGACGTGAACAAGCAGTCCAAGGACAACACCATCTACAACGGCACCGTCGCCGCCGCCCACGAGGCGGGGAAGGACCGGCTGACCGCGCGCTGGGAGTCCGAGGCGATCAACTACTGCGGCTTCACCCAGGCCGATGTCGACCGGGTCAACAAGGGCCTGGCGGCGATCGAGGCCTCGACCGAGCCGTCGGCCGTGCCGAGTGAGCCGGGCACCGAGGCGCCGGGCAACGTGACCCCGCTGCCGTCCAAGCCCGCCACCACCACGCAGCGCCCCGCCGCCTGACGAGTGCTGCAAGAACTGGGGCACTGGCCGGTCGACAACGTCGCCGGCGCGCTCATCGGCCCGGGCGGTGTCATCGAGACCTTCGGTGACACCGCCCGGGCTTTTGCGTTGGCCTCGGTCACCAAGCCGCTGGTCGCGTCGGCGGTCTTGGTCGCGGTGGAAGAGGGTGCGGTCGAGCTCGACACCCCGGTCGGACCGCCCGGCTCGACCGTGGCGCATCTACTCGCGCATGCCTCGGGGCTGGCCTTCGACTCGCGCGAACAGATCGCGCCGGTCGGCACCCAGCGCATCTACTCGTCGGCGGGATTCGAGTTGGTCGCCGAGACGGTGGAACGGGCCACCGGGATAGCCTTCCCCGACTACCTGGCCGAAGCCGTCGCCGAGCCCCTCGGCATGGCGACGACCACCCTCGACGGCCCGGCCGGGCACGGGGCGACCTCGTGCGTCGCCGACCTCGCCGCCTACGCCCGGGACCTGCTCGTCCCGCGGCTGCTCTCGCCCGAGACCGCGCTGGCGGCGCGGTCGGTGTGGTGCCCCGGGCTGGACGGTTTCGTCCCGGGATACGGCCGGCACCGGCCGTGCGACTGGGGCCTCGGCGTCGAAATCCGCGGCTACAAGTCGCCGCACTGGACCGCGCCGAGCGCCTCCCCGTCGACGTTCGGCCATTTCGGCCAGTCGGGGACATTCCTGTGGGTCGACCCGGACCTTCCGGCCGCCTGCGTGGTCCTGACCGACCGTGCCTTCGGGCCGTGGGCCAAGCCGTTGTGGGCCGACTTCAACGAGAGCATTTATGCCCGCCTTTTAGCGCCGTAGGGGGCCGGATTCCGCGCTAGGGTGAGGGCGGTCAGATTGACCGGTTGACGACTGCAAGGAGACAGCGTCAGTGGCCCGCTACGAATTCCCCACCACCGCCGAGTTGATCGAGATGGGCGCTCCCCAGGAGAACGCGGTGACGGTCTATCTGCCGGCGACCGCGGCCGAGCACGAAGTGGCGAAGACCACGGTCAAGAGCTCGATGGATGAAGCGATCCGCACCCTGCGCGAGCGCGGCGCCAACCATGCGCTGGAGACCGCCTTCCGTGAGCGCTCCGCGGAGATCTTGGCGGATGATTGCTGGCACCGGCTGTCGCGTTCGCTGGCGATCTTCAGCACTGCCGAGAAGGCGGAGATCTTCGTCGTGCCGAACAACCTGGCGCACCAGCTGCAGGTGAGCAAGTACTTCGACCTGGGCCAGTTCGTGCGCGCCGTGGCCGGCCCGCAGGATGCCTACGCGTTGACGGTCTCCGCCCACGGCTGGAACGTCTGGCACGCCTCGGCCGACGAGGTGGCCCACGAGTTCGAGATCGACGCCGAGGGCATCGGCGACGTCGCCGAGGCCACCAACCGTGCGACCGTGCGGGGGCGCGCGGCCGTGCGCCGGCTGCAGGGCGACGAGGGCAACAAAGTGTTGCTGGAGAGCTACGCCAAGCAGGTCGCCGAGACCGTCGGGCTCGCGCTGAACCGCGATGACCCCACCGGCCAGCGGCCGTTGTTCCTCTTCGCCGCCGATCCGCTGCAGGACATGGTCGGCCACGTCGGTTTCGGCACCCGCGAGGTCGTGGTCGTCCCCGGTAGCCCGGATGAGCTGCGGGCCGACCAGATCGACGAGGCCATCCGCTCCCGACTGGACGGGATCAACGCCGCCCGGGCCAGCACGACGGTCAACACCATCGCCGACGGGGTCGGCAAGGGGCTGGTCGCCACCGATCTCGTCGACATCGCCCGCGCTGCGGTCGGCGGCTCCGTCGACACCCTGGTCTACGACTTCACCGTCGACGTCTTGGGTCGGCTGCACAACGACACCGGGGCCCTCGAGTACTCCGACGACGGGTACGACCTGCTGTCGCGGATCGCGATCGTCGTGCTGGCCAACGGCGGCACGGTGGTGCCGGTGCGCGCCGCCGACATCGACGCGGAGATCTGGAACGGAACGGCGGTGGCCCGGCTGCGCCACCCGTTGTCGCAGTAGGCCGCAGGCGGCACCGGACTCGGTTAACCTCGGCGCATGCGCGAGCTCTCGTCCGATGACCTCGGTCTACTCCTGTCGGTCTACGCGGTCCTGCTGCTGGCCTTCGCCGCGAACTTCCACTTCTCGTCGAAGATGGTCCAGCGGCACCGCAAGGCGGCGATCGTCTTCGTGGTCGCGAGCTTCTTGGGGGAGGCGGCGACGGTGATCGCGCTGCTGCTGACGTGGGTCGCGCTGTGGAGCCCGCGCGCCTGGGAGCGGATCGACAACCTGCTCGTCTTCATTCCGGGCTCGGTGGCGATCGCGTGTGCGGTGTTCCTGACGTTCGAGTCGGTGTGGGCGCGGATCCGGCGAATCACCGAGGTCGGATTCGAGAAACATTTACACCACGAAGAACTAGCGCAACACGCGTCCCATAGGGCACACTAGACACGAGAGATGTGATAACAAGCGCCACCGGGCGTCGACGAGGTGTGTTGGGGAAGACGTTCCTCGTCGAACCGGAGGTGATCAAGGTGCGCAACCTGACGCAGTTTGCGGACTACGCGACGGGTGTGGTGTACATCCATGCCGCTCCCGTGGCGCTCTGCCCACATGTGGAGTGGGCGTTGTCGTCGACCCTGAATGTCCGCGCCCAGTTGAAGTGGTCGCCGCAGGATGCCGAGCCCGGCATGCAGCGGGCCACCGCGGACTGGGTGGGGCCGGTCGCGACTGCCGCGCGCCTGGTCACGGCCCTGCGCGAGTGGTCCTCGCTGCGCTTCGAGGTCACCGAGGATCCCAGTGACGGCGTCGACGGCCAGCGTTTCAGCTACGTGCCCGGATTGGGGCTGTGGCACGGTTCGACGGCCGCCAACGGCGACGTGATCCTGGGCGAGATGCAGGTTCGGTCGCTGATGGACGCCCAGCCGGACGGCCGCGGCCTCGCCGGCGAGTTGCACGCGGCCCTGGGCACCGCCTGGGACAACGAACTGGAGAACTATCGCATGGGCTCCGTCGGGGCCGAGGCGACCTGGCTTGCCCAACGGGTGGGGTAGTAGACCGCAAACGTTGGATGACACGAACCCCCCGCGTCAACGGATGCGGGGGGCTCGTGGTGTCTGGCGGCCCGTTGTGACTGAGGGTCGGACGGACGGTCAGAGGGGGATGTTCTTGTGTCGCCCGCGGCGGGCCGGCGCTTGCGCGATCGCCGCGGCCAGCGTGCTGCGCGTGACGGCGGGATCGATGATCTCGTCCACCACGCCGATCGACTGGGCGCGGCCGACGCCGCCCGCGATCGCCTCGTGCTCGGCGGCCAATTGCTCGTGCAGGGCCTCCCGCTCATCGTCGGGTGCGGCGGCCAGGGCCTTCTTGTGCAGGATGCCGACGGCCGCCTTGGCGCCCATCACGGCCACTTCGGAGCCCGGCCAGGCGAAGACCGCCGTGGCGCCCAGGGCGCGGGAGTTCATCGCGATGTAGGCGCCGCCGTAGATCTTGCGCGTCACCAGGGTGACCCGGGGGACGCTGCACTCGGCGAACGCGTGCAGGAGCTTGGCACCGCGGCGCACGACACCCTCCCACTCCTGTCCGACGCCGGGGAGATACCCGGGGACGTCGGTGAGCACCACGAGCGGGATGCCGAAGGAGTCGCACAGGCGGACGAACCTCGAGGCCTTCTCGGCGCTGAGGGAGTTGAGACAACCGCCCATCCGCAGGGGGTTGTTGGCGATGACGCCGACGCTGCGCCCGGCGAGGCGGCCGAAGCCGATGACGATGTTGGGGGCCCACTTGGCCTGGAGCTCCTCGAACGAGGAGATCTCGGTGCCGTCGACACCGGTGTCGGTGTCGAGGAGTTGGCGCACGATCGGGTGTACGTCGTAGGCGCGGCGGTTGGACTCGGGCAGCAGGGCCCGCAGGTCGGTGTCGCCGGCCCGTGCCCGATCCTCGTCGACGTCGCCTTGCTTGCCGAAGGTCGCGACGAGGCGCCGTGCCCGCCACAGGGCATCGGACTCGGAATCGGCGGTGATGTGGCAGACGCCGGACTTCTTGCCGTGGGTGTGCGGCCCGCCCAGCGTCTCCATGTCGACGTCCTCGCCGGTGACACTGCGCACGACGTCGGGGCCGGTCACGAAGACCCGTCCGGCCGGAGCCATGATGACGACGTCGGTCAGCGCCGGGCCGTAGGCGGCGCCGCCGGCGGCAAAGCCGACGACGACGGAAAGCTGGGGGATGTAGCCCGAGGCGCGGACCATGGCCTCAAAGACCCGGCCGACCGCGTGGAGGGCCTCCACCCCCTCGGCGAGGCGGGCCCCGCCGGAGTGCCAGATGCCGACGACCGGTGCCTGCTTGGCAATCGCGGTGTCGATGGCATCGACGATGTGTGCACAACCGACCACCCCCATGGCCCCGCCCATGACGGTGCCATCGGTGCAGTAGGAGACGGTCTCGACTCCGTTCACCAGACCGGTGGCCGCCTGCACCCCGGAACGATCCCGGGGATGCAGGAGCTGCACGGTCCCCTCGTCGAAGAAGTTGGTCAAGCGAAGCAGCGGATCTCGCGGATCCGCCGATCCCTCCTGGCTGGTCAGTGGTGCCAAGGTGGTCATCGCTTCCTCCTCGCGTCGGTGTTAGCGGAGTGGCCGGTTGTGCGTCACATCTTCGGTTAGTACCGCCCGATCGCGATGGCCACGTTGTGGCCGCCGAAACCGAACGAGTTGTTGAGCGCGTACTCGAAGTCGCCGCGACGGGGTTCGCCGTGGACGACGTCGATGTCACCGCACTCGGGATCCAGATTCTCCAGGTTGAGGGTCGGCGGAACAACGCCTTCCTCCACCGCCTTCATCGTCAGCACCGACTCGAGGGCACCCACGGCGCCGATCGAGTGGCCCAGCGCCGACTTGGGAGCGTAGATCGCCGCGTGGTTGCCCACCGCCGCCTGGATGCCTGCCGCCTCGGCGGTATCGCCGACCGGGGTCGACGTGGCATGGGCGTTGATGTGGCTGATGTCCTTGGGACTCAATCCAGCGGTCTGGATCGCGCGGGACATCGCCCGCGAGTTCCCCTGTCCGCTGGGATCGGGTGCCACCAGGTGGAAACCATCTGAGGTGATACCGGCACCGAGGACGCGGGCGTGGATGTGCGCCCCGCGCGCCTTGGCGTGCTCCTCGCGCTCGAGGATGAGCATGGCGGCGGCTTCACCGAACACGAAGCCGTCGCGGTCCTTGTCGAACGGGCGCGACGCGGCGGCCGGCTCGTCGTTACGGGTGCTCATCGCCCGCATCATGGTGAATGCGGCGATCGGAATCGCATCGATGTATCCCTCGACACCACCGCAGACGACCATGTCTGCGTCGCCCAGGACGATGTGTCGCCACGCGTGGGCAATCGCCTCGGCACCCGACGAACACGCCGAGACCGGGGTGATCACGCCGGCGCGCGCGCCCACGTTCAGGCCGACGACGCCGGCCGGACCGTTGGGCATGGCCATCTGGACGGCGAGCGGTGACACCTTGCGGTAGTTCATCGACTCTTCCATGGCGGCCCAGTTGTGGATCATCGCGTCGCCGCCACCCTGGCCGGTGCCAAGGACGACTGCGAGACGGTTGGGATCCACTTCGGGCTCGCCGGCATGCGCCCAGAGGCGCTTGCTCATGACGTGCGCGACCCTCTCGACGTAGGCCATGCGGCGAGCCTCGACGCGCGTGACTTCCTCGGACGGGTCCTGGAGGAGCTTGCCGCCGATGCGGCAAGGGAGTTCGCCGTATTTGGTGACGAAGTCTCCGGTCAGCTCGCGGATACCGGACTCACCCTTGAGCAGTCCGTCCCACGTGGAATCGAGGTCGACGCCCAGCGAGGTGGTGGCGACCATCGACGTCACCACCACGCTGGGAAAGTTCCCTCCCAGCGTGGAGTACTCGCGAAGCGATGCGGTCACGCGTCCTTGCCCTCCTTGACGCTGGCGGCGATCGCAGCGGCAGCCTCGGGGTTCTCGGCCTCGAGCTTCTGGATGTAACTGACGGCGTCACCGACGGTGCGCAGGCCGGCGAGGTCCTCGTCGGGAACCTTGACGCCGTACTTGTCCTCGATCTGCACGGCGATCTCGACGAGCGACAGCGAGTCGATGTCCAGGTCGTCGACGAAGGACTTCTCGATCGTCACCTCGGACGGGTCGATACCGGTGACTTCCTCGATGATCTCGGCGATGCCGGCAATGAGTTCTTCCTGGGTGGCGGCCACGATGTGGCTCCCTTCTGTCTACGAATTCGGTGTTCGATTACCTACCGGAGCAGCGGCTACGGCTGCTTGGACAACTCTGGTGAGTTCCGGTTCATCCAAGTTCTTTGAGGCCCGCGATGCTGTCGGGGGTCTTCAGGGCCAGGGTGGGGGTGCCCTTGAGTTCGCGCTTGGCAATCCCGACGAGGGTCCCGGCGGGGGGCAGTTCGGCGAGGCCGGTGGTACCCAATTCGCGCATCGTCACCGAGCACAGGTCCCAGCGCACCGGCCGGGTCACCTGGGCGACGAGCTTGGCCAGCGCCTCGGCGCCGTCGGTGACGGCCTTGCCGTCCGAGTTCGACAGCAGTGTGAGCGCGGGATCGGACGGGGTGATGGCGGCCGCGGCCTCGGCAACGGCCTGCTGGGCGGGTTCCATATATGCGGTGTGGAAGGCGCCGGCCACGGCCAGTTTGCGGGTGCGTGCCTTCTCCGGCGGGTTCGCGACGAGCTCATCGATGGCATCGACAGTGCCGGCGGCGACGATCTGCCCGACGGCGTTGCGGTTGGCGGGCACCAGGTCGAGTTCGTCGAGGCGGGCGAGGACCTCGTCCTCGTTGCCGCCGAGAACGGCGGCCATCGTGGTCGGGGTGAGCGCGCAGGCGCGGGCCATCTCCCGGCCCCGGATCGCGGCCAGGGTGACGGCCTCGTCCGCGGTGATCACGCCGGCGATGGCGGCGGCGGCCAACTCGCCGACCGAGTGTCCGGCGACGATGGTGTCGGCGGGAAGCGGATGTTGCTTGGCGACCTCGTCGTAGGCGAGGAGGGCCGCGGCGACGACGAGCGGCTGGGTGATCGCGGTGTCGGTGATCTCCTCGGCCGTCGCGGTGGTCCCGAGCCGTTCCAGCTCGAGCCCGGTCAGCTTCGACCAAGTCGCCAGCTGATCGCGGGCGCCGGCAAGCTCCAACCAATCGGTGAGCATGCCGGGCGTCTGAGAGCCCTGTCCGGGCGCAAGCAACGTAAGCACCTTGTTAGGGAACACCCTAAACGCATCTGATGACGGTGTTGTCGAGCATGAACCTTGACGGCGCAATTTGTAGGATTCCTACAAAGGCGCCCCTGGGTGTGCCGTCTCCGACGCCGGGTCGTTATCCGTTACCAAATCGAGTCCAAACCCCCTCAACCTGGGAAAACAGTAAGACGCCCATGTTGCCCGTGTGACTCAAGTGGCTGGTGATTGCAATTTGTCTCGGAAGTGAGTCAAACGACCGACAGTAGTTGCCACGCGCAAGACATAGGCGTCACGCGGGTTAGTTGCGTCACGCCCGGTGATTTCGGCGATTCGTTTTAGTCGATATCGGACAGTATTGGGGTGGACGAACAGCGTCCGGGCGCATGACTCGACCGACCCGCCGGCGTCCAGGTAGGCCTCCAACGTCGCCGTGAGATTCGCCCCCGCGGCGCTGAGCGGCTTGGTGAGGGTTTGGATGAGGGTGACCGCCGCGGTCGGGTCCCCGGCCAGTGCGCGTTCGGGCAACAGCTCCAGGCTGTGCACCGGGCGCGGGGCGCCCGGCCATCCGACGACCGCCTCCATTCCGGCCAGCGCCTCGACGGCGCTGGTGTGGGCGCTCTCGAGGTCGGGCATGGTCGGACCGATGACCACCGGGCCCTCGGCGAAGTTGTCCAGCAACTCGGCGACGAACGGTTCGGTGGCGGTGATGGGCCCGCTCACGATGGTGACCAGCGCCGACCCCTGGACGACGGAGAGCGCCGAGCGGTCGTGCGCGACCGCGGTGTTGTGGATCGTGAGCGGAACCGACACGTTCTGTTCCGGCGGCGGGTTGCCGACGATCACCGTCGCGGCGGCGTCGGAGGCCCAGTTCAACGCGGCCGCGCGCGACATCAGCTGCGGGCCGGTGTCGCCGCGCACGACGGCGTCGACGACCAGCGCCTCCAGCCGCGAGTCCCATGCGCCGCGCGACTCGGCCGCGGTGGCGTAGATCGAAGCGGCGGCGAAGCCGATCTCGCGTCCGTAGCGCAGGACCGATTCGGTCAGCGCCCGCAGCTGTTCGTCGTTGCGGGCGAGCAGCGGCAGCCACTTCTCGAAGAACTCCATCGCCGCGCGAACCATTTCGACGGTCTGCAGCAGTGTGATCCGGCGGGCGAGGTCCTGCGGGACCACCTGGAAGGCCTCGACGGTGAACTTGACGTTCCCCTCGGGGTCCTGGATCCACTCCGCGAAGTTGACCACCGCGGTCTGGACGACCAACTGCACCGAGGCGCGCTGGGCGGCGTCGAGTTCGGAGAAATAGGGGAGCTGGTCGGACATCGAATGCACGGCCTCGGTGGCCAGGCGTCCGCTGTACTGCTTGATCCGGCGCAGCAGTGTGTCCGGGAGTGCGTCACGCACGTTCGCCGGGGTGGGCACGTGCGCGCCGCGTTCCCCGAACACATCCATGCCGGGGAACTGTTGACTCGGTTGCGCGTCGGGCATCCCCTCAGTGTATGGCCGCCGGGCCTACGCCACCCCTGGGTCGCTGGTCTGCTCCGGCGCGGCATTGACGTCGTCGATCCGGTACCGCTGTGCGGCTTGCGCGGCGACCGACCTGTCCAGCTTCCCGTCGCGGGCCAGCGCGAGCAGGACACCGACGACGATCGACTCGGCGTCGACGTTGAACACCCGGCGCGCGGCCGGCCGGGTGTCGGAGAAGCCGAAGCCGTCGGTGCCCAGCGTCAGGTAGGTGCCCGGCACGTAGGCGCGGATCTGTTCCTGGACCGCCCGCTGGTAGTCGCTGACCGCGACGGTGGCATCGGCACTGAGCTGACGCGTCACGAACGGTGCTTCGATGTCGGCGGACGGGGACAACAGAGTCGCTCGATCGGCCCGGATGCCGTCGCGGGCGAGTTCGGCCCACGACGTCACCGAGTAGACGGTGGCCGCGACGTTCCAGTCGGCGGCGAGCAATTCCTGCGCCCGCAGGGCGTCGGGCATCGTGACCCCCGAGACGAGGATGTTGGCCGGGGCCCCGTTCGTGACCTGGGGTGCCGGCGAGTAGCGGTAGATGCCCCGCAGCAGTGCGTCGACGTCGAGGCCCTCGGGTACCGCCGGCTGGTGGAACGGCTCGTTGTAGACGGTGATGTAGAAGAAGACGTCTTCGGGTGAATCCCCGTACATCCGCGTCAAGCCGCTGTCGACGATGTAGGCGAGTTCGTAGGCGAACGCGGGGTCGTAGATGACGGCGGCGGGATTGCTCGACGCGAGGAGCGGCGACTGGCCGTCGTTGTGTTGAAGGCCCTCGCCGGTCAGGGTGGTGCGCCCGGCGGTGGCGCCGATGACGAACCCGCGCGCCATCTGGTCGGCGGCGGCCCAGAAGCTGTCCCCGGTCCGCTGGAACCCGAACATCGAATAGAAGATGTAGAGCGGGATCATCGGCAGGCCGTGGGTCGAATAGGAACTGCCGACGGCGGTGAAGCTCGCGGTGGAACCGGCCTCGTTGATGCCCTCGTGCAGGATCTGGCCGGCGTGGCTCTCCTTGTAGGCGAGCATCAGCTCGGCGTCGACCGAGGTGTAGAGCTGGCCGTGGCGGTTGTAGATCTTCAGCGACGGGAACCAGGAATCCATGCCGAAGGTGCGCGCCTCGTCCGGGATGATCGGGACGATCCGCTGACCGATCTCGGAGTCGCGCAGCAGTTCCTTGAAGATGCGGACCAGCGCCATCGTGGTCGCCACCTGCTGTTTGCCCGAACCCTTGGCGACCGCGGCGATGGCGGGGGCGGTGTCGGGGTGCAACGGAGTCGACGCGGTGCGCCGGCTCGGCACGAAACCACCGAGGTTGTGCCGCCGTTCCACCATGTAGCGGACTTCTGGGGAATCCGCGCCGGGGTGGTAGTACGGCGGGAGGTACGGGTCGGCCTCGAGCTGCTCGTCGGTGAAGGGGATGCGCAGGGTGTCCCGCAGGGCGATCAGGTCGTCGAGGGCCAGCTTTTTCATCTGGTGCGTCGCATTGCGGCCCTCGAAATGCTTGCCCAGCGTGTAGCCCTTGATGGTCTTCGCCAGGATGACCGTCGGCTGGCCCTTGTGGGCCATCGCCGCGGCGTAGGCGGCGTAGATCTTGCGGTAGTCGTGGCCGCCGCGCTTGAGGTTCCAGATCTCCTGGTCGGAGAGGTTCTTGACGAGTTCCTTGGTGCGCGGGTCACGGTTGAAGAAGTGCTCGCGGACGAAGGCGCCGTCGTTGGCGCGATAGGTCTGGTAGTCGCCGTCGGGCGTTGAGTTCATCAGGTTGACCAGGGCGCCGTCGCGGTCGGCGTGCAGGAGGGCGTCCCATTCGCGGCCCCACACGACCTTGATGACGTTCCATCCGGCCCCGCGGAAGAAGGACTCGAGTTCCTGGATGATCTTGCCGTTGCCGCGGACCGGGCCGTCGAGGCGCTGCAGGTTGCAGTTGACGACGAAGGTCAGGTTGTCCAGGCCCTCGGTGGCAGCGACCTGGAGCAGTCCGCGGGATTCGGGCTCGTCCATCTCACCGTCGCCCAAAAACGCCCATACGTGCTGCTCACTCGTGTCGGTGAGGCCGCGGTCGTGGAGGTAGTGGTTGAAGCGCGCCTGCATGATCGCGTTCATCGGGCCGAGGCCCATCGACACCGTCGGGAACTGCCAGAAGTCGGGCATCAGTCGCGGGTGCGGATAGGACGGCAGCCCACCGCCGGCCCCGGCATGGCTGTGCTCCTGCCGGAAGCCGTCGAGTTGGCTCTCGGTGAGTCTGCCCTCGAGGAAGGCGCGGGCGTAGATGCCCGGCGAGGCGTGACCTTGGATGAAGACCTGGTCGCCGCCGCCGGGATGGTCTTGGCCGCGGAAGAAGTGGTTGAAACCGACTTCGTAGAGCGACGCCGATGACGCGTAGGTGGAGATGTGGCCGCCGACCCCGATGCCCGGGCGCTGGGCGCGGTGCACCATGATCGCGGCGTTCCAGCGGATGAGGCGGCGGAAGTTGCGTTCGACTTCTTCGTCGCCGGGGAACCAGGGTTCGTTCTCGGTGGGGATGGTGTTGACGTAGTCGGTCGAGGTGAGCGCGGGGATCGACACGTGTCGCTCGCCGGCGCGCTCGAGGAGGCGCAACATCAGGTACCGTGCGCGGGCCGGCCCCGCCGCATCGATCAGCCCGTCCAGGGAGTTGACCCACTCGGAGGTTTCCTCCGGGTCGATGTCGGGCAGATAGGAGGCCACGCCCTCTCGGATGACGCGGACGCGGTTGGTGGTTGTCGACTCGTCAGACACGGTGATCGGTTCCTCTGATTCTGTTGTCACCGCACGGTGGTGGTGCGCGGTGGAATGGGTTGGCGGACACCATGGGTGAGGTGCCTCGCACCTCCAGCCTAATGGTGTCGCGGGTCTCAGGGGAGGGCCCGGGGGTGGCATCGGTTCCCGCGGCCGGATGGCTCGGCGTGTGCCCGGGCGCCCGTGCGATTATCCTCAAGGACGCAACCGGCGGAAACAGCGTCGGAGGCCTGAGACATCCGAGGGGGATCCAATGACCGCACCCGTTCCGCCGCAGCCGGGTTCGTTGCCGCAGGGGGAGTACGCGCCGATCGCACCGCCCGTTCAGCCTCCGACCGCGCAGCCGCAGTATGCCCAGCCGCAGTACGCCCAGGGCCCGGGTGTGTACACCGCGGTCTTCAAGGCCCACACCGGGCTGCTCATCATGTCGTTGACAAGTCCGAAGCAGGTGACCGGGTCGCTGGCCGACGTGCGCCGGGCGTTTTGGGCGGCGCAGGCGCACTGCCTGTGCCTCGGCTGGTTCGGGATCTTGTCCGCGCTGATCTACAACTGGATCGCAATCTTTGGCAATATCTCGGAGTTGAGCCGGGTCAAGGCCATCGCCAAACAATACGGAGAATCATGAACCACGCCATCGCTGGATCCGCACGTCGTCGTCTGGTGGTCGGCGTAGCCGCTGCCGCGACTGCGGTGGGGGTGCTGAGCGGGTGTACCGTCTCGGGCTCGGCCACCGCTCCGACCGCCGAGGTTGCGGCCTACAAGGCGCAGCAGGAGGTCAAGAAGCAGAAGGCCAACGCGCTCGTGGAATGCGTCACCATCCCGATCACGATGCGCGAGAGCGTCGACGTCTACAACGAGATGGTGCGTGCCTTCAACGCCTCCGGCGGGTGGGACCCGAACCTGGTGAACAAGGCGATCGCGCGGATCGACCTGGACATCAACAAGCTGCGCGAGTCGTCGCAGCGGAATCTGCCCGAGGACCTCAAGGCGCAGATGGCCAAGATGATCACCGGCCGAGAGGCCCAGCGCGCCGCCGTCCTGTCCCGCAATACCAACACCATGAACTCGGCGGCTCGGGACATGAATGCCGAGCGGGACCGGTTCCGCGACTTGTGCAAGACCTACGTCGGCTGAACCCGGTCGTAGCGGTGGCGGCGGCCGTCGTCGCCGTCATCGTCGGGGCGACGGGGTGCACGGTGACCGGGCAGGCGCAGACCCCGCGCGCCCAGGTCGAGTCCTACGTCGCCGAGCGGTCGGCCGCGCGCGAACACGCCAACGGCGAGGCGGCATGCGCCACCACGCTGGCCGGCATGCGTGCCTCGGTTGCCGCGTACAACACCATGATCAGCGCGCTGAACTCATCCCAGGACATGGGCTCACTTGGCGGCGCCGACCGCGCGGTGATCATTCGGCTCGACCACGATTTGGCGAACCTCCGTGCGGCTCAGGGCAAGTCGTTGCCCGCCGGCTTGACACAACCGTTCGCCGGGGCCGCCGAGGCAACCTCGGCGATCCGCAAGGCGGTGGTCGGCAAGAAGCGCGACGAGCTCAACCCCGCCGCCCGTCGGTGGGACCGGGCGCGCCAGCGGTTGGTCCGGGTATGCGGCAGGTTTCTTCCCCGATAGTCGTCGGGATCGGGGTTTCGGCTTGCGCTCACGGCCGCGAGACGGTGGGATAACAACACAGGTCGTCGAGATCCACTCGGCGCCCGTCCAGATCGAGGGAGGTTGCGCGTGGTCGCCGCCGATGGTTCCGGTGCGCAAAAGTTGGGACTGAGCAAGGGGCTCGTCGTCCAGGAGTTGGGCTGGGACGACGATACCGACGACGACCTGCGAGCTGACATCGAAGACATCATCGACGCCGAGATGCTCGACGAGGACGCGATCGAGGTCATCGACGTGGTGGTGCTGTGGTGGCGCGACGACGACGGCGACCTGACCGATGCGCTGATCGAGGCCATCGGCCCGCTGGCCGATGACGGCTACCTATGGGTCCTCTCGCCCAAGACGGGGCGCAACGGGCACGTCGAGCCGAGCGAGGTCAGCGAAGCTGCGGCCACGACCGGGCTCACCCAGACCAGCGTCATCAACCTGGGCGACTGGACTGCGACGCGACTGGTCCAGCCCAAGTCGCGCGGTTCCCGCTGAGATGCGGGATCTGATTGCCGTCGGGGACCTCGCACCGGACTTCACCCTGCCCGACCAGAACAACCGTCGGGTGAACCTCGCCGCTCTCGCGGCCGACCGGCAGGTACTGCTGGTCTTTTTCCCGCTCGCCTTCACCGGGAACTGCGAAGGAGAGTTGGCGCTGATCCGAGACCGGGAGCCGGAGTTCGACAACGAGTCGCTGACGACGGTGGCGCTGTCGGTCGGACCCCCGCCGACGCACAAGGTCTGGTCGAGTGCCCAGGGCTTCCTGTTTCCCCTGTTGAGTGATTTCTGGCCGCACGGGGCCGTCGCACAGCAGTACGGGGTGTTCAGCGAGCAGCACGGCTACCCGCTGCGCGGCACCGTCCTGGTCGACCGGGACCGCCGCGTGCGGTTCTCCGACGTCGCCGAACCGGGCGCGCCGCGCGACGAGACGGTGTGGGAGCGCGCGCTGAGTCTGGCCTGACCGCTCTCGTTTGAACCCGTGGCGCCGGGCGCGCTAGATTTGCGGGGTTCCACCGCGGGTCGCGGGGGATAGGCGCGTATAGCTCAGCGGTAGAGCTCTGGTCTTACACACCAGCGGTCAGGGGTTCGAATCCCTTTGCGCGCACCGTCAAACCACGCGCCGGTCAGCTTGGCATCGTGATGTTCAGGCCTGCGAGTGTTCGAGCATGATCTGCTTGCCGGCGTCGCGAAGCAGCGCACTGAGGTCCGAGCGGGGTACGTCGCGGTGATCTAGCCAATCAAGCGTCGCTCCTTCGATGAAGCCCAGGAACCCGCTGAGTTGTATCCGGATCGCTGGAGTCACGGGCGCATCCCTCCCGGCGAGATGCATGATGAGCTCGCTGAATCGCGTCCGCCATTGATTGATGAAGGCTTGCACCTGTGGATCGTTGCCCAGGCCGCCGCCCATGACCGTGCGGTAAGCCTCCTCGGAGTTCTCCGCGAAGTCCAGGTACGTGTCCAGCAAGCGGGCGACGACGTCGTCCCTCCCCAGACCCTTCGCGGCATCCGCGGTGATCAACATCTGGCTGCCCCAAGATTCGATGACCGCCAGATAGCAGTCGCGCTTGGAGCCGAAGTAGTAGTACAGGCTCGGCCGCGACATGCCCGCGTCAGCTGCGATCGCGTCCAACGAGACCTGGTCATACGGCTCGTGGGCGAATCTCTGTGCCGCCGCCTCAAGCAGCTCCTGTCGCTGGGCCTCACCACGTTTGTTTCGCCGCGCTTGCGCCATCGCCCCTCCGAAGGTTGACAGATTGTCAGATCATCGTACGTGCTCAAAACGTGACTAATTGTCAAGAAGTGGGAGTCGCCCACCGGGCGGTACCCGGGCTCGCAGTTCCACGCCCTCGATTGATCCAAGAACTAGCGGAAGGACCCGGTCCATGCGTGCACGCATAGTGACAATCATCTTCGCGACGATGCTGTTCGTGCCGGCAGCACTCGCCCATGCCGCACCTGCCGCAGCGACTCTCCCCGTGTCGTACAGCGCAGCGCCCGCATATGCTTCATGGCTCGCCGCCCCGGACGCGGTGCCGCCCGGTGCGAACGACTGGTCATGCAAACCGTCGAAGGCTCATCGGCGACCGGTGATACTGGTACACGGGACCATTTCCCCGCGCGGTCTGGCTTGGAACACCTTGTCACCGCTGCTGAAGAACGACGGGTACTGCGTATACGCCCTCAACTACGGCGCGCCCGTCGGTTCGATCTTCAAGGGCACCGGACCGGTGGAAGTCTCGGCGATGAAGCAGTTCGGCCCCTTCCTCAACCGGGTGCTTCGGGCGACCGGCACCCGGCGGGTTGACATCGTCGGTCAGTCTCAAGGTGGGGCAATGCCGCTATTGGATGCGTTACGGCGACTCCGTGTGGCCCGACGGAACACCCAAAGTCGGCGCCTTTGTCGGCCTCAACCCCGGCACGCACGGCACGACGATGTTCGGCACCAGCGCGCTCATCGAGCACGTCCCGCCCAAGGCGGACCCGCTGAGGTTTGCGTGCCGTGCCTGCCAGCAGTTCTACCCACACTCGGAGTCCATGCGGCGCCTGAACAGCGCGACGCACTATCCGGGCGAGCGGTTCGCCGGCGAAATCCAGCGCGGGGTCGAATACACCATGATCGCCAGCAGGTATGACGAAGTGGTCACCCCCCTCCCCGTCTCAGTTCCTTCGGCACCCGGGGGTACGCAACATCGTCCTGCAGAACGGGTGCCCAATCGATCTGTCTGATCACCTCTCCGGACTCTTCGATCCTCGCGCCCTCGACTTGATCCGGAAAGCGCTCGATCCGGCCCGCCCGAGGACACCGCGGTGTGTCCCGGTTCTCCCGTTCGCCGCTGTGCTGCCGTGACGCGCCACCGTTCGCGAAACCGCATCACGGACATCGACGCGGCGGTGTCCGCCGCGCGAGCCGCACTCCCGGGATGGTCCGCGATGAGCCCTGATGATCGTGCAGACATTCTGGAACGATTCGCCGCGGCGCTGGCACATCTTTGCCGACCTCCGGCCGGGGTACGCCCACTGTGTTCGACAGAGATTCACGGGGCGTACCGATTCGGGCACGCTACTCAGCTCCCGTACAGCCCGGGGCGTTGGAGGGCGAAGAATTGCCAGATCAGGGCGGCGGCGTTGATCCGGTTCGACGGCCGCCACCCGGCGTCGGTGGATCCCGGCCAGCGATGGGTCCCGCCGTCGATCCGCACGTGGCTGATCATGATGCCCAGCGGGCGGCACAGGTACCAGTCGGTGCGCACGGTCTCCGCGGCGATTCGGCGCTGCACCGGCGGTTGACAGCCCGCCTGGCGGACCCAACCGCCGACCTCCTGGGGGATGGCCGGCAGCGGATAGCCGAACTTGCGGGTTCCGTCGTAGGGGACGATCGGGTCGGCGGTGCCGTGGAATTCGATGCGCGAGACCGGCGGCGCGTGCTCGCAACCGCGCTGCCCCTGCGGGTAGAAGGCGGCGGAGACCATCGCCACCGCGGCGAACTGGCCCGGCAACCGGCAGGCGAGGAGGTTGGCCAGGCCGCCGCCGTTGGACCGCCCGACGGCGAAGACGCGCGAGTTGTCGACACACGCCTGGGCGCGCACGATGCGCAGAATCGCGCGGGTGAACGCGACATCGTCGGCCTTGGCGTTGGCGTAAGGCGCGGACTGCCACGATCGGGGGCCCTCCGGGCTGCGGAGGCCCTCGGGGTACACCGCGATC
Source organism: Gordonia crocea (assembly GCF_009932435.1). Classification (NCBI taxonomy): domain Bacteria; kingdom Bacillati; phylum Actinomycetota; class Actinomycetes; order Mycobacteriales; family Gordoniaceae; genus Gordonia; species Gordonia crocea. Next base: position 226,340 of record NZ_BJOU01000002.1, read on the forward strand.
GCCGGCAATCGGGAGATCTGGGTGTAGCGCTCGAACATGGCGGCACGCTCGCCGCGGCCGTGGAAGGCGAGGATCAGCGGGGTGGCCCGGTTCTTGCTGTACCCGGCGGGGAGGTGGACCCGGAAATGTCGTTCGACGCCGTTGACGGTCACCGTGCGGGCCACCGACGTGCTCGCGGACAGATTGGCCGAACCGCTGCACCCGGCGGCGGTTTCGGCTTCGACCCGAGGGGCGGCCAGCATGCATTGCGCAGCGCTGCCGCCAAGGAGGCCCGCGGCGGCGAGGACTCCGGCAGATAGCGCAAGACGACGAGAAAGCACGACCAACAGAATAGGGTGGGCCGCGATGACGGCATCCACCGAGCCTCACCAGGAGGGCGAATGAAGTTTCCGACACGGCTGGGCATCGCGACGCTCGGCGCCGCGATGCTGGCGATGACCGTGCCATCGGCGAGCCATGCCGCATCCCCGTTGCCGCAGGACTTCCTCTGGGGCGTCGCGTCGTCGGGATTCCAGTCGGAGGGATCGCCCGGTGGTCTGCCGGCGAGCAACTGGACCGTGCTGCAGCCCGGGCAGACGCCGATCGGCCGGTCCGTCGACTTCCGCCACCGCTACCGCTCGGACATCGCGCTGGCCCGGGGACTCGGCGCCAAGGTGTACCGCGTCGGGGTCGAATGGGCGCGGGTGCAGCCGTCGCCGCACCGCTTCGACGAGCGGGAGTGGGCCTACTACGACGACATGATCGGCGCGATCGTCGCCGCCGGGATGCGGCCGATGATCACCATCGACCACTGGGTCTACCCGCGGTGGATGAGCAAAGCCGGCAGCTGGGCCAACCCGGCGGCGGTGCGCTGGTGGCTGGCCTACGCGAACCAGGTGGTACACCGGTTCGCCAAGTACAACCCGCTGTGGGTGACGTTCAACGAGCCCATCATGAACGTCGCCCAACAGCTGATGCGCAATGAACTGACACCGGCCTCGGCGCCGGTGATGGCCGACCGCATGGTCGAAGTCCACCGCCGGATCTACCGCGAGATCCACCGGGTCCAACCCAAGGCGATGGTGACGTCGAACTCCGCCTACATGCCCCTCGGCGCCGAAGGCGTCATCGACCCGTTCCTCACCGACCGCTTCATGGCGCATGCCGACTTCGTCGGCCTCGACAACTACTACAGCTTCTCGCTCAGCAACCCGCTGGCGTCGGCCAACGGTCTCAGCGATGGGATGGCCGGGCTGCCGATCAACGCGGAGAGCATCTATTACGCGCTCCGGTACAACGCGCGGCGCTACCCGGGCAAGCCGATCTACATCGTGGAGAGCGGCATGCCCACCGCCGACGGCAAGCCGCGCGCCGACGGTTACCGTCGCGGCGACCACCTCGCCGACATCGTCTACTGGGTCCAGCGGGCGCGGGCCGACGGGATCCCGGTGTTCGGCTACAACTATTGGAGTCTGACCGACAACTACGAGTGGGGCAGCTTCACGCCGCGCTTCGGCCTGTACACGGTCAACGTCCTGCGCGACCCCAGTCTGCGGCGCATCCCGACCGATGCGGTGCCGGTCTACCGGCGGATCATCGCCCGCAACGGCGTCGGTCCCCACTACCGGCCCACGCGCGCCCCCGAACCGTGCTCGGTCGTCGACGCGGCCGTGAGTTGCCTGGAACCGGTGCACTGATGGCCGATCCCGCGGTCGATGCGGCAGCGGCCGTGGCCGCCCTTGCGCAGGAGTGGGCGGCGCTGCGCGAGCTGTTCGGCAGCCTCGACGACGCCCGGTTCGCTGCGGCGTCGGTCTTGCCGGGGTGGCGCAACGCCGACATCCTGGCCCATGTCATCGGTACCGAGAGCCTGCTCGCCGGGCGGCGGGTACCCGAGTACGACGTTGCGGGTCGGGCCCACGTCCACAACCCGATCGGTGAGTTGAACGAGAAGTGGATCGCGCAGTTCGCGTCCCAGGATCGCGTCGGGCTCCTCGCCGAGTTCGACGCGGTCATCGCCGAGCGATCGGCGGCGCTCGCCACCATGACAGACGCCGACCTCGCGGCCGAAACTATGACTCCGGCCGGTCCGGACACCTACGGGCGGTTCATGCGGATCCGGGTATTCGACTGCTGGATCCATGAGCTCGACGTCCGCGACGGTCTGGGGCTCGCCCCGCCCACGACGGCGGGTCCGGCCACGGTCGCCGTCGACGAGGCGTCGGCATCGCTGCCCTACGTGATGGCCAAACGGGCCGGCGTCCCGGCCGGGACGACCGTGCTCGTCGAGCTCACCGGCCTGGTCTCCCGGTCGATCGCCGTGTCGGTCGCGGAGCGGGCCCGGCTGGTCCCCGCCGACCAGGCCGAGCCCGACGTGGCGCTCACCGTCGACACCGCGCAATTCTTCCGGCTCATCGGCGGGCGACGCGACGCCGATCCGTCGGCGGTGGCGATCGCCGGTGACGACGCCCTGGGGCGCCAGATCGCCGACCACCTCGCCTACACGATCTGATCGGGTGACCGGCCGTCCCGCAGGGGAGTCGCCGCACCGGCGAAGCCCGCGGCGCGCTGCCCGTCGAGGATCTGCGCCGGCAGCGGGTCGGACAGCAGTGCGCGCGTCAGCGATGCGGTCGCGGCCAGCGGGGAGCGGGACGCGGCGACCACCACATTGCCGGTGCGCCGGCCCTTGAGCATGGCGGCGTCGGCGATCACGGCGACATGCGGAAAGACCGAGGCGATGGTCGCCACCTCGGTACGGGCCAGGTGCAGCCGCCGGTCGTCGGCGCTGTTGACGAGGTAGAGACCGCCGTCGTCGAGGAGTGCCGCCACGGCTTCGGTGAACTCGACGGTGGTCAGATGCGCCGGTGCGCGTTCGTCGCGGAAGGCGTCGCGGATGACGATGTCGCGCGTGCCCGGCGTCAACGACTCGACGACGTCGCGGGCGTCGCCGACGCGGATGCGCAGCGCCGGCGCGCGCGGCAGGTCGAACCACTCGCGCGCGTACGCCGCCAGCGCGGCGTCGATCTCCACCGCCACCTGGCGGGCGCCCGGGAACCGGTGGTCGAGGTAGCGCGGCAGGGCGCAGGCGGCCGCCCCCAGGTGCAGGACGCGCGGCGGGCGCGCGGCGGCGCCGTAGCGCTCTTCGATGACCAAGGCCATCTGCCGCATGTATTCGAAATCCAGCCGTGCCGGGTCGTCGGGGTCGATGTGGCTGCTCTCGGCGCCGTTGATGCGGACCAGCCAGCCGCCGTCGGAGGGGCTGAGCTCGGCGGTTCCGGTGTCGATGGGGTAGCGGCCCGGGGCGGGGCCGGTGTTGCGCGGTGCCACCCGGCCCAGTCTATGGGGGCGCGCCGCCGCGGCACCGATACGATCGCCGCGTGGACAACACCGCAGCCGGGATTCTCGTCGGGGCGTTGATCGATGGTGCCGTCGCCGATCCGCGGTCCTGGCATCCGGTGGCCGGATTCGGCACGGCGGCGTCGGCCCTCGAACGGCGCGTGTACGCGCCGTCGCGCTTGCGCGGCACCGCTTTTGCCGCGTTGTGCGTCGGGGCCGCGGCCGGGGCGGGAGTGGTGCTCGGGCGGTTCGGTGTGCTCGGCACGGCCGCTGCGACGTGGATCGCGCTGGGCGGCACATCGTTGACGGCGGTGGGCGAGGCGATGGCCGACGCGCTGGAGTCCGGCGACGTCGAGGCGGCCCGCGCCTTGGTCCCGAGTTTGTGCGGCCGTGACCCGGATGCGCTCGACGAGGCCGGCATCTGCCGGGCGGCAGTGGAGTCGATCGCGGAGAACACCTCCGATGCCGCCGTGGCGCCGCTGCTGGCGGCAGCGGTCGGCGGTGCGCCCGGGGTGTTGGCGTACCGCGCAATCAACACCCTCGACGCAATGGTCGGCTATCGGACCGAGCGGTATCGCGAGTTCGGTTGGGCCAGTGCGCGACTCGACGACGCGGCGAATTATCTCCCGGCCCGGCTGACGGGTGTCCTCGTCGCGGTGTGCGGCGGTGGACGGCCGGCGGTCCGGGCCTGGCGCAACGACGCCGACCGGCATCCGAGTCCAAACGCCGGGGTGGCCGAGGCGTCCTTCGCCGGGGCGCTGGGGGTGCGTCTGGGCGGGGAAACCGCCTACCGGGGCTACGTCGAACAGCGCCCGGTACTCGGCGAGGGCGCGGACCCGGGGGTGGCGGATCTGCGTGCCGCCGTACGCCTGTCGCGGCGGGTGCAGATCGCTGCGACGGTGACCGCGGCCGTGCTCGCTTTCAGCCGCGGCCGTAGCGGTCGGCGAGCTTGCGCTTGACCTCGTCGTCGGTGACGCTCGGCGCCTCGCCGATCTGCTGCCGCTGAGTCGACCCGGTGGTGAACCCGGCGTCGCGCAGCCGGTCCTTGGTGGTAGGTGCGGCGGTCTCGACGACCGCCTCGGCCTCGGCGTCGGCGGCGCGCTGGCGGCGGCGCTGCCGGATCTCGGTGAAGAGGAAGTACGCCACGCCGAGGGGGGCCATGATTCCGAACGCGAGCCACTGCAGGCCGTAGGAGAGGTACGGCCCGGACTCGAGCTGGGGCAACTCGATTGCGGTGAGCGAGCCAGGTTGGCCGGCGGAGAGCTGCAGGTAGAAGGGTGCCAGCGGCACCCCCAACACGCGGCCGGCCTCGACGGGGTCGATCGACAGGGCGGCCATTGCGCCGTCCGCGGGGCCGACGCCGCGTCCCGGACTCGTGCCCTCGCTGGCCCGGATCCGCGCCGTGATCTGCACCGTTCCCGTCGGCGGGGGTGCGACGTCGGGGATGGCCGCCGCCTTGGCCGGTCGCACGTAGCCGCGGTTGACCAGGAAGGTACCGTTCTCGGTCTCAAAGGGGGTGAGCACCTGGACGGCGGGCTGGCCGTCCACGCTGCGCAGGCGCAGGAGTACCTGTTTGTCGGGGCGGTAGTGGCCCGACACCGACACCTCGCGCCACTCGGTCCGCGGATCGAACACTCCGGGATCGCGAACCACGTCGAGCAGCGGGGCCGGCGGCGTCGCGGCAGCCACGCGGATCAGGTCGTTGCGGTGGGAGGTGGTCGTGTTCTTCCCCAACTGCCAGGGGGCGAGCACCGAGAAGCAGAGCGCGGCGAACGCCGCGACCGCGATGCCGAGGGCGATCCAGCCGGGTCGCAACAAGAGGCGCAACACCGACATCGTCAGCTCACGGCGGACTCGCGCAACTGCTGCCGGACCCAATCGAGGATTCCGGGAACAGCCGCCTCGATCAGCTCGCGGACCTGCGCGAAGTCGTCCTCGGTGCCGTAATACGGATCGGGGACCTCGGCGTCGGCGCCGGCGGTCGGGTCGAAACTGCGGATCAGGCGGACCCGGTCGCCCAAGCGCTTGCGCTGGAGGGCGCGAGCGTGGTCGGCATCCATGGCCAGCAGGAGATCGGCCTCGAAGTGTTCGGGCCCCAACTGGGCGGCCACGTGTGCGTCGGAGTAGCCGTGGGCGAGCAGTTCCGCGCGGGCGCGGTTATCGGCCGGGTGGCCGACGTGCCAGCCGGTGGTGCCCGCGCTGACCACCTCGACGCGGTCGTCCAAACCGGCCTGCGCCAGCGCGTGCCGAAGGATGTTCTGTCCCATGGGGGACCGGCAGATGTTGCCGGTGCACACCACGCAGACGAGCAGATTCTCAGTCATGGCCCCTCTAGCCTACGGGTGGCGGAGACGGGTTGCAGGAGTCGGTACGCTCGCGGGCATGGATCCGGATCGGCACGGCGATGCAGATGCGAAGCCGGGCATGACCGATTTCGCGGTGAACGTGCGTCCGGGACCGCCGGGATTCCTGGCGCAGGTGTTGCGCGACTCGGTGGCGGGATTGGCCGCCTATCCGCGCCGCGCCGACGAGGACGAGGCGCGGACGGCGCTGGGCGCGCTCCATGGTCGGACGGCCGACGAGGTGCTCCTGCTCAACGGGGCCGAAGAGGGATTCGAGTTGGTCGCGGGCTTGCCGAGTCGCCACGCGGCCGTCGTCGTGCCGTCGTTCACCGAGCCGGTCGTGTTGCTGCACAAGGCGGGGGTTCGTGTCACCGAGGTCGTCGGGACCCCGCCGTGGCGCCTGGCAGACGTGTACCGCGACATCCCCGCCGACGCCGATCTGGTCGTCGTCGGAAACCCGACCAACCCGACGTCGGTGCGCCATCCGGCCGACGACGTGCTCGCGCTTCGGGCGCCGGGCCGGCTGCTCGTCGTCGACGAGGCCTTCGCCGATCTTGGCGGCGGATCGGTGGCCGGGTGCGGGCTCGACGACGTGGTCGTCCTGCGCAGCATGACCAAGACGTTCGGACTGGCGGGGCTGCGGGCGGGCTACCTGATCGCGGCGCCGGGTGTCATTGCCGACCTGTCCCGCCGACGGCGGGCGTGGCCGGTGGATACGCCGACGCTCGCCGCCCTGACCGCCTGCGCCGGGGCCGCGGGCCAAGCGTATGTCGCCGAGCAGGCCGCGGAGGTGGCCGCCGAGCGCGACTATCTCTGCCGGACGCTGCGGGACGCTGGGTTCTCGCTGCCGGTGGAGCCGGATGCGCCCTTCGTTCTGGCCCGCCACCCCGGTGCGCCCGCCATCCGGGAAGGGCTGGCCCGGCGGGGGATCGCCGTGCGCAGCGCGGAGAACTTCACCGGGTTGTCCGCGGAGTACCTTCGTTTCGCCGTCCGGCCGCGCGCGCTCGTCGATGATCTGTCCCAGGCGTTGGAATCGGTGTTGGAGGAGATCGCATGACCGTCACCCTGGAGCGCGTCGTCGAGACACTGGCGACGGCCTACCCGCCGCGGCTCGCCGAGTCGTGGGACTCGGTCGGGTTGGTCTGCGGCGAACCCGCCGAAACGGTGGAGCGCGCCCTCGTCTGCGTCGACGTCACCCCGGCCGTGGTCGAGCGCGCCCTGGCCGAGGGGTGCCAGCTCGTCATTGCCCACCATCCGCTGCTGCTGCGCGGCGTCGACACGGTGGCGGCGACGACACCGAAGGGTGCGTTGATCCATGCGCTGATCCGCGGCGGGTGCGCGTTGTACACCGCACACACCAACGCCGACAGCGCTCGTCCTGGGGTGTCCGATGCCCTGGCTGAACTGGTCGGTCTGCGGGAAACGATTGCGCTGCAACCGATCCCGTCACGGTTGGACAAGTGGGTGGTGATGGCCCCGGTCGACGCGGCGGAGCCGGTGCGGACGGCGATGTTCGCCGCGGGGGCCGGCGAGATCGGGGACTACCGGCACTGCGCCTGGACGGTGGTCGGGACGGGCCAATTCGAGCCGTTGCCGGGCGCCAAGCCGGCGATCGGCGAGGTCGGCGGCCTGACCGAGGTGCGCGAGGCTCGCGTGGAAATGGTCGCTCCGCGGGCGGCCCGCGCGGCGGTGCTCGCGGCGCTGCGGGCGGCCCACCCCTACGAGGAACCCGCGTTCGACGTCCTAGAACTGGCCGAGTTGCCCGGGGACGTCGGCCTGGGACGCGTTGGGGAGTTGGCGGCGCCGACGACGCTTCGGGACTTCGTCCGGTTTGCCGCTGATCGACTTCCGAAGTCTGCGTGGGGGATTCGCGCCGCCGGTGATCCGGATCGGCGGGTTGTCCGCGTGGCGGTCTGCGGCGGGGCCGGGGATTCGCTGATCGGCGCGGCAGTGGCGGCGGGTGCCGATGTCTACCTCACCGGAGATCTGCGCCACCACCTCGTCGACGAAGCCCTGCGCGCCGGCGGGCCGGCCTTCGTTGATGCCGGTCATTGGGCCACGGAGTTTCCGTGGTGTGCGCAGGCGGCGAGCTTGCTCGCCCCCCTTGGCGTGGACGCTCAGGTCTTCACCGAGCCGACGGATCCGTTCGGATTGCACGGGTAGACCCGGTCACTCCGACGGGTAGCAGGGCCCAGTCGGCGGAGTTGAGGGCCCACTCGGCGGAGATGAGGGCCCACTCGGCGGAGATGAGGGCCCAGTCGGCGGGAATTGGGGCCCACTCGGCGGAGAAGTAGACTCGCGCAGATGAAGGTCGAGGCGGCGCGGCAGCGGATCATGCTCGAAGTGGCGGAGGTCGACGCGGACCTGGCCAAACTGCGGCACCGGCGGGGGACTCTCGCCGAGGACGCCGAGATCGCGGCGATCAACGAGAAGATCGGCGTCGCCCGCGACGAGGCGGTCCGCGCAGACATCGCCGCCGAGGATCTGGACCGGGAATACAAGCGCCTTGAGGGCGAGGTCAACGGCATGCGCACCCGTGAGGAGCGCGACTCGGCGTTGTTGAACCAGACCGGCATGGCACCCAAAGCGCTGTCCGAACTCCAGCACGAACTCGCCGGACTGGTGCGCCGGCGCGGCGTCGCCGAGGACGAGTTGCTCGATCTGATGGAGCAGCAGGAGGCGACGACCGCTGAGCACACCAGGGCCCGGGAGTTGGTCGCCTCCCTCGAAGCGCAGGTCCGCACCGTGGAGGAGCGGCGCGACGTGTCGGCGGGCGAACTCGACGGCAAGATCGCCGATCTGACTGCGCGGCGCACCGCGGTCGTGGCGGATGCGCCCGGCGAGTTGCTGGCCGTGTACGAACGACAGATCGCCCATGGCAAGCCCGGTGCCGGATTGCTGCGGCAGCGCCGCTGCGGCGGCTGCCGGATGGAGCTCGACCGCGGCACGTTGGCGACGATCGCCGCAGCCGCCGAGGATGACGTGGTGCGCTGCGAGGAGTGCGGCGCCCTGCTGATCCGGACGCACGAGTCGGGACTCTAGGACGTGACGATGTCGACCAGGCTGGTCCTGTTGCGCCACGGCCAGACCCCGCTCTCGGTCGACCGCCGCTATTCGGGGCGCGACGATGTCGCGCTGACCGACGTCGGACACGAACAGGCGGCCCTGGCCGCCGCGCGGCTGGCCAGTTGGCCGATCTCGGCGATCATCACGTCGCCGTTGCAGCGGACCCGGCAGACCGCCGAACCGCTGGCCGCCGCGACCGGACTGCCGGTCACCGTCGACGAGGGGCTCATCGAAACGGATTTCGGGCAGTGGGAGGGGCTGACGTTCGCCGAGGCGGCCGAGCGGGACCCGGAGTTGCACCGGTCGTGGATCGGCGACATCGAGGTGGCGCCCCCGGGCGGGGAGAGCTTTGCCGACGCCGCACGCCGGGTGGCCGCCGCACGGGCCGCAATCGTCGCCGCCCACCCGGACGAGACCGTCGTGGTGGTCTCCCACGTCACCCCGATCAAGTCGGTTCTGCGCGAAGCGATGAAAGTCGGGCCGGAACTGCTCTACGGCCTGCACCTCGATCTGGCGTCGGTGTCGCTGGTGGAGTACTTCGCCGACGGCGGGTCGGTGGGCCGCCTGGTCAACGACACTTCCCACCTGCGCAGCTATCCACTCGCGTAACAGTGTCGCGCCGGGCCGGTGTGTACCCTGAATGGGCGAACGAGTCGGCCAGGCGGCCGCGTCGCGCGGAACGGCCGGGTTCTCCGGTACGCCGCGCGCCGAGGAAAGTCCGGACTCCACAGAGCAGGGTGGTTGTTAACGGCAACCCGAGGTGACTCGCGGGACAGTGCCACAGAAAACAAACCGCCGGTGCAAGCCGGTAAGGGTGAAACGGTGCGGTAAGAGCGCACCAGCGGCGCGGGTGACCGCGTCGGCTAGGTAAACCCCACCCGGAGCAAGGTCGAAGCCCGCACCGATTCGGTGCGGGTGCGCGGGCGTTCGAGGGCTGCTCGCCCGAGCCCGCGGGTGGACTGCTCGAGGCACCCGGCGACGGTGTGCCCAGATGGATGGTCGCCCCCGCTCACGCGGGACAGGATCCGGCTTATCGGCCGACTCGTTCGCCCTTACGGCCTGCTCGCGCCTCCGTTCGGTAGCGTTCCAGACGTGCGCTACTTCTCGGCCCCCGACATCGATTTCGCGCGCGTGCGCGCCGACCTCGGCATCGCCGAGGACTATGGCGCTGAAGCACTGGCGGAGGCGCAGTCGGCCGTTGATGCTTTCGCCGACGATCGCGAAGACCTTCGCCACCTCCCGTTCGTGACCATCGACCCACCGTCGTCGCGCGACTTGGACCAGGCCGTCTATCTGGAACCGGGGCGTGACGGCGGTTTCGTCGTGCACTACGCGATCGCCGATGTTGCGGCCCTGGTCCGCCCCGGCGGGGCGCTCGACGCCGAGACGCGGACGCGGGGTACCACGTTCTACTTCCCGGACGGCTCGGTACCGCTGCACCCCCGGGTGCTCTCCGAGGGAAGCGGGTCGCTCCTGCCCGACGTCGACCGGCCGGCGGTGGTGTGGACCATCCGGGTCGCGCCCGACGGCACGGTCGGCGACGTGGCCGATGGTTCGGTGTCGGTGCGGCGAGCCCTGGTCCACGTGGTCGGTCGACTGGACTACGCCGGTGTTTCGGCCGACGCCGCGCGCGGGACGCTGCACCCGTCCGTCGCCTTGCTCCCCGCTTTCGGCGACTTGCGCCACCGGATCGCGCTCGAGCGGGGGAGCGTCACCCTTGATCTGCCCGCCCAAGAAGTGGTCCGCGTCGATGGGCGATGGACCATCCGGCTGGCGACCCGCCACGAGAGTGAGGAGTGGAACGCGGAGCTGTCCCTGCTGACCGGGATGGTGGCGGGAAAGATGATGCTCGACGCCGACGTCGGACTGCTGCGGACCCTCCCGCCGCCCGGCGAGGAAGCGGTCGAGGCCATGCACGAGCTCGCCGAGACCCTCGGGATCGGGTGGCGCGACGGGGAAAGCGGCGGCCAGTTCTTGGCCCGACAGCCGACGGCCCAACCGGCGACCCTGGCGCTGATGTCGGCGGCCACGGGTCTACTCGGCGGCTCCGGATACCTGGCGCTACCTGCGGAGAACGACGACGCAACACAGCCGGTGACCCAGCACTCGGGACTCGCCGCGGTCTATGCACACGTGACCGCGCCGCTGCGACGGCTACCGGACCGATTCGCGTCGGAGGCCTGTCTGGCGATCGCGGGAGGCCGTCCGGTGCCGCAGTGGGTCCTCGACGCGCTGCCCGGGTTGCCCGCCGAGATCGCCGAATCCTCGCGGCTCGCCGGGCGCGCCGATCGGGAATCGGTGGACCTGGCCGAAGCCGTCGTGCTGGAGCACGCCGTCGGCGAGACCTTTGCCGCGGTCGTCACCCGACCGGCCCGGGAGCGTCGTTCGGCTGAAGTATTCATCGCCGATCCGCCGGTCTTGGCGCCGTGCGAGGGGGACTTGCAACCAGGGCGATCTTTGCCCGTGCGACTGGTCCGGGCCGATCCGGCGACACGTCGCGTCACCTTCGCCCCGGCGCAGGGCTAATCTGAATTTCTGCGTGTTACCCTCGGCCGATCGCTGGGGGCCACTGCCCACTCGGAATCGGGAGTACAAGGTGAGAAGGACGATCAAGGCGGCTGCCGTCGCGCTTGCGGCAACCATCGCTGTGATGAGCGGCGCGGCACCCGCGGGCGCCGATCCGGTCTCGGTCAACGACCGGGTCAACAAGGCGCTGGTGTTCCTGTTGGTGCAGTTCACCGGTCAGGTGCAGGTTCCCTTCAACGACGGCCCGGCGTGGTCCGCGGACGTTCAGGTCGCCGCGGTCTGCACCGGATACATCGTCGACCCGACCGGGTTCATCGCCACCGCCGGTCACTGTGTGAACGCCTCCGACGAGAGTTTGAAGAACGAGCTGCGCGAGCAGGTCGTGCTCGACCTGGCCAAGAAGCAGAACTGGGCCGAGTCCAAGGCGGTCGCCATCTACCAGCGCGCGCTGCGCGAGTCGTGGCCGATTCGCGGTGGCGGCGGCGACGGCGACACGCCGTCGGTGTCGGTCAAGGCCAAGCAGGCCTCGGGCCCGAACCAGGTGATCCGGGACTGGACGACCCTGCAGGTGGTTGCCTCGCAGCCGTTCAAGGATGGCGACAACGCAATCCTGAAGCTCAACAGCCTCCCGGGTCCGCTGACCGGTCTCCCGATCGCGAAGGAGCCGCCGCAGACCGGTGAGGCGATCACCAGTGTCGGCTTCCCGGCCCAGGTGCGCCGGGTCAGCGATGACGTGACCCTGCCGCAGCCGTCGTTCAAGACCGGAACGGTGTCGTCGCGGCAGCAGAACTCCGCCGGTGTGGCGCAGACCGAGGTGTCGGCAACCCTGGGCAAGGGGATGTCGGGCGGCCCGACGGTCAACACCAAGGGCGAGGTCGTCGGCACCAACTCGATGAAGACCGTGTCCAAAGATGAGACGTCGGAGTTCGGCTTCATCACCGACAACGTGGCCCTGCGCCAGTTCCTGTTGAGCAACGGCGCAACGCTCACCACGGCCGCCGCGGAGCCCTCCGGGCTCAACATGTGGGTGTGGCTCGGTCCGCTCATCGGCATCGTCGCGATCCTGCTGATCCTCGGACTGGTGTTGCTCCTGCGCCGCAAGCCCAAGTCGGGCCCGCCGCCGTTCTACCCGGGCGGGGGATCCGGTCCGGGCCAGCCGCAGTTCGGCGCCCAGCCGGCCTTCGGGTCGCAGCCCTCCTTCGGTACTCCGCAAACACCCTCGCAGGCCTCGGGCCCGTTCGGCCCGCCGGCCGCACCCCGGCCGCCGACGCCCGGCTTCGGCGCGCCGGGACCGTTCCCGCCCGCCGGACCGCAACAGCCCGGATTCCCCGGTCAGCCGTTCGGCCGCTGACGGCGGCCCTGGCGGCTGCGTCGCGACGGTTTGTTTAGTCCGGCAGGGCGGCGTGGAAATCGCGATTGTCACGAAAGTTCTTGGATACCGCAAACGGTGATTCCGGCATGGTCGCGCCCATCGGCGCCCCGGTCCGACGGGGTATTCTGCCGGTTTTGCCGATGCTCGTCGAACTGTCGGTAAACCCGCTGGTCGTGGAGGTTATCGTCGCATTGGCCGACAATCCGGCCGCCTGAATGACGGGCACGCCGGTTGTTCAAATGAAATGGTGGCGAGGCAGCCGTTTGCGGCGTCCGATTCGGCTATTCTGACCGAGTCTGTAACGGCAGCCGATGTAGGCGGTCGGCTCTTATTCGGAAAAGAGGAATGGTGAAAACCACACTCAAGATCGCAGCGGTCGCAGCTGTGGCGGCCATCGGCATCATGCCGGCCGCGGGTCCCGCGATGGCCGATCCGGTTTCGGTCAACGACAAAGTCAGTAAGGCGCTCGTCTTTCTGAATATGACGATCACCGGCCAGGTACAGATCCCGTTCACCAGCGGTGCGCGTTGGTCGCAGGATGTGCAAACCGGCGGTACCTGTACCGGTTACATCGTCGACAAGACCGGCTTCATCGCCACCGCCGGCCACTGTGTGTACACCGGCGGCGAGAGCATGAAGAACCAACTGCGCCAGCAGGCGATCGTCGCACTGGCGCAGCAGCAGGGTCGCGACGCGACGTGGGCCACGAACATCTACCGGCAGGCCATCAACCAGAGCTGGGCCGTCCGTGGGTCCGGTGGTGACGGTGATCGTCCGTCGGTGTCGGTCCGGGTCAAGCAACCGAGCGGGCCCAACCAGGTGGTCCGCGAATGGACCACGGTCCAGGTCCTCGCGTCCCAGTCCTTCATGGAGGGCGACAACGCCGTCTTGAAGATGAACACGCCCCCGGGAGAACTCACCGCGCTGCCGATTTCCGCGGTGGTGCCGAAGCCGGGCGAAGCGGTGACCAGCGTCGGCTTCCCAGGCCAGGTGCGCCGCGTCAGCGACGACATGACGTTGCCTCAGCCGTCGTTCAAGACGGGGACGGTGTCCTCGCGTCAGCAAAACCCGAACGGAGTGGCGCAGACCGAGGTGTCGGCGACGATCGGCAAGGGCATGTCGGGCGGTCCGACCGTCAACGCCAACGGCGAGGTCATCGGAACCAACTCGATGAAGACGGTGTCCCAGGAGGAGACCTCCGAGTTCGGTTTCGTCACCGACAACATCGCGCTGCGCCACTACCTGCAGGGCAACGGTGCCACCCTGGTCAGCGCCGAAAGCGGCGAGTCCTCGGGTCTGAACATGTGGGTGTGGCTCGGCCCGCTGATCGGCATCGTCGCACTGCTGCTCCTCGCCGGCCTGGTGCTGGGGCTCAAGCGCATGTCGAATTCGTCCCCGGCCGCGCAGGCCTACCCGGCGCCGCAGGGGCCGGGTTCGGGCGTCCCCGGTGCCACCGGCGGTCAGTCCGCTCCGCCGCAGAACCCGTTCGGACCCACGCCGGGTAGCTGATCAGCGATCGGCGAAGCCGTCGGTAGCGGCAACAAGTGCGTCGACGACGCCGGGCTCGAAGGATGCGTGCCCGGCGTCGTCGACTATTTTCAGCTCGGCGCCGGGCCAGGCGCGGTGCAAGTCCCAGGCGCTGCGCATCGGACACACCACGTCGTAGCGGCCCTGCACGATGACCGCCGGGAGGTCGGCGATGGTGGCGATCTCGTCGAGGAGCTGACCGTCGCGCAGGAACCCGCCGTGGGTGAAGTAGTGGTTCTCGATGGTCGCGAACGCCAACGCGAACCGCGAGTCGTCGTCGTCGGAATCGGCGCGGGGAATCAGATAGCTCGTCGAGGACTCCCACCGCGTCCAGGCCAGCGCCGCAGCTTCGGCCCGCTGCACGTCGGGCCCGGTGAGCAATCGGTGATAGGCCGCGACGAGGTCGCCGTGGCGCTCCTCGGGCGGGATCGGTGCCAGATACTCCTCCCACCGATCGGGGTAAATGTTGGCCGCGCCACCGTTGTAGTACCAATCGATCTCGCTGCGCCGCAGCAAGAAGATTCCGCGCAGCACCAGCTCGGTGACCCGATCGGGGTGGGCCTGTGCGTAGGCGAGCCCCAATGTCGACCCCCAGGAACCGCCGAACACCTGCCAGCGATCGATGCCGAGGTGCTCGCGCAGCAGTTCCATGTCGGCGATCAGGTGCGCGGTCGTGTTGACCGACAGGTCGGCCCCGTCGGCGATGTGCGGGCGGGACTGTCCGCACCCACGCTGGTCGAACAAGACGATGCGGTACGCCTGCGGATCGAAGAAGCGCCGCTGCCGTCCGGAGGTGCCACCGCCGGGCCCGCCGTGCACGAAGACAACCGGTTTGCCCTCGGGGTTTCCCGAGACCTCCCAGTAGACGTGTTGGCCGTCGCCGACGTCGAGGTGGCCGTGGTCGTACGGTTCGATTTCGGGGTACAGCTCGCGCATGTCCTCAGGCTAATCAGCAGCCGTCAACGCGGCGCACCCGGCTCAGTAGCCGTGTTCGGGGCCCGGGAAGGTCCCGCGGGCCACCTCGTCGGCGTAGGTTGCCGCGGCGTCGCGCAGCTCGTCGCCGATGGCGGCGAAGCGCTTGACGAACTTGGCCGTCTTGCCGGAGGTCAGCCCGGCCATGTCCTGCCAGACCAGGACCTGGGCGTCGGTCTCGTTGCCGGCGCCGATCCCGACGGTTGGAATGGTCAGCTTCCGGGTGATCTGCGCGGCCAGTTCGGCCGGCACCATCTCCATCACCACAGCGAAGGCGCCTGCCTCCTGGACGGCGATGGCGTCGGCGATCAGCTGGTCGGCGCCGTCGCCGCGGCCCTGCACGCGGTAGCCGCCGAGGCCGTTGACGCTCTGCGGGGTAAAGCCGATGTGGGCCATCACGGGAATGCCGGCGGCGCTCAGTGCGGCGATCTGGTCGGCGACCCGTTCGCCGCCCTCCAGCTTCACCGCGTGGGCACCGGTCTCCTTGAAGTAGCGGACCGAGGACTCCAGTGCCTGCTGGGGGCCCGCCTCGTAGGAGCCGAAGGGGAGATCGGCGACGACCAGCGCATGCGGTGCGCCCCGCACGACCGCGCGGATCAGCGGGATCATCTCGTCGAGCGTGATCGGGATCGTCGTGTCGTAGCCGTAGACGGTGTTGGCGCCGGAATCGCCGACGAGCAGGACCGGAATCCCGGCCTCGTCGAACCGGGCCGCGGTCGAGTAGTCGTAGCAGGTGAGCATCGCCCACTTGCGGCCCTCGGCCTTCATCTGGGCGAGGTGCTGGATGCGCGTGGCGCGACGGGGCTGGTCGCCGGACGAGCCGTACACGGGTGCGTCGGACATGGTTGTCTCTTTTCTTCCTCGAGTCCCTCGTCGGGTACCCGGGCTGGTGTGGACATCCTCGATTGTTCCACCGCTCGCCGGTGCGGCCAATGCGTTGCCGAGTGCGGTTTGTCACACTGCCGCGGTATCCGGTCAGCCATCTCCGACACGGCTACCGAGACGCGTCTCCGACACGGCTGCCGATTCGCGTCTCCGACACGGCTGCCGATTCGCGTCTCCGACACGGCTGCCGATTCGCGTCTCCGACACGGTTGCCAAGACGCGTCTCCGACACGGTTGCCAAGACGCGTCTCCGACACGGTTGCCAAAACCCCTGGAAGTAACACGCCCGTAACAGGTTGCTTCTAGGCTCGGCGGATATGGACCGCCAAAAAGAGTTCGTGCTGCGAACGCTCGAAGAGCGTGACATCCGTTTCGTCCGGCTGTGGTTCACCGACGTGCTGGGTTACCTCAAGTCGGTGGCGATCGCTCCGGCGGAGTTGGAGGGGGCGTTCGAGGAGGGGATCGGCTTCGACGGCTCGGCGATCGAAGGCTTCTCACGGGTGTCGGAGGCCGACACCGTCGCCCGTCCCGACCCGTCCACCTTCCAGGTGTTGCCGTGGACCACGTCGGATGGTCGGCATCATTCGGCGCGGATGTTCTGCGACATCGTCATGCCGGACGGCTCGCCGTCGTGGGCCGATTCGCGTCAGGTGCTGCGCCGCCAGATGAACAAGGCGGCCGAGAAGGGCTTCACCTGCTACGTCCACCCGGAGATCGAGTTCTTCTTGCTGAAGAACGCGCCGGCCGATGGCACCGAGCCCGAGCCCGCCGATCACGGCGGCTATTTCGACCAGACGGTGCACAACGCCGCCCCGAACTTCCGCCGCCACGCCATCGACGCCCTCGAGTCGATGGGCATCTCGGTCGAGTTCTCCCACCACGAAGGCGCCCCGGGACAGCAGGAGATCGACCTGCGATACGCGGACGCGCTCTCGATGGCCGACAACGTGATGACCTTCCGCTACCTCATCAAAGAGGTGGCCATCAACGAGGGCGTCACGGCAACCTTTATGCCCAAGCCGTTCAGCGACCATGCCGGTTCGGCGATGCACACCCACCTGAGCCTGTTCGAGGGCGAGGAGAACGCCTTCCACGACCCCGACGACCCGATGCAGCTCTCGGCGGTCGGCAAGCAGTTCGTCGCCGGCATCCTGCACCACGCCACCGAGCTCAGCGCCGTCACCAATCAGTGGGTGAACAGCTACAAGCGGTTGATCCACGGTGGCGAGGCGCCGACCGCCGCCACCTGGGGCCGCGCGAACCGATCGGCGCTGGTGCGGCTTCCGCTGTACACGCCGAACAAGGGTTCCTCGCGCCGCGTCGAGGTCCGCAGTCCCGATTCGGCGTGCAACCCGTACCTGACATTCGCGGTCTTGCTGGCGGCCGGCCTCAAGGGCATCGCCGAGGGTTATGAACTGCCCGACGAGGCCGAGGACGACGTGTGGGCGCTGACCGCGGGGGAACGCCGCGCGATGGGCTACCGCGAACTGCCGGGCAGCCTCGCCGACGCGCTGAACGAGATGGAGCGGTCCGAGCTGGTCGCCGAGGCGCTCGGCGAGCACGTCTTCGACTACTTCCTGCGCAACAAGTGGGCGGAGTGGACGGCGTATCGGAGCCACGTCACGCCGTTCGAACTCCGCAACTACCTGCCGCTGTAGGGCGCCGATGCGGCGCGGAACGGTACCCAGTACGGGGCGGCTCGGCCTCCTCGAGGCCGACGCCGGGGCCAATCTGGCGATGCTCGGGTGGAACACCGACGAGCGGGTCGACGTCGTCTGGGCGCTGTCGCGGGCGGCCGACGCCGACCTGGCGCTCAAGGCGCTGGTCCGCCTGCGCGAGGCGTTGTCCGAGCAGGGCGAGTGGTCGGCGGTCGAGCGGCTCATCGTCGAGGACACCGGTTTCCGCGGTCGGCTCTTCGGGGTGCTCGGCGCCTCGGATGCGCTGGGGGACCACCTGGTCGCCGAGCCGACGGCCTGGCGGCTGCTCACCGGTACCGATCTCCCGACGGTCGAGGGGATGCGCGCGGCGATGCTGGGGTCGGTGGCCGCCGAACCGGATCCCAGCGCCGGGCCCGACGACCTGGTGTTTCGCGCCGAGGTGACCGGGACGGACGCGATTCACGCGCTGCGCACGGCTTATCGCGACCAGCTGTTGGTGATCGCCGCGCACGACGTGGCCGCCACGGTGCAGGACGAGCCCTATGTGCCGATCCCGACGGCGGGCGCCTTGTTGTCCGACCTCGCCGACGCGGCGCTGACCGCGGCGCTGGCGGTCGCGATCGCCCAGGTCTGCGGGGAGGCGCCGCTCGACGTGCGGCTGGCGGTGATCGCGATGGGCAAATGCGGTGCGCGGGAACTCAACTACGTCTCCGACGTCGACGTCATCTTCGTCGCCGAACCGGCCGACTCGACGTCGGCGCGCATCGCAGGCGAATTCATGCGTATCGGGTCCGCGGCGTTCTTCGACGTCGACGCGGCGCTGCGGCCCGAGGGTAAGGCCGGCGCACTGACCCGGACCGTGGAGAGTCATATCGCCTACTACAAGCGGTGGGCCAAGACCTGGGAGTTCCAGGCGCTCCTCAAAGCGCGCGCGATGTGCGGGGACATGGCGCTGGCCGCCGAGTACATCGACGCGGTCACCCCGATGGTGTGGACCGCCGCCGAGCGCGACGATTTCGTCGTCGACGTCCAGGCGATGCGCCGACGGGTGGAATCGCTTGTCCCCGCCGACTTGCGCGAACGGAATCTGAAGCTCGGCAGCGGGAGTCTGCGCGACGTCGAGTTCGCCGTGCAGCTGCTGCAGATGGTGCACGGTCGGGTCGACGAGTCGCTCCGCGTCCAGGCCACCGTCGAGGCGCTGGCGGCCCTGACCGCCGGCGGCTACGTCGGGCGCGACGACGGGGCGAACCTGTCCGCCTCGTATCAGTTCATGCGCCTGCTCGAGCACCGGCTGCAGTTGCAGCGGTTGTCGCGCACCCATGTGCTCCCCGATCCCGACGATGCCCCGGCGATGCGCTGGCTGGCCAGAGCGGCACATATCCGCCCGACGTCAGACCTGGACGCGGCGGGCGTCCTGCGCGAGGAGTTGCGGTCCCAGCGCCGGCGGATCCGCCAGTTGCACGAGAAGCTCTTCTACCGGCCGCTGCTGGAGTCGGTGACCCGGTTCGAGGCCGACGAGCTGACCTTGTCGAGCGAATCCGCGCAGCGGCGGCTCGCCGCCCTGGGCTATGCCAAGCCCGAGCGCGCCTTGGGCCACATCAGGGCGCTGGCCTCCACGGCCGGGCGGCGCGGCCAGATCCAGCTGCTGATCCTGCCCTCGTTGTTGGAGTGGATCAGCCGGACCCCCGATCCCGACGCCGCGCTGCTGAACTACCGGCGGCTGTGCGAGGAACTGGTCGACGCCGAGTGGTTCCTGCGACTGTTGCGCGACGACGGGGTGGTGGCGCAGCGGCTCATGCACGTGCTGGGCACCTCGGCCTACATCGCCGAACTGCTCATGCGGGCACCCGAGGTCATCAAGCTCTACAGCGACGGCGCCGACGGGCCGAAACTGATCGGGGTCGACCCCGACGACGTGGCCAAGGGCCTGGTCGCCTCGACGGTGCGCCGCACCGATCTCAAGCAGGCCGTCGCGGTGGCGCGGGGGCACCGTCGGGCCGAGTTGGCCCGCATAGCCTCGGCCGACATCCTCGGGATGCTCGACGTGCGGGAGGTCTGCGCGGCCTTGTCCTCGGTGTGGGCGGCCGTTCTCAACGCCGCCCTTCAGGTGGTGGTCGCCGAGTCGTTGCCGGCGGGGGAGGAGCCGCCGGCCCGGATCGCGGTCATCGGGATGGGGCGCCTCGGTGGCGGGGAACTCGGCTACGGCTCGGACGCCGATGTGATGTTCGTGTGCGAGCCGCGTCAGGGCTGTGCGAGGTCCGACCCGCTCGCCGGCGCTTCCGGCGCCGATGACGAGACGGTGGCGCTCAAGTGGGCGCAAACCGTGGCCGAGAACGTCCGGACGATGCTCGGCACGCCGAGTGCCGACCCGCCCTTGGAGGTCGACATCGACCTGCGGCCCGAAGGACGCAACGGTCCGGTCGTCCGGACCCTCGAGTCCTACCGCGCCTACTACGACCAGTGGGCCCAGCCGTGGGAGATTCAGGCCCTGCTGCGTGCCCATCAGGTGGCCGGCGACAACGAGCTCGGCATCGACTTCCTCCACATGGCCGACCGGATTCGCTACCCCGAGGGGGGTGTTTCGCCGGAGGCGGTGCGCGAGATCCGGCGGATCAAGGCGCGCGTCGACGCCGAGCGGCTGCCGCGCGGGGCCGACCCGGCCCTGCACACGAAACTGGGCCGCGGCGGGCTCGCCGACGTCGAGTGGACGGTGCAGCTGGTCCAATTGCGCCACGCCCACGACCATCCGTCCCTGCACAACACCTCGACCCTGCAGTCGTTGGACGCGATCGCCGCCGACGGGTTGTTGCCCCAAGAGCAGGTCGACCTGTTGCGCGAGGCGTGGCTGACGGCGACCAAGGCCCGCAACGCGTTGGTGCTGGTGCGGGGCAAACCGGTCGACGAGTTGCCCGGTCCCGGTTCGGCGCTGCGGGCCGTCGCCTTCGCGGCCGGCTGGCCCGCCGACGAGGCGTCGGACTTCCTGGAGAACTACCTGCGCGTGACCCGTCGGGCCAAGGCCGTGGTCACCGAGGTCTTCGGCGCGTAGACCGGTTCGGGTAACGGTCGCACCCGACCGATTAGGGTGGTCCGGGTGATTGGGAAGGTGTTCCGTGCCGGCGGTGTGGCCGTCGGCGTGCTCATGCTGGCCGTCGGCGTCGTGGCGGTGTGGTTGCACTTCTCCCCGTCGACGAGCAATCTCACGATCTACCCGACCAGCGCGGTGCCGCTGGCGGTGTTGAGCACGATCGCCGCGGTGCTCGTGTTCGCCAGCCTGCGCAACTGGGTCCTCGCCGGGGTTTCCGTGGCGGTGGCGGGCGCGGTGCTCGTCACCCAGGTTCCGCTGTGGCGGGCGTCCCCGCCGCCGGCGGCCGGGTCGCCGACGATCACGGTCCTCTCGTCGAACCTGATGGTGGGGTCCGGCGACGTCGGCGAATTGGCGCGCCTCATCGCCGACGTCGACCCGGACGTGGTCAGTGTGCAAGAAGTCACGGCGCAGGCATTCACGCGAATCGAATCGTCGCCGATCACGGTGAAGCTGCCCAATGTGTACGCCGTTCCCGGCCCGGGGGCGGTGGGGACGGTTCTGCTCACCCGCGCCGCGCAGCGCGACCAGACGCGCGTCCCCGGGATGATCCTGCACAACCTGGCGGCGACGGCCGACCTGCCGGGCGCACCGCAGACCCGGCTGCTCGCGGTCCACCCGGGGGCGCCTGTCCCCGGCGCCGGACACGGCGAGAGCGCGATCGCCGACCTGGGCGTGCTTCGTGCACACATCGAAGGGCTGCCGGCCGGGCGGTTGATCGCGGTCGGCGACTTCAACGCGACGTGGGACCACAAGCACTATCGGGACCTGTTGACCGGCGGAATCGAGGATGCCGCCGACCAGGCCGGCGCCGGGTGGCTGCCGACGTACCCGACCGATCGGCTCTTGGGCCGCCCGGTGGTGGGGATCGACCACGTCATCAGCCGCGGTTTCGTCGCGACCGAGGTCAAGACCTACCACCTGTCGGGGGCCGACCACCGCGTCCTGGTGGTCCGCCTGTCGCCGCGCTGAGTGTGGGATTCGTCGCTTAGTTAGGTTTACCTCACTTGGCGTCCTGTAGCATGTCTGCCATGACTTTTGCGACGAAAGACCGGGCTCCCGCCGAGCGGACATCCGACGTGTTGCGGCAGGCCACGGCACGGGCGCACGAGAATGCCGAGCGCTCGGCATTCGTCACCGACCTGATGGACGGACGGCTCGACGCGCAGGCCTATGCCTCGCTCGCCGGACAGCTGCTCTTCGTCTACCGCGCCCTGGAACAGGCCGGGGACCGGCTGGCCGCCGACCCGGTCGCGGCCGCGGTCCTCGACGAGCGGCTGCGCCGGACGGCGTCGCTGGAGTCCGACCTGGTCGCGATCGGCGTGGACCCGGCCGCGCTGGCGATGCTGCCGGCCACCGCGGACTACGTCGCGGCGATCGAGGCGAGTGCGGCCGATCCGGTCCGCTTCGTCGCGCACCACTACACGCGCTACCTGGGCGACCTGTCGGGGGGCCAGATCATCGCGAGCAAGATGCGCAACCTGTACGGGGTGTCGGAGGACGCCCTGAGCTTCTACCGGTTCGAGGGCATCGACAAGCTCAAGCGGTACAAGGACGCCTACCGCGATCAGCTTGACGCCCTCGACCTCGACGCCGAGGCGACCGGTCGGCTGACCGCAGAGGCCATCCGGGCCTTCGAGTTCAACCAGGCGCTGTTCGGCGCGCTGGGGAGCTGATCACTCGCTCCCGTCGGTCTGCTCGATGCCCTTGATCTGCAGGACGAAGATCAGCGCGTCGTCGGCCAAGATGCCCGCGTCGGCTTGACCGCCCATCGGCCTGTAGCCGTCATCGGGGGTCATGGCCACCGCGACGGTGGCACCCGGCTTTTGGCCGACGATGGCCTTCTGGAAACCGCTGACGACGTTGGTGAGCGGGAACGGGGTGGGGGTGCCGCGTTCGTAGGCACTGTCGAAGACCTTGCCGTCGCGGCCGTTGACGCCCACGTAGCAGACCGAGACCATGTCCTCGAGGGTGATCACCTGGTCGCCCGTGCCGGGGGTGAGAGTCTCGACCTTGGTCGCCGCAACGGCGAAGGGCGTCTGCACGGTCACGCCGGGAGCGGTGGTCGTGGTCGGCGCGACCACCTTGATCTCGCCGGTCGACCCGGTGAAGGTCCAGTCGGGCTTGGCGTCGGCGGCCGGGGCCGCGGTGGGGCAGGAGCCGGTCTCCGGTGCGCCGTTGCCGGCGGTGGTCGTCGTGTCGTCGTTGGAACCGCAACCGGCCAGGACGAGTGCGGTGACGGCGGCGAGGGCGGGGAGCAAGGCGGATGTGCGCATGCGCCTTAACCTAGCAGGGGGCGCCGGACCGGCCGTCGACCGTGACTACGCGAGCGTGGCGATACGCGCGGCCACACCGTCGAGGATGAGGTCCAGGCCGAATCGCAGCTCGTCGGTGAAGAAGTCCTCACCGTCGTCGTCGAGGTAGTCCGATGCCACTGCGCGCGTCAGGTTGGGAAACCGCGCCGCGTCGATCACCCCGCCCAGGACCGCCATGTAGTGGTCCGCGTTCGATGTCGCGGTGGCGTCGAAGGCGCCCATCTCGGCCGACATCCGCACATGGTTGCGGGTGAAACCGGAGATCAGGAGCAGCGTCGACATCCGCTCGGAATCGGGGAGGCCGGTGCCGTCGAAGGCGGCGATGCCCAGGTCGGTCCACCGCAGTGACTGGGGGCCGGCGGGCGGGCGGACCATCGGCAGGGCGGCGACCCACGGATGGGCGACCATCCGCTCGACGACTGCCATCGTCCACGCGGTGATCCGGTCCCGCCAGTCGTCGCGACCGTCGAGGAGACCCGGGTTCGGGGTGCCGTAGGCGTCGTCGAACATGATCTCGTAGACGTCCTCCTTGGCCTCCACATAGCGGTAGAGCGACATGGGGGTCACCCCGAGGCCGTCGGCGATGGCTTTCATCGACACGGCGTCGAGGCCGTCGCGGTCGGCGATCTCCATCGCGGCCCGCCCGATGTCGCCGACGGTGAGCTTGGGCTTGGGGCCCCGCCGGTTCGGATCGTCGATATCCCACATGAGCTGCAGGTACCGGGGGAGGGCGGCGTTCGGCGGGGTCATGGTCGACATGCTACCGCGATTATTGCTTGTGTCGTATACAGAACGGGTATACATTCGTATGTGTTGTAAACAGTATCTAACGTAAACAGTTAGGAGAGACCATGTCACCAACACCGACACGCTCCCCGTGGATCGGCATGATCGCCCTGTGCCTGCCCATGCTGATCGTCTCGATGGACGTCTCCGTCCTCTTCTTCGCGGCACCGTTCATCGCCGCCGACCTCGACGCCACCGCCGAGCAACAACTCTGGATCTTCGACGTCTACGGATTCGTCCTCGCCGGCCTCTTGTTGACGATGGGCTCGCTCGCCGACCGGATCGGCCACCGCCGACTGCTGACGATCGGGGCAGTCGCGTTCAGCGTCGCGTCGGTCATTGCGGCCTTCTCCGTCACGCCGACGATGCTGATCGGCGCCCGCGCCCTGCTCGCGGTCGGCGGGGCCACGCTGATGCCGTCGACGCTGGCGCTGGTCCGGCACCTGTTCAGCGACCCGGCACAGCGTGCCAAGGCGGTCGCGGCCTGGAGTGCGGTCCTGACCGGCGGTGTCGCGGTCGGCCCGATCATCAGCGGCCTTCTCCTCGAACACTTCTGGTGGGGGTCGGTGTTCCTGATCAACGTGCCGGTGATGGCGGCCCTGGTGATCGCGGCTCCGATCCTGCTTCCCGGCGACACCGGTGACCGGTCTCGCCGGGTGGATGTTCTCAGCGCGGTCCTGGCGCTCGGCGCCATCCTGCCGGTGATCGAGGGCATCAAGAAGCTGGCCGCCGACGGGTGGGCCGCGTCCTGGCTGGGGCTCATCGCGGCCGGTCTGGTCGTCGGCGCGGTGTTCGTCTGGCGGCAGACGCGTCTGGAGCAGCCACTCGCGGACGTCTCGCTGTTCGCCGACCGCCGGTTCTCCGCCTCGATCTGGATCAACGTCATCAGCATGTTCGCCATCCTGGGCAACGCGATCATGATGACCCAGTACCTGCAGTCGGTGCTGGGCTACTCGCCGCTCGTGGCCGCGTTGTGGAGCCTGCTGCCCTCGGTGTTCGTCGGTGCCGCAGCACCCGCGGCGGCCGCCGGCTCGAACCGGTTCGGCCGGCCGCCCGTCGTCGTCACCGGCCTGCTGGTCGCGGCAACCGGGTTCGCGGTGCTGGCCGCGTTCACGACGACGCAGTCGCTGGCGGTCGTCCTCGTCGGGGCGACGGCACTGGCCTGTGGGACGGTCGCGGTCGCGGCGGTCATCGCCGACTACATCGTCGGGGTGGCGCCGGCCGACCGGGCGGGTGCGACGTCGAGCCTGTTGGAGACGTCCAGCGAGTTCGGGGGAGCCTTCGGCATCGCGATCCTCGGAAGCGTGCTCAACGCGGTGTACCGGCTGTCCTTCGACGATCCGGCCTTCGCCGACAGCCCTGCGGGGCGCAGCCTGGCCGGGGCGCTGGCCACCGCCCACGGACTCGGCGCCGACCAGGCCGAGCACCTGCTCGCGGTGGCCCGCAGCGCCTTCGTCGACGGACTGTCGGCCGCCGCGTGGGTGGGGGCGGGCGTCTTGGTCGCCACCGCGGTTCTCGCGGTCTGGGCCCTGCGGGACACCCCGCAAACCCGACACGGCGCTACCGCATCCCACTCAAAGGCGAGTGGGAGCGCGTAGCGCCGTGTGGGAGCCTGCCGGGTTATCAGCAGTCGTAGTACAGCTGGAACTCGTACGGGTGAGGACGGATCTGCGTCGGCAGGATCTCGTTCTCGCGCTTGAGGCTGATCCAGGTCTCGATGAGGTCCTCGGTGAACACCCCACCGGTGGTGAGGTAGTCGTGGTCCTCTTCGAGGCGGTCGATCACTGCGGCGAGCGAGGTCGGAGCCTGCGGGATCGACTTGGCCTCTTCCGGCGGAAGCTCGTAGAGGTCCTTGTCGACCGGCTCGTGCGGCTCGATCTTGTTCTTGATGCCGTCGAGGCCGGCCATCATCATCGCGGCGAACGCCAGGTACGGGTTACCTGAACTGTCCGGGCAGCGGAACTCCAGGCGCTTAGCCTTCGGGTTGTTGCCGGTAATCGGGATACGGACACAGGCGCTGCGGTTGCGCTGGCTGTAGACAAGGTTGATCGGGGCCTCGTAGCCGGGCACTAGTCGCTTGTACGAGTTGATCGTCGGATTGGTGAACGCCAGCAGCGACGGGGCGTGGTGCAGGATGCCGCCGATGTAGTAGCGGGCCAGGTCCGACAGGCCGGCGTACCCGGACTCGTCGTGGAACAGCGGCTTGCCGTCCTTCCACAGCGACTGGTGGGCATGCATGCCCGAGCCGTTGTCGCCAAACAGCGGCTTTGGCATGAAGGTGACCGACTTGTTGTTCTGCCACGCGGTGTTCTTGATGATGTACTTGAACAGCTGAACGTCATCAGCAGCGTGCAGCAGCGTATCGAACTTGTAGTTGATCTCGGCCTGGCCGGCGGTACCCACCTCGTGGTGGCCGCGCTCGAGGGTGAAGCCGGAATTGATCAGGTTCGTCGACATCTCGTCACGGAGGTCCACGTAGTGGTCGTACGGCGCGACGGGGAAGTAGCCGCCCTTGGGGCGAACCTTGTAACCGAGGTTCGGGCTGCCGTCCGGGTCGGTGTCGGAGGAGGCGTTCCACCAGCCCGATTCGGACTCGACCTTGTAGAAGGTCCCGTTCATCTCAGAGCCGTAGGACACCGAGTCGAAGATGTAGAACTCCGCCTCGGCGCCGAAGAAGCAGGTGTCGGCGATGCCGGTGGAGGCTAAGTAGTCCTCGGCCTTACGGGCGACGTTGCGGGGGTCGCGGCTATAGGCCTCGCGGGTGAAGGGGTCGTGGACGAAGAAGCTGACGTTCATCGTCTTGGCCTTGCGGAACGGGTCGACGCGTGCGGTCGAAGGGTCCGGCAGCAACATCATGTCGGATTCGTCGATCGACTGGAATCCGCGCACCGACGAACCGTCGAATGCGAGACCGTCCTCGAACACCGACTCGTCGAACGCCGACGCCGGGATCGAGAAGTGCTGCATCACGCCGGGCAGGTCGCAGAAGCGGATGTCGACGTACTCGACGCCTTCTTTTTTGATGCCCTCGAGAAGTTCTTCTTTGCTGGTATACACCGTCCGGTGACTCCTTCACTCGTTTGTAGCCTCCGGGATGGGGTGGCTACTGCGCCAGGGGCCTGGCAATGACGATGACGTTATGGAGGGCACGTTGCCCTTCGGTCAAAGTCGTGTTTCTCCCGTGTTAACCGACGCACGACGCTGTGCTTGCCCGAGAGAGGGCTGCTTCCACTATCGCAAACATGCGGTTCGCGCTTGGCTCTAACCCCGGGAATGCGGTGGTCGGCGGGCGAGCGCCTAGGATGGCGGGCATGGGACAGCAGTCGGGACGACGTGCCGCCGGATCGTGGCTTTCCGGACCGCGGGTGGACGATGTTGCCACCAAAGACAACGA
Organism: Gordonia crocea; assembly: GCF_009932435.1. NCBI lineage: Bacteria > Bacillati > Actinomycetota > Actinomycetes > Mycobacteriales > Gordoniaceae > Gordonia > Gordonia crocea. The sequence goes on from NZ_BJOU01000002.1 coordinate 253,577, forward strand.
ATACCCAGGTCAGGACCTTGGTCTGCCGCAGTCGGGTCCGGGCGCGCTGGCCACCGGTTGGCGCCGCGTGGGCGGTTTGCTCGTCGACTGGCTGATGGCTTATGCTGTGGCCTTCTTCTTCGTGGCCGGCGAGCCGACGATCGAGGCGAAGATCAACGCCATCGCACTGCCCCAACTCGCGGTGTGGTTTGTCGTGGGTGTGGCGACTGTCACATTGTTCGGATTCACGCCCGGACAGTACGTCGTGGGTTTGCGCGTCATCCGCGTCGATTTCGAGCCGACGGAGAACGCTTCGATGCGCGCCGCGGTCGGTGTTCTGCGCGCCTTCGTCCGCCAACTGTTGATCACGGTGATCGTGCCCGCCCTGATCAACGACAACAACGGGCGCGCCCTGCACGACCGGGTCACGCAGACGGCGGTCGTGCACAGCCGGTAGCAGGGCCTACCAGCATCGGGGCGGCATTCCACCGAAGGTAGGATGGCGCCATGTCCAACGACGAGACGGCTGCCGACGGCGGTATCCCCGTCTTTTCGTCCACAGCTAGGCGGATGGCCTGGACTGGGCTGGGCGTATCGGCAGTCGGGCTCGCCGTCTACTCCGTAATTGCTGGCCCCGATCGTTACGTGGAGCGAGGCGATCCGTATCCCGGCCAGCTGACTTCCCTCGCCGATGTCGTCGGGTACTTCTTGGTATCGGTTGCTGGGGCGCTCGTACTTGGCAGCCTGGTCTTTGTAGTGACGGTGGCCCGTCCCGCGGGGGGCTTTATTGATGCGCGGGTCTATCCCGCTCACCTGATGGTCACTCGGGCTAGTTCCTGGTTGGCCGTCGGCGCGTGGGCGATGGTTCTGGTAGGCGCAGCCGACGCGATGGGTACCAATCCGATTCGTTTGGTCGGTGAGGCCGCAGTGGGGGTTGGGATAGCCGTCAGTGAGACGGCAGTGGCCTGGATTGTTGTGGCCTGCTGCGCAACGGTGGTCGCAGTGGTGTCGCGATTTGTGTTGAGCTGGATCGGACACGTGGTCCTTTTGGTACCAGCATTCATTGCTGTGGTGGCGCCGTATATGGCCGGAAACGCGGGGCAGGGGCCCAATCATGACTATATGACCGGTTTGGCGATTCTTTTCGCGGCTTCACTCTCAGTGGGTTTGGGATATCGTTGGGCGTTTGCCTGCGCGCCGGAACTCAATGGCGACGACACCAGCCAATCTGTTCCTTCTCGGTGCCCGCTCATAGTGGTGATCGCCGACGTGGTCAGTTGGTTGAGCGGTGCGGGCCTGGTCGCTTTCCTGTTGCCCCAAAGGTTCGTATTCGACACGGCCTTTGGGGTCGCTGCGGTGGTTTTTATGCTCGCGTTATCGGCGCTGGGATACGTCGGGTGGCGCGAGCATCGCCTAGCGACCAGAGGCGTGTTAGGCCGTGACGTGCGTTTATCGATTGCTGGGGCGACGATACTGGCGCTTGTGGTCTTTGCCGCCTGGGCCGTCATGGACACCAGGGTCGCCCCGCGATTCCTCGCTCGAAGGTTCAGTGCCTTTGACGTACTCCTGGGATACCCGCTGCCCGGACCGCCCACCGTGCAGCGATTGGCCCTCTTCTGGCGGTTCGACGTTTTCATCGGAACGTTTTGCCTGGTGGCCGTCGGTCTTTACGTCTGGGGCGTGGTGCGTCTGATCCGACGGGGCGACCAATGGTCGCGGGGCCGCACCATGAGTTGGATTCTGGGTTGCCTCGCGCTGGTTTTCTTCACTTCGTCAGGTGTCCGATCGTATGGGTCGGCCATGTTTAGTGTGCACATGGCTGAGCATATGGCGCTGAATATGTTCATCCCGGTTTTGTTGGTGCTCGGTGCGCCGGCCACGCTGGCACTTCGCGCTTTGCCAACGGCCACCGCGAACGGATCGCCGGGGCCGAGAAAATGGGTGCTTTGGCTTCTGCATTCGCGCATCACCCGGGTGTCATCCAATCCGATTGTCGCTCTTGCGATGTTCGTCATGTCGTTGTATGTAGTCTACTTCACTTCCATCTTCGCCACGTTTGCAAAATACCACTGGGGTCACGTACTGCTGACGGTCCATTTCGTGATCGTCGGCTACCTATTCTTCTGGGTGATTCTCGGTATAGATCCGGGGCCCCGCCGACTGCCTTTCCTGGCGCGGATCGGCCTACTGTTCGCGGTAATGCCCTTCCACGCATTCTTCGGAATTGCGCTAATGACGATGACGACGGTGATCGCGGGAAACTTCTATAGTGAGTTGGCATTGCCATGGGTTTCTGATCTGAGTCGCGACCAATGGCTCGGTGGGGCCATCGCCTGGGGAGCAAGTGAACTCCCAGTCCTGATGGTGGTCGTTGCGATCGTCGTGCAATGGGCGAAATCAGATCGTCGCCAAGCTGCGCGCGCTGATCGTCACGCCGATACCTATGAGGATGACGAACTCAGTTCCTATAATGAAATGCTTGCCGCTCTAGCGAGATCTCGTCGCTGAGTTCTTCCAGGCAAGGGAGGTGCTAGTCGATGCAGTGTGAAGTTGCCCGTGAATCGTTGTCTGCTCGGGTTGACGGAGAACGGGAGATGGTTCCGGCGGCGCAGGTCGATGAGCATTTAGCTGGGTGCCGGGAATGTGCTCGGTGGTATGAGGCGGTCTGCTCATTCGACTTGTTCTCCCCAGATGTCGCTCCTGACCTGAGTGGCCAGATCATGGCCGACTTGCGCAACCGATCACGCGCTCCCGAGCACCGTGCTGCGCAGTCGCTGTGGGGAAACGTGATGCGGAGTCCGGCTGGATTGCCCACCGCCACGGTTGCCGCGACCATCGCGACACTCATGTGGTCGTTCGGCTATCTCCTGCGGGACTTGCCCACTTGGTATCCGGCAATTCATGGTGCCCTGGCGACAGCTACTCTGGTCCTGGTTAGTGCGTTGCTGGTATGTCGCTGGCGAAATCTCCGCGACCACAGGAAAGCGTCGGCCGATCGTCGGTTCGCAAGAGCGGCCGATGAAGCGCCGGAATCAGCTGAGGTTGTTCAACTGCGTCCACCTCGGCCCGACCCCGCGCCGCGCCGAGGGCCACGGGCGCTAGGTTGATCCGAAGTTTTGCAGACGCAGGCTGTTGGAGACAACAAATAGCGACGACAGGGCCATGGCAGCGCCGGCAATCAGGGGATTGAGTAGCCCCATTGCGGCGATCGGGATCGCCGCAATGTTGTAGCCGAACGCCCAGATGAGATTCGTCCGAATAGTCCGCTTAGTGGCATTGGCCAAGCTCAGTGCGGCTGGCGCCGAGCGTAGATCGTCACGGACCAGAATGATGTCAGCGGCGCCAATGGCAACGTCAGCACCGCGGCCGATGGCCAGGCCAAGATCAGCGGTGGCCAGTGCCGGCCCGTCGTTGATTCCGTCACCGACCATGGCCACGGCTCTGCCCTCGGCCTGCAGGGCCGCGATGACGGCTACCTTCTCGTCGGGTAGGACCTCGGCGATCACTTTGTCAATTCCAACTTGCTTCGCCACCCGATTGGCGACCGCAAGGTTGTCGCCGGTGAGCAGAACGGTACGAATGCCGGCCTTGTCCAAGGCCGCGATTGCCGGCGCCGAGCTAGGTTTGACGGTGTCGGCAATCGCAATCGCTGCGCACAGCTGGTCGTCGATGCTGACGAACACGGCGCTGTCACCTCGTTCGTGGGCGGTTCGACGCAAGGACGCGGCGCCAAACGGCGTGCTGCCCGATGCGGAAATCCAGCGGGGTGACCCGACTCGAACCGAGTGGCCCTCGACCAACCCCGTGACACCCTGACCAGGATGGGCGGTAAAGTCCTTGACCGGCGGGACCTCCCCAGTACACGCCGCGACCAATGCGGCGGCGACAGCGTGCTCGGAGGCGGCTTCGACGCCAGCCACGACTGCAAGGATCTCGTCGCGGCTCTGTCCCTCGGCGACCCACACGTCGGTCACGGTGAGTTCACCGACGGTGACGGTTCCCGTCTTGTCGAACACCACCGTGTCGATCTCCCGCGAGGTATCCATCGCCTGGTGGTTCTTCAAGAAGATGCCCAGTTGGGCTCCCCGCCCGGCAGACACCATCACAGCAATCGGGGTGGCCAAGCCAAGCGCGCAGGGACACGCGATCACGAGTACGGCAACCCCGGCAGCGATAGCGCGTTCGGCCGTGCCTTCCACGAGTAGCCAGCCCAGCACGGTGAGGATGGCAATGACGATTGCGGTCGGTACGAAGATTCCGGAGATCCGATCGGCAAGGCGCTGGGCGTTGGCCTTCCCGGACTGTGCCTGCTCGACGAGCCGCATCATTCCGGCCAGCTGGGTGTCGGCTCCCACCGCCGCTGCCTGGACGACCAGTCGTCCGTCCAACGCGGTGGTACCGCCGATGACTGCGTCGGCGACGGTCGCTTTGACCGGGCGAGACTCGCCGGTCATGGTGCTCATGTCCACCGACGCCCGACCGTTGGTGATGATGCCGTCGGTGGCGATCGTTTCGCCGGGGCGAACGATGAACGACTGACCTTCCTTCAACTCATCGGCCGGAATAGTCATTTCTTGCCCGTCGGCGGCGACGATCGTCACCGTCTTCGCGGTGAGTGCGGCGAGGGCGCGCAAGGCGCCGCCAGCCCGGGAGCGGGCCCGGGCCTCGAAGTAGCGGCCGGCCAGCACAAGAACCGTGACACCGGTGGCTACTTCGAGATAAATGGCGTCACTGCCCCAGATCGCCGACCAGACCCCGGTTGATTTCGAGCCCGCAGGCGTGGCGGCCGACCCAAACATCGTCCAGACCGACCACGCGGTGGCAGAGAGTATTCCCATGGACACCAAGGTCTCCATGCTCGCTGTGCGGGCGCGCAAATTCTTGACGGCGACCCGATAGAACGGTGCCGCGCACCAGGTCAGAATTGGAATCGCCAGGACGAGCAGGAGGAATCGCCAGCCTGCGAAGCGTGCTGAGGGGACTACCGCGAACAGGATCGACAGGTCGGCGAGCGGGATGAACAGGATGAGCCCGACGACGAGTCGGCGAAAGAGGCTACTGGCGTGGTCACCGTCGGTATCGGCAATTGGGGTGGGACGTGAGTCGCGCTCCGCTGCGCCATACCCGGCCTTGTCCACCACGTCGCACAACGCTGCTGCGCTGATTTCGGGGTTGGCGTCGATCGTGGCAACCCGCGTCGCATAGTTGACCGTTGCGCGCACGCCCTCGACCCGGTTCAACTTCTTCTCCACCCGGGCGGCACATGCGCCACAGGTCATTCCGGAGACGTCGAGCTGGATTCGCTGGGGGGCGTTGAGACCGGCGGGTTGGTCAGCTCCAGGTACTATCGGTGTGGATTCGTCCAGTGCGGTCACTGTGCCTACCTGTCCTTCTGCGCTTCTCAGGACGCTTCACCATTGCTGATGTCGTCCCGACCGAGACGTCCCGGTCTAGTTCACGCTCCGCAGCGTGGCTGGCGAGCTCGCCGCGATCAGCGATTCCCGGGCGCGGGCAACACGGGAGCGAATCGTCCCGACCGGGCAGCCGACTACCTCTGCGGCTTCTTGGTAGGACAGCCCGATGACCTGGGTGAGCACCAGTGCTTCGCGCCGGTCTGCGGGTAGCTGGTCGAGCAGCAGGTTGAGTTCCACAATGCCTTGCCAGGCGTTGTTGGCGCCGACGTGACGGTCAGCCGCGGCTACCCAGTCGACTGTGTCGGCGATGCGGGGTCGGCTCATCGCGTAGCGCACCTCGTCGGCGCAGGTGCGCCGTGCGATGGAGAGCAGCCAGGTGCGCGCGGTCGACTGCGCCTTGAAGCGAGGCAAACTCTTGAGCGCCCGGAGAAAGGTCTCCTGCGTGAGGTCGTCAGCAGTCTTGGCATGTCCGAGGTGGCAGATGAAACGCCACACGTCACGCTGAGTCGCGCGCACAAAGAACTCAAGCGATGCGTCGTCTCCACTTGCCGCGGCCAGGGCTGCGCTGGTGACCTCGGCATCATCGGCGTGGGCTTCTCGCATACCCCTGACGATAGTCGACCCGGCCGGCGATGGCGGTGGCGGGCCCTGGGTGCGCTACCTCTGCTGCGCGGTAGCCGAGTTCATTTCGCACATCATTAGTTGTCGCGTACCGGGACTTGGAAGTTCACAGCTTTCTCACTGCGCAGCGCCTTGATGAGTTTCGGCGCTATCACCAGCGCGAGGACAACGTCGTGGACTAGGTAGCCCACGCCCACGCCAACGATTCCCCAATGGGTGACCAGGACGGGGACCACCAGCAACAACCCCCCGGTGCCCAGCAATTGCACCACGGTGGGGAAGCCGATCTTTCCACTCACCCGTGCGATGCTTGCGTAGAGGTAGCCGACTGTCGAAATCAATTGGCAGCACGCCATGACCAGCAGCAAAGGTGTGCCAGCCGAGAAATACTCCCGCCCATAGAGGTAGAGGACGATTGGGCCGACGGCTCCGACGAGTAGCGCGCGGACAATGTTGATCAGGACGAGATTGGTGGCCAGGGTCCGGGTTAATTCCCAGCGTGATCGGCTAGGACGGCGGGAAGCCTCGGCGACGTAAGGGCCGGTGACCAGGGCCATCAACAAAATCGACGCCGCGACGATGGTCCACGAGATGTTGAAGAATGCGGCATCGGCGAGCCCACGTTGGCTGACGACAATGAGCGGGATCAGTAGTCCGGGCAGGGTCTGGGCGAGCATCCACGCCATTGCCCAGCCGGTGAAGGCGCCCAGGGCCTTGCGTTCGGGCAGCTCGGGTGTCGCGCGGCGGTCTTGGCGCAACGGTCCGATACGGGACAGCAAAAGTATCTCGATGACGACAACTGCGCCGAGGCTGGGAATAACCCAGCTCGACACCAGTGCCGTGGCGGTGCCGATGCCGGCGAACAGTATCGCCAGCACCAGCTTGCTCATCGCGTGGAACGTGTTCTTTGCGGCAGCCCAGCGACCGCTGCGTAGTCCGACCAGAATTGCGTCCAGCAGGCTAAAGGTGGCAAGCGTCGGCACCGCGAATAGGAAGAGCAATCCGACCAGATCGTGACCGTTGGCGAGTTCGCCGGGCCCGACCGCGAGGAAGACGGCGGCGAACAGTCCGGCCAGCGCGGCGGTGATCACCTGGCCGGCGAGGATGAGACGTCGCTGCAGCGATCCGGCGACCGGCAGGAACCGTTCGTACAACGGCCCCAGTGAGAGGTTGGCCAGGGATGCCAGCAGCAGCGCCGAATTGATCAGGGTTGATGCTCGGCCAACCTCGGCTACTCCGTAGTGTCGGGTCGCTGCGCCCCAGTAGGCCACGCCGAGCACGGCGTTGATCCCACTCGCTGCGAGCAGGCTCAGGGTGTCGATCTGCATGCGTGTCCGCGCCTGTTGTGGCGGGTGCACCGACGACACGGATTCTACCATTTGTAGAATAGTAGCCATGTCTATCGGCCGCGCTGAAGTGTCGACCAGTCCACACAGCGCAGACGTCACCCGCCGCCGTCGCGATATTGTGGGGTGTCAGTGAGCACGCGGACGTCACTTCGACGACGATATCCGCTGGTCATGGTGGTTGGGACCGTCCTATTCGTCGGCGCGGCGGTAGCCGCGATTGCCGTTGGGTCGGTCACCGTTCCCCCCGGCGAGGTTGTGCAGTCACTGGCTTTTCACCTCGGCGGGCTCGTCGCCGACGTTGCCGACAAACTGGGCGTGGCGATTCCGCGTCCCGCTCCGCCGGACAGTGCGGTCAACGACCTGATCGTCTGGAAGCTACGCGTGCCGCGCACGCTTGCGGCCATCGTGGTTGGGGCGGCCTTGGCCATCGCCGGAGCGGCACTGCAGGCGATGGTGCGAAACCCGTTGGCCGACCCGTACGTGCTCGGAGTCTCCTCGGGAGCCTCGCTGGGCGCGGTCCTGGTGATGTCGTCGGCGTCGGCGTTGTGGTTGCGCAACCTGGGCCTACCAACGGCTGCCTTCATTGGCGCCATGATCGCCTTGCTGATCGTTCTGCTCTTCGCTCATCGGAGTGGCACATTCACCGGATCCCGCATCGTGCTGGCCGGGGTGGGCGTCGGTCAAGTCGCTGCCGCGGCAACCTCGTTGGTCCAGTTGCACTCAGACCCAGCCGAGATACGCGGCATGCTCTTTTGGATGATGGGGAGTGTGGCTGGCGTGGACTCGTTGTCGGTATTGGTGATTCCGGCGGTGGTATCGCTGGGGTGCGTTGCCTTGCTGATGGTTCAGGGGCGCAGCCTCAACGCAGTCTCGATGGGCGACGATGACGCCGTAGCGCTGGGCGTGTCGGTCAATGCCTTTCGACTCCAGCTCATCGTTGTGGTCGCACTGCTCACCGGAGTGTCGGTCAGCATTGCCGGCGGAGTCGGATTCGTTGGATTGATGATTCCGCATATCGCGCGCTTCGCGGTCGGGGCGGACTACCGCCGGCTTCTCCCGGCGGCCGCTTTACTGGGCGCTGCCTTTTTGGTCGCGGTAGACACCGTCGCACGGTCGGTCGACCCGCCGAACGAGTATCCGCTGACCATATTCACCGCTGCGGTGGGCGGTCCCTTCTTCCTCTGGTTACTCAAACGGAGTCGGGCCGGAGGTGCAGTGTGACCAGCGACGACGCGGGCCGTTGGCGCCGCTCGCAACCGGCGAGGAATCAGCGACCACCCACCGTTGCCACCAGGGCGGTTTCGGTCGATATTGACGGTGTTTCGATCATCGCCGACGTTGATATCGCCATTCCAGCGGGCAGCCTTACCGCGATCGTCGGTCCAAACGGATCGGGCAAGTCGACTCTGCTGCGGGCGCTCTACCGTGCCTGCCGACCCTCTCGTGGAACTGCCCTGATCGGCGCTGCGGATGTCTGGCAGATGCCGGTACGTGACAGTGCGCGGCTACGAGCAGTGGTGACGCAGCATCACGGGGAGACGGCCGACTTCACGGTGCGCGAGATTGTGTCGATGGGGCGCACACCGCACAAGAGACCGTTGGAAGGCGATACCCGCCACGACCGGGACATCGTTGACGCGGCGCTGAACCGGGTAGATATGGCCGGGTTCGTCGACCGATACTTTCAGGACTTGTCGGGCGGAGAACGGCAGCGAGTGCTGTTGGCGCGGGCGCTAGCCCAACAATCGCCACTGATCATCCTGGACGAACCGACCAATCATCTCGACGTGCACGCCCAGATTGGCCTATTGGATATTCTCGCCGACCTCGAGGCCACCATCGTCGTCGCGGTCCACGACCTCAATCATGCATTGGCCTATTCCGACAACGTCGTGGTGATGTGCAACGGGAAGGTGGTCGCCGCCGGGCCGCCTGAGACAGTCATCACCCCGACCCTGCTCGCCGATGTCTTCCGCATCGAGGCCCGCATTTCGCGCAACCCGCTGACCGGCGACCACTACGTCGTTTACGGGCGCTGCCGGTAACCCGCAGTCGCCCGACGGCGCCAACCTGTCGGGCTCCTCGCCGCGCGTGCCCAGCATGAAGCGGGGCGGTGGGAACCAAACGCGAGTGGCGGCCGACTACTGGGTAAAGCAGCTTGGCCGACCCATGCGATTCGCGTGTCGGCACCAATCGGAGGTCGAACGTGACGGGCAGGGGAGTGGTGTCGTGGCGTAGGCGGGGAAAGGTGGTGCACACTCCGGGCGGGCCGACGGTATCCATCGTGGTCCCCGTCTTCAACGAGGAGCGCAACCTCTGTCACGTTTTACCGCTCCTGCCCGCCGACGCCGAGGTGGTCGTGGTCGATGGCGGTTCGAGTGATGACTCGCTCGGGGTGGTCGCCAGGTTGCGTCCGGATGCGGTCGTTGTGCAGCAAACCCGATGGGGCAAAGGAAATGCTTTGGCCTGCGGTTTCGCCGCGGCGACCGGTGATGTCATCGTCATGCTTGACGCCGACGGATCGGCCGACCCGCGAGAGATTGACTCCTTTGTCGCGGCGTTGACCTCCGGTGCGGACTTTGCCAAAGGCACGCGTTTCGCACCCGGTGGCGGAAGTGCCGACATCACCGTGATCCGACGGATCGGGAACTGGGGTCTGACTGTGCTCACCAATCTGCTCTTTGGCATGCATTTCACCGACCTTTGCTATGGCTACAACGCGTTCTGGCGAGACGTGCTGCCGCTGCTTGAACTGCCCGATCACGAACCCGCAGGCGGCGAGCAGCAGTGGGGGGACGGCTTCGAGATCGAAACGGTGATCAACTGCCGGGCCGCCACGTCCGGGCTGGTTATCCGCGAGGTGCCCAGTCACGAGCGGCACCGGCTACATGGTCCGAGCAACTTGCGGGCTGTTAGCGACGGGAGTCGAGTCCTGCGCACCCTGTTGGTCGAATACCGCGCGCGGGACCGGTCGCCGCAGCTGACGCCAGCAATCCGGCACTTCGCCGAGGACGGTGGGCGCGACACAACCCCTGGCTCGCGGGCGGTCTAGGCGTGGCAATCCCGATATCGACGGTGATCTGTTGCCACGACTCGCGGCGGTGGGAGGCGATCCAACGTTGCCTGGCGGCGGTGACAGCCCAGCGGCGCGAGGGCGACGAAGTCATTGTCGTCGTCGACCGAAATCCAGACCTGTATGCCCGCCTGAAGTCAGCCTCGGGTGGGGTCCGAGTTGTGCTCGGAGGTGACACCGGCGGGCTGTCCGCGGCACGAAACACCGGCCTGCAGAACGCGGCTTCGACGATTGTGGCTTTCGTCGATGACGACGCGGTTCCCGCTGGCGGTTGGCTGGACGCGATCGCAAAATCCTTCGCAGATCCACAGGTAATGATGGTCGGCGGTGAAATCTTTCCGCAGTGGCCAGGTGGCTCGCGACCGACATGGCTGCCGTTGCCCTTCGATTGGGTAGTTGGCTGCGACTATCAGGGAATGCCGCCGGTAGGGGCACCGGTCCGTAACCCAATCGGCGCGAACATGGCGGTGCGCCGAGACCTAGCCATCGCAGCGGGTGGATTCCATACCGGTTTGGGTCGGGCTGGGGAGAATGCTGCCGGCGCGGAGGAGACCGACCTCGCGATCAGGATGCGTCAGATTTGGCCAGCAAAAGAAATCATGCGCATCGGCGGCGCATCGGTCCGTCACTCGATCTCTCCGCTGCGGTGCAGCCGCCGCTACTTCATTCGGAGATGCATCGCGGAGGGACGTTCGAAAGCGATGCTCGGCCATCGGGGCGGGTATCGCGACTCCCTGTCAGCCGAACGTCGGTATCTGCGCTCAGCACTACCGCGGGCCGTTGCGGCCGACGTTGTCGGACTTCGTCGCGGGGACCTCAATGGGTTGCAGCGGGCTATCGCGACCATTATCGGGACCGGGGCGGCCGGATTGGGCTGGCTAACCGGGTTGGTGTCGCGGCCGCGCGGCACCGACGGTGCTTGGGGAATCGGCGCCGAGCCTACCTGCGTGGTCGATGTCGACGGTAGCAGCGGTGTGCCGGTCCGGCCGATCCCCGAACTGGGTCATCGGGCTGTCGACGCCGTCCACCTTCGGGTTCGTCTCGACGGACGCCAGATCGCCAGCATCCGAGTGCCGATCGGGCCGGCGATCCCGGCCAGTACGCAGATCAGGACCGCTGTCGACGGGGCAGTGGCCGGGGTCGGCCGACGCGCATATCCGACCTGGCCGGCAGTTGATCAGACGGTGACTGCCGCACTGTGCACCCTCGGGCGCAGTCCCAGGTTGGCCGCCACCGTGCAGGCGATCCTTGCCGAGCAGACGCTGGTTCCCGCGGAAGTTGTTGTCATAGACAACGACCCGCGCTCGGGGGCGACGCGCGCCGCGCTGACGGCAGTGGCGGACAACCCGCGGTTGCGAATTGTCGAGGAGCCGCGACGCGGGTTGTCCTGTGCCCGCAATACTGCCTTGGCGGCGGCTCGCGGCGACATCGTCGTCTTCACCGACGACGACGCGGAACCCGAACCCGACTGGCTGGAACGCCTCGCGGCCGTCTTTGCCGCCGATACCGATGGTGACGTTACCTGCGTGACGGGGGCGGTCATTCCGGCTGAGCTGGGGCGGGCCATCTTCCGGTGGTTTGAGCGGGCGGCCCGCTTTGATCGGGGCCTGGACCCGATGGTGTGGCACCCCGGCGTTAGCCGATCACTGGATTGGCTGCGTCGGTGGGAGCCGACAGCCAAGGAAGGGGCCCGGGGGTTGGCCTATCCGATTGCCGGGAGTGAATTCGGCTCGGGAAACAATATGGCCTTTCGCAGGGCGCGAATCATCGAACTCGGCGGATTCGATGAATTGCTGGGCGCTGGGACCTCGACGCGCGGCGGGGAAGACCTCGATGCTTTCCGTCGTGTCAACCTCGCTGGTGACGCGATCGTGTATCAGCCAGCGGCGATCGTACGTCACCACCACCGGGACAATCGCGCGGCATTGCGTCGGCAGTTGTATGGGTACGGCACCGGGATGTCGGCCAGTGTGTGTCGACATTTGGTGCGGGGGCCCAACGAAGCTGTCGGCGTCGCGCAAGCATTGCCCGGCGGTCTGCGGCTGCTGTTCGATCCGCGGTCGCCGAAGAACGCCGCTAAACGCGAGGGATATCCCCTCGCGCTGGGGGTCGTGGAGATCGTCGGCTACGCGGCCGGTCCGGCCCACTTGACGCTCTCGGCGCTACGCCGGGCGACCCGGCAGCGTGCGGCGACAACAAGACATATCGGCTCGGAGCGAGAGTTGCCCGTGTCGATGGACGTGCAGGTTGCAGCGTCTGTTGCCGAGGCCGGAAATGCCGGCTCGGCGGTGAGGTAAAGGACAGGTTGATGACGTCCATGGGACGAAGAAGTCGGGGGGCGCTGAGCGTTGCCGCTGCGGTAATGGCCGCTGGAATGCTGGTGGCGGGCCCGGCCCAGGCGAGGGTAGAGGGCGGCGACTCGGTGGTGGACGGGAAGAAGCGCAAGATCGCGGCCTTAGTGTCAGACACCCGGGTCGAATCGGTGGTACCGATCGACTCCAACCCGACGTCGCGACAGTGGCGGTACTCGGGCAAATCGACGTTGCGCATCACCGGCGGGGACGAGGACGAGGATGGCGCGAAGGTGGAGGATTGGGGCGGCACAGTGACCTTTGGCTTCCTGATCGGTTATCCGGCAACGCTGACCGGGTCGATTGGCGTGAGCTACTCGACCCCCAACATCACCTGGTGGGTGCCGCTGGAGCCCAGCCAGCAGGAGATCCGGGGACCGTATATCAACTGGAACATGCTTCCCACTGTCACTGGGAACCTCGCAGTCGGATTTGGTCCCGGAGTCCGGGCAGTAGATGCGACCACCGGCCAAGCCAAAGGGGCCGGGGGCGTGTTGCGGGTCAAGAACTTTCACGGTGCGGTCACCGGGGTACTCGGGCAGGTGACAATCCAGCCCTATATCCGGGTATGGAGCAATGAAGGCGACACCATCATGGTCTACGGGCGGAAGCATCTGTTGTGATGTCCCCGCCGGTGGCAGTGATCGACGGTGTGGGTGGCTACCTCCCACCCGGCGTGATCACCAATGCTGACCTCGGTGCGGAACTTGACACTTCCGACGAATGGATTCGCAGGCGTACCGGCATCGGCGCTCGGCGGTGGGTCGCGGACGAACGAATCGCCACCAGTGACCTGGCGGTACTCGCCGCTCGCCGGGCCATCGCTGCTCGAGGTGATGCGCAGGCACCGCTGGGCGCGGTGATTGTGGCGACGATGAGCCCAGACCGCCGAAGCCCGGCCACTGCCCCGGTGGTCGCCGACAAGCTGGGTCTGCAACCGGTGGCAGCCTTCGACGTTGGCGCCGCGTGCGGTGGCTTCGTCTATGCCCTTGCCGTCGCCTCGTCATTCGTGCAGAGCTCGTTGGCAGAGGCCGTCGTGGTGGTCGGTGCCGAGTGTATGTCTCGAGTGATCGACCGGACCGACCGGGCGACCGCCGTGCTCTTCGGGGATGGTGCGGGCGCCGTCGTGGTGCGGCGGGCGCGCTCGGGCGACGTCGGCAGAATCCACTGCTTCGATCTCGGTTCAGACGGCGCCAATGTTGATCTCATCACCCAAAAAGGTGGCGGTTCGCTGATACCGGAGCCGGTTGAAACGTCGGAGAAATGGCTACAGGTACAAGGGCGGGCGACCTACCGGCACGCCGTCGCTCGGATGAGTGCGTCAGCAACGGCGGTCCTCGAGCGAGCCGGTTGGCAGGTGGCTGAGATTGATGTGGTGGTGCCGCACCAGGCTAATGCCCGGATCATTGATGCGGTTGCCACGAATCTCGGCTTGCCGGCGGCCGCGCTGGTCAAGACCCTTCATCGGATGGGCAATACCAGCGCTGCGAGTATTCCGTTGGCATTGGCGCACTGTGCGGCGACCGGAGCACTTGCCCCGACTCAACGGGTCCTACTGACCGCTTTGGGCGGTGGGCTGGCGTGGGGCTCGGCCGCCGTCACGTGGGAGCATTCGGGCCAGGTCATCGACCCGTTGCTTGGTTGCGCTGACGAATCCACCGGCACATCAGCAGGTAAGAGTCCAGGAGAACTGGAGAACCGATGAGGAGGAGTCCGGGATGACCGAAGCGGTTATTGGGGATATCGACGTCGTCTATGCGGAGGTGCAGGCGGTACTGATCGGCGAGGGGCTGCTGGCGGACCGGCTGAAACCGGGGGCGCGGTTCGACGACCTCGGCGTCGACTCGATTTCGGTGGTCACGATTACCGAGCGGGTCGAGAAGCGACTGGGGATCTCGGTTCCCGACGACACGTTGGAAGCACTGCAGACCGTCGACGAACTCGTCGACGCAGTTCTCGCGGCTCGGGCTCGATAGCCACGTGCCCCCGGGGAGAGGCGACGGCGGCGGACTGCTGGCCGACTCGTCGGCCCTGGTCCTAGCGGCCGCAGTCAACGGTGCTGTCGGTGTCGTCTTCTGGGTGGTGGCGGCGCAGCTGCTTAATGTCGCCGACATCGGGCGGGCGACGACGGTGCTGATCGCGGCCACCACTCTCGGGACGTTGTCGAATCTGAGCTTGGGCCTGCTGTTTGAGCGCCACTTGGCCACTGCCGGGCGCTGGGGGCGTGCGGCGATCCTGCGTGGGCAGGCGATAGCCGCAACGCTGGCGGTCCTGTTAGCCGGTGCGTATACCTTCATCGCGCCTGACCTGCTCCTGCCGACGCCGGCAACAGGTCTCGGTTTCCTTGTTGTCACTGCGATCCTGGGCGCATTCGCCCTGCAGGACTCGGTGTTGATTGGGTTGCTCCGCGCTCGCTGGACGGCGCTGAAGAACATCATCCATGCGGTGGCCAAGTTGGTTCTACTCGTCGTCCTCGCGCCGCTGATCGACGGGGCGACGGTTGTAGTCGTTGCTTGGGTAGCGCCAGCGGCCGTTGCGGTAGCGGCGATACTCGTGGCGGTGGCGGTGCGCCATCGGACGCTGGTTCCGTTGACTGCCGTGCACGGCAATTCGGTTCGGCCGCAGCGCCTCGTGTCAGAGTCGATCAGCCTGCTCGGCATCGTCGCGGCGAGTGCGGTACTCCCACTGGCGATCCCGTTGGTTGTGCTCCAGCGTCAGGGATTGGTTTCAGCAGGCCACTTCGGGGTGGCCTGGACGTTGGTGACCGCAGCGGTACTGGTGGTCACGATGGTCGGGGCGCCGTTCGTTGCCCGCGTCGCAGCCAACCCCGAGCTGCTGCCCGGGCTATGGCGGCGCCAACTGATGATCGTGACCGGGGTATCAGTCATCGTGGCGACCGTGGTGGGAATCGGTGCGCCGGTGATCTTGTCGGGCTTGGGCGGCGAGTATTCGAGGAGTACCCGCCTCATGCTGATCCTGGTGGCCGTGTCGCTGCTCGCGGCGGTACCCGAACGGATCTTCGTGGCGATCGCCCGGGTCCGCCGACGGTTGGGGTATGCCGTTGCCGTTCAGGTCGGTATTTCGACCGGAGTCATCGTCATCAGTTGGCTCGGTTTGCCGCATTACGGCCTGCCGGCAGTCGGCTTCGGATTGCTCATCTGTGAATCCTTAGCAGCCTGCATCGTCGCGGTCCCGTTGTGGCGGCAGGTGCGGGCCGCCGAGTCAGCGTCGAAGGATCCGGGAACTACGCGGCGCCGCGTCGCGACCACTGCTGCGACCCCACCACAATTGGGTGTAGCAGAATGAGTCGGTGTAGGTGCTGGGCGAGGCCCGATAGAGGTGCGTGAATGACTGGTGCTGAAGGCCACGATGACCAGGTGGTCGAGCTCCCGACCTTGATCGATCGCCTGGTCCACAACGCCTCCTCTCGCCCTGATCAAGTGGCGCTCATCGATGCACGTTCGAGTGTGACCTACCGCGAGCTGTGGCGGCGGGCTCAGGGGGCGGCGCGGGTGCTGTCTTCGGCGGGCGTGGGTGCCGGCGATCGCGTGCTCCACATCGGCAGAGACGAGACAACCGTCTATGAACTCTTGTACGGGGTAGCCCTGCTAGGCGCGGTCCTCGTTCCGGTGAACTGGCGGCTCAGCGAGCCCGAGGTCGACTACATCATCGACCACTCGCAGGCGAAGCTGCTGGTCAGTGCCGAGGCTAGGCCCGGGGTATCCGGCGCGGCAATAACGATGACATGCGATGACTTTTCCGCTCGCGTCGCGGGGGCGGGCAGCGCAGACTGGACGGCCTTTCCCGCAACCGCCGACACGCCGGTCGTGCAGATGTACACCAGCGGGACTACCGGCTTCCCCAAGGGAGTGGTCCTGGCCCATCGCAGCTTCTTCGCGGTCCGGGACCTGCTCGACAGGTCCGGGCTGGACTGGATCGACTGGCGCGACGGGGATCGCAGCCTCATCGCCTTGGGGTCCTTTCATATCGGCGGCATGTGGTGGGCAGCCCAAGGACTCAACGCCGGAATCACCAACATCATCCTCCCCGCCTTCACCCCGGACGCGGCCTTGAGCGCTATTCGTCGACAGCGGGTCAGCACCACCTGCATGGCACCGGCGATGATTCTCATGCTGCTCGCCGAGCCTGGAGTCGTGCCCGCCGATTTCGCCTCGCTGCGCAAAGTTGTCTATGGGGGTGCGCCGATCGGAGCAGAACTACTCGAGCGGGCCCTCGCCACGATGGGCTGCGACTTCGGTCAGATCTACGGGTTGACCGAGACCGGCAACACGGCCGTGTGCCTGCCGCCAGCGGCGCACCGCCGCCCCGGCGCGCCACTGGCAGCAGCTGGGTACCCCTACCCGGGGATAGAACTGCAGGTCCGCGACAGCCGAGGAAATGTTGTGTCCGGTGGTGAGTCGGGGGAGGTGTTCGTGCGGACTCCGGCACGAATGGTCGAGTACTTCCGAAATCCTGAGGCGACCGCGCAGACACTTGTTGACGGATGGGTTCGGACCGGCGACGCGGGCTATCTCGATGATGACGGACTGCTCTACCTGCACGACCGAGTGAAAGACCTCATCATCGTCGCCGGCGAGAACGTCTATCCCGCGGAAGTGGAGAAGGTGATCAACACCCATCCTGCGGTGAGCGATTCGGCGGTCGTCGGCGTCCCAGATCAAGGTGTTGGTGAGAGCGTCCACGCAGTTGTGGTCGCAACGGAGGGCGCCGACCTCACTGCGCGAGATTTGATGCGGTTCCTCGCCACCCGGCTAGCCGGGTTCAAGCTGCCGGCAACGGTCGAGTTCACGTCGGAGATCCCGCGGAACCCGGCCGGAAAGACTCTGCGCCGGGTTGTACGGGAACGCTACTGGGTCGGGCGGGACCGAAATATCAACTGAGCACGACGCCCGACCGCCAACGCCTGAGTAGAGAGGAGTCCCACGGATGCTGACCCGAGCGCAAGTCTTGGCTGATATTGCCGATGCAGTTTTTGCCGAGGTCGACGAACTCTCCCACGACACCGATCTCGTTGACCTAGGCATGGATTCCATCAAACTTGCTGGGCTGCTGGAGCGGTGGCGCCGGGCCGGGGCACTGGTGCGCTTCGCCGACCTGGCGGAGAACACGTCGGTTGGGGCCTGGCTGGATTTTGTGGCGGCCGAATGATTGGGCTGCGCGCGAGTGGGCGATGGCAGGCATGACCGACGACCTGGAGTTGACGGCGGCGCAAGCCGGTGTGGTTGACGCAATGACAATCTGGCCCGGACATCCGATGCACGTCTTGGCCGAGTATGTCGAACTGCGCGGACCGGTCGACCCCGAGCGGTTGACCGCCGCGATCACCGAGATGATCACCGTGGTGCCGGCGACGCGGGTGCAACTGACCAGGGTGGACGGGGTAGTACGCCAACGGATCCGGCCGCCCGACGATGTCGCCGTCGACGTCGTCGATCTGCGTGCCGAACCGGATTCGGCGAGGTGCGCGGGGGCCCTCATCAGCCGCGACGCGCAGACGCCCGTTGACCCCTTTGCCGGGGTGACCGATCGGCACGTCATCCTGCTCCTCGACGAGGAGGTGACGTGGTGGTATCACCGGGCGCACCACGTCGCGTTGGACGGCTACGGGTTCGGATTGTGCTTTGCCGAAGTGGCTGATCGGTACCAGACGCCCGGATCAGGGTTCACCGCCGACGAAGCGATGCGCGCCTATCGAGATCTCACTCGGCGGGAGCGGGAGTATCACCGCAGCGAACAGGCAGCGACCGACCAGCAGTATTGGCAACGGCTGGTCGCTGATACGCCTGCGTCGGCTTTGGCCGCCGCGACATTGCCGACCGCGGGGGTGTCCACCGAGCCGGGTGTTGGCCGCGGCCACGACAAGATTCGTCGGCGCTCGGCGATCCAGGGAGCCAACCGGTTCGGTGGCACGCTCCCGTTAGTTGAGGCCATTGTGGCCGCGGTGGCCTTGGTGGTCTCGCGCAACGCCCGGCGCGAGACGGTCATTCTGGGCATACCGATGATGAATAGGCTCGGGTCTCAAGCTGCCCGAGTGCCCTCGATGCTGGTCAACGTGGCCCCGATTCCGGTACGGGTTGACCCTGCCGCGACAGTTGCCGAGGTGGTTCGCGCGATCGGCCGCGATATCGCACGGTCTCGGCGCCACGCGCGATACCGCCATGAGTGGTTGCGTCGGGAGTTGGGTCGGGTAGGGGGCGGACGGGCATTGTTCGGTCCGGTCGTCAACGTAATGGCTTTCGACTACGACTTTGGGATCGCTGGTGTGTCGGCGCGCGCGACCAACGTTGCGGCGGGCCCGGTTGAGGATCTTGCGCTGCAGGTCTACCTACGAAACGATCGGGTGGAATTGTGTCTGGATGCGAACCCGGACCGGCATCGCGAGCGTGAGGTCGATGGCTACCTGGCGGTGATCACCGCCACGCTTGAGGCGATGCTGGCCGCGCCGGATGCGCTGGTATCTGAGATTGCGCGTGACTACCGAGAGCTCTCCGCCCCGGTGGATGCTCCGGCGCCGGACCTATCAACCACACTTGCCAGGTGGCTGCGGGCGGATCCTGACGCGCCAGCCTTACGTACCGGCGGCGCGGTAGTGACTCGGGGGGAACTCGATCGCATCGTTGATCATCGTGCCGTAGCCATGAGCGCCGCGGGTGTGCGCGCAGGTGCGGTGGCGCTGGTGCCCACCGACCCGTATCGCGACCTGGTGAATGTTCTTGCCGTCCATCGCTTGGGTGGCGGGCATGTGGCCCTGAGTCCGGCCTGGGGCATGGATGAGGATTCCCTGGATCGGCTGGGCGTGTGCGCGGTGGTGACGGGACAGGACTGCCGGATTAGAGTGCCGGGGTCGGCCACCCATCCACTCCCCGCGGGGGGCTATGCGGTGACCACGTCGGGTTCGACCGGGCGCCCGAAGATGGTGCGTGTCGGCCCCGAGGCATTGGCCGCCTTCGTGGCAGATATTGTCCCGGCCTACGGTTGGGGCCCCGACGACACTGTCGCTTGGCTGGCTCCGCTGCATACTGACACCAGCATCGAAGAGATCTTTGGCGCGCTCGGCGCGGGGGCGACGTTGGCCATCCCGGCCGGCTACGGCCCATTTGCTCCAGCCGACCTCGTCGACCTGGTCATCGACTTGGGTGTCACGGTGCTGGATCTGCCGACGTCGGTCTTCAATGAATTGGTTTTGCACTGCCAAGGACACGGCCTTCCCGTCGGCCTGAAGCAGGTCGTTATCGGTGGGGAGGTCGCCTCGGCAGCTCACCTTGAAACGTGGCGGGCCGCCGGTGGGCCGCCGGTATGGAATTCTTACGGGCCCAGCGAAGCCACTGTGGTGAGCAGCTGCGGGCCGGTTGAAGTGACCGCGAGCGGGGCTGTGGCGCTGGGTGAGTTCCTGCCACATACCGGGGCCCTGCTGCGTGTTGACGCCGCCGTACCGGGGCACTACTGGTCCGCGAGCCGGGCAGTGGGGGAGCTGCTCCTCTATGGTCCGCCGCTGGCGAACGGATACGACGGACAGCCTGAAACCAGCTTTGTCACCATCGTCGGCGATGACGGGAACCAGACGCGAGCCTTTGCAACGGCCGATCTGGTGGCGGTATCGCACGATGCAAAAACGGTTGAGTTCTTGACTCGCTGTGATGGGGTGGCCAAGGTTGGCGGCCGTCGGGTCGACCTTGCTGCGGTCGAAGAGGTGCTGGCGGCCCAACCGGGTGTTCGGGTGGCCGCAGTGTCGCCAACAGCTCACGGGGCAATCCAGGCGTTCATCGTGGCAGATGAATCGGCGGCGACGGCCCCAACTGCGGCCGTGCTGCGGCAGAGTTGCCGGCGAAGTTCCCCGCACCTGCCAGCTCTGGGGCCTATCCATTTCGTGGCGGCACTGCCGCACCGCGCTCTTGCCGTCCAAGCCGCTTCCGCTATCGGATCGAGTGCCCCCGAAAAAGCGACGGGCGAGCTGGTTCGCGCAGTGGTAACCGAAGTCCTCGGGCATCGACCCGGCGATACCGAGAATATCTTCGACGCGGGGGCGACCAGTATGCAGGCGGTGATACTGGCCAGCCTCCTGGGTCAGCGGACGGGTCAGTCAGTTCGCGCCGACGATGTTCTGACGGGGGCGACGATAGTAGCGATTGCCCAGCGGTTGACCGAATCAAAGGCCCGTCCGCTGGCCAAGTCGATGACCGCAGACTTGCGCCGGGGGGAGTCGGCGTTGAAGTCGTGCGCTGCCCCTCGGTCCTCGCATCAGCCCGCTGTAGTGCTGGCGACCGGTACCACGGGGTTCGTCGGGATGCAGATTCTGCGCGCACTACTCGCCGAGGAGGGGGTCGGTGTGGTCGCGCCGGTGCGCGCAACCGACAATGATCACGCCGTTGAACGGCTCATTCGCGCCGCCGGTGAAGCGCTGGCACCGGCCATCGGATCCGCAATCACGCAGGGGCGTCTTCGAGTGGTTGCCACGCCGGCGTCGCAGGAGTCAAGCGCAGTTGTTGACCAGGTGGGTGCCGACCTAACCCACATTGTTCATTCGGCCGCTCGGGTCGACGCATTTCTGCCCTATGACGGACTTCGGGGGGACAACGTCGAACCGACGGTTGGCCTGCTGCAGACCGCCATGGCAGCGGGGTTGCGGTTCCTCTACGTGTCCACGGCCACCGCGGCGGGTCCGGACGGCGGCCTCGCCGAGCCGACGACGATTCCCACCGGCTACGCGCAAACCAAGTGCGTCGGTGAACACCTTGTCGCTGTCGCCGCTGCTCGAGGTCTGGACGCGGTCGTGGTGCGGTTGGGACGGGTACTCGCCGATCCGACCGCTCGGCCCCGGGACGACTTCTTGTGCCGGGTGGCAGCAGCGGCGGCGGCCGTGCGAGCGATTCCCGACGTGGCGCTACGCGAACCGATGTGCTTTGCCGGCGACGCGGGGCAGCTCATTGCTGAAATCGCGGTGCAAGACCCACCCGGAGACCGGGGACAGGTCGGAATCATCGATGTACGCGGGGGAGAACCGGTCGGCGTTGCCGATGTGCTGTCCGGATTGGTGCCCCATGCGCGCAGGGTCGAGCTATCGACGTGGCGAGGGTTGGTCAGCGAGGTGGGCGAACTCAATGAGATCGACCGCGCCGCCGCGCTGAGATGGTGTGACCTCCTTCTTGGTGGCTTCGCCGATCGTGGGTGGCAGACCAGATATGCGCGGTCGGTAGCGATAGTCGATACCGACGGCGCCATTGCCGCTTTGTCCACTGACCGCTCAGTCGGAGTCGGCAATGGATGAGATTGACCGTTGTGAGCGGGGCGGCGTCGTCGCGGTGATCGTTACCCACAATCGTGTGGGGTTGTTGGCTGAGGCCATCAAGTCGGTGCTCGACCAGACCGTTCGCGTTCGCCGTGTGATTGTGGTCGACAATTGCTCGACCGATGAGACCTGGTCCTATCTCAAGGGATCTGCTGACCGGGTTGGCGGGATCCGCACCGCGGCGAACACCGGAGGTGCCGGTGGATTCGCGCGCGGGATTGCGTGGGCCTGCGAGCTCGGCGCAGAGGCCATTTGGCTGATGGATGATGACGCGGTTGCCCAACCGGATTGCCTCGAGGAGTTGCTCCGGGCACGGGCAGTGGCGAACGGGGCGCCCTTTGTCGCTCCCCTCGTGCTAGAGCCCGGCGGTGCGTTGGGGCCGCGGAATCGACCCTTCCTGTCGGCCGATTTTCCCCAGGGGGTGGCGGCGGCGCGCAATGGCCATGGCGCCTGTCTCGCGGCCTCCTTCGTTGGTCCGTTGATCGACGGCGCTGCAGCGCGCGCGACGCATGCGCCGTTGGAAGACTTCTTCATTTGGCATGACGACACCGAGTACTTGGCGCGGTTGGCGACAGGCGGATCGGGGCGCTATGTTCCCGCTGCGGCGGTAGTCCATCGGCCGGTAGGTGCGGGGCCCGGCCACTTTCGGGCGGACCGGGCCCGGGGCAGTATCCGAAACCTTGTCTGGTGCGTTCGCGAGGCACATTCGTCGGCGATTGGGGTGCGGGCCTGGCTGGAGCTGCTGCGCGTAGTTTCGGTGCAGCAAGTGGGCACCGGACAGTCCATACCGACGGCGCTGGGCGCCGTCGTGGCGGGGGTGTGGGACGGGATCCGCAGTCTGCCTCGGCACCGCACCTTGGCCGAAGTGCTCGCCGAAAGCCGCGAAGGTGACGAGCTGATCCGGCTGGCTGTCGCAGGGAACTCCAGCGCTGCGCCCAGCGACTACTGTGAATGAGACGTTTGTCGGCCGATCGGCCAGAGATGAGGAGTGGTGATGAAGCGATCACAGCGGTGGCGCACGACGCTAACCGTCGGGGCGGCGGCAGGAGCTGCTCTCATACTTGGATCGTGCTCGGTCAACACTGCCTACGACTCGGCCAGCTCGACCGCGCAATTGGGGACGGGTTACCCGGTTGTGGTGAACAACTGCGGTTTCACCCAAACGTTCACCGAAGCTCCCAAACGAGTGCTGTTGCTGCAGGGTGCCTCGGTTGGCGAAGCTACCACGCTGATCGAGTTGGGGGTTGCCGGGTCAGTGCTGGCCAGCGCCCAGCATTACGGCGTATCCGACATCCCAGGGATGGCCGCGAAGGTCGACGCCCTGCCCAAAGATGGGCTGAAGCTCAATGCCGCGATGGATGTGCCGGCCGAGCAGGTGTTGGCACGCCGACCCGACCTGGTTATCTCAACGTGGTCGGGTGGGTTTGACCCGAAGTTCGGCTTCGCCAGTCGCCAGACGTTGGAGCAGGCAGGGATCCGAACCCTGGTCAATCCGGTCAACTGTGCCTACGGGAAGGCTGGCAACGTCACCACTGCCGAGAAGACCGCCTACGAAAACGGATCGGTCGTTTCATCGTTGGAGTTCATCACCCTGATGGGCCGGGTCTACGGCGTCGAAGATCGTGCCAAGAGCGTCGTCGACGGTCTCCGTGACCGGATACGTACCGTCGGTGTCAAAGTCGTGGGTAAGCCGAAGAAGAAGATGCTCATCGCCTACCCCGACATGAGCGTGATGAACTCTAACGGCTTGCCTGCCGTTTTCTCCGGAAACATCTATGACTCGGTGGTGCGCTCCGCGGGCGGTGAGCCGAGCTTCCCCGGCGGTGGCTCACAATTGACCAGCAACCTCAGTGCTGAGCAGCTGGCGGCCGCCGAAGTCGACGTGCTGGTCATCGGGGCCTGGCGTCCGGGTGAGGACCTGGCCGCCGAGGCCCGCAAGCTCTTCGCCGCCTACCCGCAATGGTCGGCGTCGAAGACGAAGACTTTTGTCGCGGTGTCCGATGGGCCGTACCTGGGGCCGGCCAACGCGGCGGCGATCGAGAAGATTGCCAAGGTTGCCCACCCTGATGCCGGTTGGTGACGCTGGCGCCAATCTAAATAGTCAGGAACCGAGTACCTACTAGGACCGACCACTCTCTGTAGTGACCCTAATCGGGTCCGTTTCTCACCGACGAAGTCGTCGATAAGGAATCGGCTATCAGGGAGGACCGATGGTTCAGGTCGAGCCGAGTGTTGCACTCGTTGAGGGGCTCACCCGCCTGACGGCAGCACAGGTGCGTGGTTTGGTCGCCACGGCCCTAGCCTGCGGACCCGGGCGCCGAGCCGTCGACCGGTCTGATCGATGGATCATCGTCGCGGTGGTGCTGGTCTGCTTAGCTGCAGGATGGATCGTCCCGCTGATCGGGGTGGCTGCTGGCATCGCGGTCGTTGACCTAGTGGTCGCGACGCGATACATCGCCGTGGCCATTATCGACGACTACCGGGTGAATCGGTTCGACTATCGCGCCCGGGCCGAGAACGGGGCTGCTGATCCGTCCTCCATCACCAATGCGATCCGTACGTCGCTTCCGGCGCGTATCGGGGTAACGAGTCTGGTCAGCGCCAGGTAGCGTCCACCCGGCGCGAGCCGGATCCGGGTGTGTCCGGGTATCTGGAAGCCGGTCGGGACCTCCTGGTTCAGCCGAACGCCGTCCGCGCGTGACAAGGTTTCGTAGAGCTGGATGAACGGCGATGGCGGCGATGTCGCGGTCCGGATCGTGACGCTCCTCGCGCCGATATTCACGATGTCGGCATAGGCGCTGGTGGAACCCGACGCTGCCGATCGGACCCAGGCGTTGTCGACGCGGATGCGGCTGCCCTCGTCGTCGGTGCCGGGCCGACCAGCGGCAGCACATCCGATCAGCGATGAGCAGCCGAGCGCGGCAGCCAGCATAGCCACCGTGGCTCCCACGGGCTTCACCGCTGCGGCCTTGTTCGCAGCGCGCGCCGTCGCGCCCGAAGCCACCACAGCCACCCGCCCCCAAGGGTCGTCAACGCGATAGCCAGTTCACCTGCGGGGGCCAGCACCGTCGTCTCGCCGCTGGCCTCAACCTGGTAGGTTTCGACCAATGGTTCATCGCTGAAATATTGCACCGCCTGCGCGACGAAGGGGACCGAGATCACCGCGTGCGGCTTCACCGTTACCGTCGGCAGGATAGTCACTGGAATCTGGCCGGAGACGCTTCCGCCGGGAAAGATGGTGATGTTGGCGCGGCGCTGCGTGGCACCGGAGAGGCCGAAGAGCGACTCGACGCCGACCTCAAGATTTCCGTGAACGACTGCATTGCCATCGTTGATCAACTCATAGGTCATCATGGCTGGCCGGCTTCGAAATGGGATGGCCACGGGCGTCGTCGATGTGAGCGACACCCGGCGAAACATGAGGTGTTGGCGGCGTTCGCCGGGAATCTTGACATAGAGCGGGGTCGTTGCGCGGCGCGCTGACGGCGGCGCATCGAGATCGTCGACGATCAGACCGGCCGCATGGTCACCCGCGGACGCGTCGCTGGGCACGGTAAGGGTGAGGTGGACGGGGATGGATGACTCCCGCGGAACGACGATCTCCCTATCGGGCACCCGCACCCAAGAGGCCGGCCCGGTGATCGGTGCGGGAATCACGTGCTGCAACTGACCGTTAATGCTGACCAGGCCGGAGGGACGAATTCGAAATCGCCGGGCCGATGCCGAGCGGTTGACGATGTCGACGACTGCCGGGGTGGTGGCGCCCGGGTAGGCCATCACTCGCGCACCGGCGGAGTCCAGCGGGCTGAGGGAGGTATTCGCGGTGGCCGAGGCGGTGTCGAGGATGTGGGTCCGCACTTCCAGGACCGAGGCGCCCGCGCGGGGCGCTTCGGTTGGGGCGAGTGTGAACCCCACTGCGCCAAGCGCAAGCGCGGCGCCGACCAGTCGGCTCGCCACACAACTCCTACTCGCTGGTGTGGTCACGTTAGTTGACCAGCCGGTCACGACCCACCCAATGCGGGGCCCGAAGTGCGCGGCGCAAGATCTTGCCACTGGGGTTGCGTGGAATCTCCTGCACATAGATGAAGCGAGACGGCACTTTGAATACAGCCAGGGAGGCCGCCGCGTGTAGGCGCAGATCGCGGGTGGTAGGAGCTGACCCCGGATTCGCGACGACGTAGGCGACCACGGCCTCGCCAGTGACGTCGTCGGGCACACCGATGACGGCGACTTCGCGGACCTGGGGGTGGCGCATCAGCGCATTCTCGATCTCCACGGGATAGACGTTCTCGCCGCCCACCAGGATCATGTCCTTCTTGCGATCGCGAATGAACAGATAGCCCTGCTCGTCGAGAAAGCCTGCATCTCCGGTTCGCACCCAGCCGTCCACAAGGGTCTCCGTGGTCGCTTGCGGTAGGCGCCAATACTCAACCATTACCGCCGGTGAACGCAGCTCAACCTCACCGATCTCACCGGTGGCAACTTCGCCGCCCTGGTCGTCGACGATTCTCACATCGACACAGGGGTAGGGCCGACCAGCTGCAGAAAGTCGCGGCGATCCGGCGTAATGCTGATCGGGAGGGAGGCAGATCGCGGTGTTTCCGGTCTCAGTCAGCCCGTAGATCTGGGCGAACTCGCAGCCGAATAGGCTCGCGCATTCCAAGAGGACCACCTCTGAAATCGGGGCGCCGCCATAGATGACCTTTCGCAGCGAACGAAAGTCTGTTGCCGGTCCCGCAGTGTGGTCCAGGATCGCCTGCATCATCGACGGTACGAAGATGGCCGTCGTAACCCCCCAGTCGGCGATCGTCTTGCGGGCCAGGTGGGCATCGAATGCCGGCATCGAAGCGACAGTCGCGCCGGCATTGAAGGCCTGGATGGCATACCAAAGGCCACCGACGTGAAATCCTGGTATTCCGATCAAGGCAATATCGCCAGGTTGCCAGTCGATCCAGTCCAAACCCGCCAGTGCGAGGGCATCGCGCACCGCGAAGAAGCTGCGATGGGCCAGCACAACCCCTTTGGGCAGTCCGGTGGTGCCGCTGGTGTACAGCTGCGCCAACGGAGTGTCGGGGGTCGCGGGAAAGACATCGGTCCGGGCTATGTGGCCGACGGAGCCGGACCAGGATTCATAGTCGTCGCCGAGTAGGATTTCGCGGGTACCGGTCGCCTCGACCAGAGGGTGATCGGCGTCGAGAAAGCACAGCGCGGCCTGCGAATCGCCAAGGATATGCCGGACCTCGTCGGCGGCGAGTCTCGCGTTGACGGGGACCAGCACTATGCCGGTCAACGAGCACGCGGCAACCAACTCGTAGTACTGATGGGACTCGCGGCCCAGGTAGGCCACTCGTTGTGCGGGGGTGATTCCCAGGGCACGCAGTGCGCTGGCAAGTGCGCTGGCCCTTGCCCACAGCTCTCGGTAGCTCAGGTTGGCACCCGGTGTCGTTCGCAGGGCGACTCGTTCTGCGTTCTGGGTGGCATGGAAGTCCAGCGATTCGCTCAGGGTCTGGAGGTGACTGTGGAAGATCATCTGCTTCGGAGCTCCTGGTTGGTGGAACCGACCTCGGCCAGGCTCACCGGCAGGTAGGCGCCGACGGCGTCTCGGATGGCGGCGACCTGCCTGCGGCCGTGAAGTGCGTCGTGGTGATTCCCCGGAATTCGGGTGATGGTGCTGGTGCGGGCGGACAGCTTCTCCCAGTGCGCTACCTGATCGGAGTTCTCATCAGTGACCAATACCGACGTGCGATCTGGCAGTCGGCCCAACCGATGTCGATTCTGTGCTCGGATCCATCGCTCGCCCATGGCGGCCTGGTGTGTCTTGGCGTCGAATCGGATGGGACCCGCGATAGCTACGAGTGCATGCATCCGCAGTCGCTCTGCCAGCGGGGGAGGCGTCCTAGGGCTGCCCGCAGCGGAGGATTCTGTGGCAACTGCGACATCCGGTCGTCGTAGGACGCTGTCTATCAGGACCGTGCCGGCGACGGGGATCCCTTTCGCGCGTAGTCGGTGGGTGGTCTCAGCGGCAAGGTAGCCGCCGAAAGAATGGCCAACCAGGATGTGCAGCGAAGAGTTGTCGGCCCGGCCGATACTGCTCGCTATCCGGCGGGCGGCCTGAGCGGTGGTCCATTCGGGAATTCCGAAGGACTCGAACCCTCGGGCCTGATAGGCGGTGATGGCTGCGGTCACCGGCAGCACATTGACCAGCGGGATGAAGCCGGCAGCAGTGGCGCCGGCGCCGGCGATGAGGTGGATGTGAACGGGCTGACCCGCGGCTTCGCGGAACACGACGGTACTGGTTGGTTTGAAGAAGCGCGATCGTCGACGCGCCTGGAGCTGCTTAGCGATAGCTGCGATCGGTGGGTTACCGGCGACATCGGCCGCGCCGATGTCGACGCCTAATCGGCGGCGCACCTCGCGGAGGAACTGCTCCACCTGCAGGGAGGACAGGCCGAGGAGGTCGAACGAATCTGTGGGGTGAACCGGGCTGATGTCGAACTGGTCGGCACACAGTTCGGCTATTGCCACGGCAAGCTTGTCGGTTGAACCCACCAAGCTGTTCTACCATACGTAGAATTACGTCGGGGACGGCGGCAGGGCGCTGCCGGTGCGCAACGAGAATCCGCGTGCAGTGGCCAGCAATCGGTACGCCGTCGGATAGTGTCGGCCGGCTACCTTCAGCAGTGCGCCATGGGCTGCGACACGGGGGTGAAGCCTGGCCGAGCGAACCACGGTGGCCACGTCGACCGACGAGGAGAATCGCCTGACGAGCGCTGTCGTCGCTGAGTCGGGCCATCCGTGGTGGACAGGAGTCGATACCGACGGCAGGACTAAGAACCAGAGTCGGAAGTCTGCCAAGCTCCGTCGCAACTCGCGCTGCCGCGCTCTCGGCGCGAGCCGGATTTCCGATTCCACCACGTGCTGCATCATCGTGTAGCAGGCGTCAGTGTTGTCGAGCCGGCTCAGATCGGTGGTGCTGATGGAGGCGGCTCGCTCACGGTAGTCGTAGCAGATGTCGGGCAGAAGTGTCACAGTCGGTCCCCGGCGTACGACCTGGAGCAGCGTGACAAAGTCGTCCTGGGATGACAGGTGTTCGCGATTCGGCAGGCTGGCCAGAACCTCGCGACGGAAGAGCTTATTCCAGAAGTAGCCTCGAATCAGCCCGGCAAGCGCCGCATCGAGTACCTCTGGACCGGTCAGGGTGCGCGGTCTCGGCACCCCCTCCATGACCCAAGTCCGGCCACTCGATTCGTGGCGGCGAGCCCGGCAACATGTGACATCGGAGTTGGTCCGAACCGCACCGTCGACCAGGATCGACAGGATTTCGCGATCCCACTCGTCGTCGGCGTCGCAGAGCCACACATAGGTCCCGCGCGCGTGGTGGACGCCGCGGACGCGGGCGGCGGCGACGCCGTGGCTGGTTGCGGTGTGTAAGACCGTGATGGGCAGCCCCGCCGCCTGGGCTGCAGCCTGGCACAGCGCCGCCGTGTTGTCGGTCGATGCGTCGTCAACGACGATGACTTCGGTGGCGGGATAAGTCAGACCGGCCAATTGGGCGATAGCGGCCGCTGCGTGCTCGGCCTCGTTGTGCACGGGGAGAATGATGCTGACTAGCGGTGGCGTCGGCATCAGCGGGCGGGCTCGAGCAGGTGCCAGGCGGCGGCGATGACCTCGTTGGCGGTGTCGGAAAGGACGACTACGGCTCGGCCGCCTTCGACGTCGACGATGAGCGCGCTGGCGAACCCGCCGATGTTGCCGCTCTTGAATGCGACGGGGTGGCCGGTGCGGGTGGTATCGATCATCCAGCCGTACCCGGTCCCGGTGGGTGCGCCGCGCACGGTTTGTGGCGCCATGGCGGTGCGGAGCAGTTTGTTGCCAAGGAGCGCGCGAAGGTAGACCGTCATATCGCGGAGCGTGGACATGGCCCCGCCGGACGGTCCGTAAGCGCCGATCGGCCATGGTGCGGCCAACTGGCCGGCGCGGGAGAACCCGTGCGGGCCCGGGCCGCCGCTGGCCGGTGTCAGCGCGGTGGACAGCATGCCGAGCGGCTCGAGCAGGCGGGCTCTCATCAGTGTCGGAAAGTCGGTTCCGGCTGCCTGCGCCAGCGCGTGGCCCAGCAGCGCGAATCCGATGTTGGAGTAGCCGAATTGTCCGCGGGTGCTGAGCTGATCGTGCTGGGCGCGCTCGAGAACTTCGTCGAGCGACGCGTTGTGAATCGAGCTGCCGCGCACGGATTCCACCCACCAGCGGCGGATGCCGGTGTCGCGCTGATCGTCGCCCCACTCGCCAAGCCCGGAACGATAGGTGGCGAGCTCTTCCAAGGTGGTCGAGGCTACAGCGGCGATGCCCAGTGGCAGCAGGGAGCCGACCCTGGTGCGGGGCCCGACTTCGCCCCGGCGAATGCTCTCGGCGAACAGCGCGGCGGTGAAGGTCTTCGTCAACGAGGCGACCGGGAATGTGGTGAACGGGTCTGCGCCGAAGGTCGCGGTTTGGGTGCCCGTGGGACCAACCAATGCCGCCACCAGTCGGTGCCGATTGGGCGTATCGAACTCCTGTGAGAGCAGGTGCACCAACCGTTCGTCACCCTGGCCGGGGGCAGCCAATGTGGGGCTGTGAGTGGCCAGGCGGGCCCCGGCCACCGAAAGGCCCACCATGATCGCGATCAGCACACCCCAGACCTTGTGCCGCCACAGCCAGCTCACGCCATCACCCCCAGTCTGATTACCAACGCGGCCAGGGCCAGAAGCTGCAGGATGAGCACCACTGCCGTCGTGACTGGATGAGAATCGGCCAGGGTGGCTATCCGGGCATCGCCGCCGCGCTTCTCGCGTAGGTATACCGTCGCGACATAGGCAAGGAAGGCGGCAACAGCGGCAACCACCGTGACGGGTCCTACCAGAAAGCTCAGATTCATCGGCCTCCCTCCGGTGCCAACGTCAATCGCGGGCTGGTCCGCTCGAGCACTGTTGCGTTGGGGCTGCGCCACGTCACTCGGTACATGCCGCTTGTGAGCAGTTGGGTCTCAACGTGGCCGAAATAGTCGGGTATGGCGCCGTTGATCAGGTGCTCGAAGGACTCGCGGGTCGAAGTGAGCACGATGTAATCAGGGTGCTGGGCGAGCAGACACTCGAACGCCGTGCGTCGGCAGGCCGACTGCGTCGGTCCGCGCAGCTCGGTGATTCGCCGAGCGCGCAGGGTGCCCTCGGTGAGCAGCGGTCGGACCGTCGAACCTGTTGGCGCCTTTGCCAGGACGAAGTCGGCGGCGGCTCGGGCATCGCCGGGCGTGCGTTCGAAGGAGGTGTTCACCCCGCGCGCAGCGGTACCGCTAATCATCAGCGCCGACATCAGGACCGTCACCCCGATGGTCGCCATCGTGCCGGGCCGCCGCGCGAGCCCGCCGATAGTCACCGCAGCGCAGGCGGCCAGGAAGGGAAGTGCGTAGAGGAAGATGCGCAACACCACCTCGCCGCCATAGCTTTGTCCCACCACCAGCGACACAGTTCCGGCAATGAGTGCAGCGGTGGCAGGAGCGAGGCGCGTGTGGCGAAGGCGGAGCCAGCCGATCGCGGCCAATAGGCAGAGTGCCGCGGACCAGAGGATGCGGAACTGTTGCATGCGTTGGTACTCCGGGTCGCCCCGGACGCGCGAACCCACTCCCGACTGCAGCGAGCCGCTGGCGTCGCCGAAGCTGTTGAACAGGTCGGTGAGGTGGCCGAGCCACCAGTCGGTCGCGCCGAAAGCGAACCAGGCAGCGAAAACGATCCCTACCCCCAGCCACAGGGTCCGGAACCGGGTCACCCCCAGAAAGCTCAGCAATGCCAGGCTGACGATCAACGCGGCAGGCGTGAGTTGGTGGCTTACCACCATCGCGGCTCCTACTAGCAAGAGTGCTGACTCCATCGCGATGGTTGCCGACGCCGAATCTGAGCCCGCCCGGCTCGGTGTGCGGACCGTGGGGCTGGCGAATCGCGGCCAGCCTCGGCCGTGCGCGCGGGGGATGGTTGACCGCCGGGCCGTGTCCATCACCACGGCGATGACGGTGAGGTAGAAGTAGAACGCGACTGCCTGTGGGGAAAAGTAATCTTGCTGCACCCAGTTGCCGGCAATGAAGATGAATACGGCCAGCCAGCTCAACCGGACCGAGGTGGTAATCGCGTTGGCCACGGTGAATACGGGTGCGATCAGCAGGGTCCCGGCCACCAGCGGGAATGGGATGAGGAAACCGGTGGCGTCGGTCATACCGGCGACGGTGGTGAGCGAAGCGGCGGTGGCGAAGAAGCCGGGCCAGCTGAATCGGGCGTCGATGCCGGTGAGGGAATGTCCTGCGTTGGCGATGGCATCGATGAAGCCAACGTGCACATAGCCGGTAGATAGCGGCGCCGACCAATCGGCAATGCCGACATAGAGGGTTATCACCGCGATGAGGCAGACGGCCGAAGCGGCCAACACGATGACGTCGAGTCGAGGGCGACGCAAGGCGATGACAGCGACGATGACGATGCCGGCCAACGCGGCGAAATACTGCCAGTTCAGTGCCGAGATCAATCCGGCAGTCGAGACCGAATCGAGGTCGACAACGGCGGTCGAACGCAGCCACAGTCCTAGGCAGGCTGCCAAGGTAAGCATGGCGCACAGGCGGAACTGAAGTCTGCCAAGCGTGCGACCGCGAATACTGATGCCGCGATCGTTGGCTTGGCTGAGCGCGCGATTACGACGGCGCGCGACGACGGTGCGGCTGGCATCGAGGGCTGGCCCGGTCAGCGCCAACCCCACGACGGCGAGGATGGTGACAACCGTTCGGGGCCACCACAACCCGACCGTCATCGTGAGCATGGTGAGGGCGATGTAGCTCGATAGGGATAACGCGGGGGCCAGCGAGAACTGCAGGCGCGCGCGGGTCGTGAGCAGAATTGCTGCGGGTGTGCCCGGAACCATGAGCACGAAGAGGCAGACGATCAGTGCGCGACCGGGAACGGTGACATTCCACCAGATGAGCAGGGGCACGACGACGGCAAGGAGCGCCGCTATCAGTACGACCGCAGAGTTCGGCCCGAGGCGCAGCCCGCTTCGCGAAGCGGACGCTCCTGTTGCGTCGGACGGGGCCTGCTGGTCCGTACCCGACAAAGTGGTGATCGACGGCAGTGTCATTCCGGGATGTTCTTCGCTTCAGCGTCGGCGCGGGGACTGTCAGTCAGCGCGACCTCTATTGATCCGGTCGCGATTCGTCCAGTGGGATCGGTCAGTCCGACGGTGGTGTCGATGAGCAACGTTCGCCGCTTGATGAGTCGATCACTGATCCGTTCGATGGTTAGTGACCCGTGCAAGCTGCGGGCATCAAGCGGCTCCGCAATCGACGTCGTCGCGTGGTGAATGACGACGTTGGGCAGTTGTCGTTGCCAGAAGTCATCGAGCGTCCAGGACGCCAGGGCGGGATGTAGGCGATCGGCGATGATCGTCGCCAGGGTCCCGTACAGCATCTGGTTGTAGCAGATGAGGAATTCGACTGGCGAGAGGAGAGGCGGGCCTTCTCGTCCCACTGCTTCTGTCAGGGCCAGTGACGCTCGCGCATGGATCGTTCCGGCGGCATCGCCGTTCACCTGTAGCTGCTGGAGGAATCGACACCCGGTCGCGGCGTAGGGTGCGGTGGCCCGGGTGATCAACTCTCGTCGATCGTCGGCCTGAGGTGTCACTTCGGCGTCGCTCACTTCGCTGTCGTCAGCCGAGGACCCATCTCCCCACTGCTCTACGAATAGTAGAATACATGGCGTGGTCGGTAAGGTTGTCGGTGGACAAACTGGTTCGGTGGCGGCAGAGAGGATGCGTTGGTGAGTACGCGAGCCCGCGGTGAGTTGGAGGCATCGGTGCTGAGAATCATGTGGAATGCTGGCGACCCGGTGACCGCGAAGGAGATTCGCTCTCGCTTCTCCAAGCCGGTGCCTGCCCATACGACCCTGCTCACCGCACTCGACCGGCTCGAAGCCAAGGGAACGGTGGTTCGAGTCGGCACCGCATTGCGGGGTATCCGGTTTGCGCCGACGATGTCGGAGTCGGAGTACGTCGGGCGTCGAATGTCGGCCAACCTCGATGACAGTGCTGATCGCCGAGCGGCACTTCTCCGATTCGCCGGTTCGCTCACCGGTGACGATGTCGCCTACCTGCGAGAGGCACTCGATCGAGCCGACCGGGCCTGACGAAAGGTGGCAGTCGGCATTCTGGTGGCCTTGGTGGCGGCGGCGTTGTTGATACCGGCGATCGGGTCCGCCTGGCTTGGCACGGCTCAGTGGCAGTTCGCCCATCCGCGGGCTGGCCTGGCCTGTTGGCTGGCGGTCCACGCGGCGGCGGCGACCGCGCTCGCCGCAGCCGTCGCCATGACGGCGGTCCATGCGGCATCAGGCGCCGTCGGCGGCTCGGTGACCCCCTGGTTGTTTGTCGGCGTCTGTGTCGGCCTGACGCTGTGGATGTGGCAGCGTTCGGATGTCCAGTTCGAGGCGATCCGTGACGAGCGGGAGCGGTTCACCGCGGTCGCTCAGACCGCCGGGGTGACTATCGGCGAGTACCGCGACGTCCCGGTTCGCTCTATTCCTGGCGAGCGGCTACTAGTACTGGCCATCCCGGGACGTCATCGGATCATCGTCGTTTCCCAGGCGGCCAACCGAGCGTTGTCGGCGGCGCAACTGACAGCCGCGGTGGCCCATGAACGGGCGCATTTGCATGGACGCCACGACCTTGTGCTGCGATTCGCCGACTTTCAGCGGCGCTGGCTGCCCGGCCCGCTCGGGGGTGCCGCGTTGAGACGGGCGACGGCGATCCTGATCGAGTTGATCGCCGACGATCGGGCTGCGCGGGAGAGTGGCGCCCCAGCGCTAGCGGGCGCGCTGACGCTCATTGGTGTTCGGGAAGGCGACCAGTCCATGATCCTGCGGGCACAGCGACTGCAGGATCCGTGCGGTGCGGGGTTGCTGAAGCACCAAGAATGATGCACTCCCAGCCCGCGGCACGCCATCGATCCAACTCGGGGCGGGAGGCGACGGTGAGCAGACGCCGAGCCCCGACGACGTCGCCGAGAGCTTCGGGGGTGACGCCAGTGAGGCGGTGTGAACCGAGAAGGAGGACGAGCTGTGCGCCCGCGCACGCGGCCGAGACGGTCGGTTCCAGCGCGGCGCGACAGCTGGGCACCCGCTGGGCGGTCACGTACGGGTCGTAGACGCGGACCTCCCAACCGAGGTCGACGAGTTGGTTGACGACGTCGACGATCGGTGCTTCGCGCAGGTCGTCGGTGTCAGCCTTGAAGGCGATGCCCAGGACGGCGATTGGTCCCTGCGGCGTCGGGCCCAGCACCGATGCCGCGCGCGCCACAGCGTGGTCGCGACGCGCACTGTTGGTCGCCTGAGCTGCCTGCAGCATTCCCGCCAATGAGTACGCGCCCGCCTCATGAGCGACTGAGATTAGTGCGCGTACATCCTTGGGCAGACAGCCGCCACCGTAGCCAATGCCTGAATCCAAGTGGCCCCGGCCAATTCGCGGATCGGCGCCGAGGGCGTCGGACACCATGGTGACATCGGCACCGTTCTGCTCGCACAGCTCGGCAATGGCGTTGATGTAGGAGATTTTCAGGGCCAAGTAGGCGTTGGCAGCCTGCTTCACTAGTTCGGCCGTACGGTAATCGGTGACGAAGAATGATCTCCTCGTGGCGAGGCCGTACAGGGCGCGAAGTCGTTGTTCGGAACTGACGTCCTGCGGGTGTAGGCCCAGGACCACTCGGTCGGGGGAAAGGCAATCGGCGACTGCGGATCCCTCGCGCAAGAATTCGGGATTCCACACGAGCTCGGGCTCAGTGCCTGGGGGCGCGTTCCGGCGGATCATGCTCCGCAGCCGCTCCGCGGTTCCCGGTGGTGCGGTGGACTTGCCGACTACGAGCCCCCGCGGACGTAGATGGGGTGCCAGCGCGGCGGTGGCGGCAGTCAACTGGTCGGTGTCGGCACGGTGACCGTCGCTTGACGATGGCGTACCAACGGCAAGGAAGTGAATGTCGGCACGGCTGCCGGCGACAGCGGCATCGGTACTGAAATGCAGTCTGCCCGCCGCCAGCTGTTCGGTGATGAGCGCGTCAAGGCCAGGTTCAAAAAACGGTGCCCGCCCGTCTCGCAGGTTCTGGACACGGTCGGGGTCGGTATCTACGCCGATCACATCGTGACCCAGGGCGGCGAAACATGCTGCCTGGGTGGCGCCCAGGCGCCCGAGGCCGATGACACTGATCGACGCTTTCATCTAGGTCCTCTCCACCGAGTCTACTTCTACAACACATAGAATAGTGGACGGTTGTTGCCGTAAGACGTCGGTAGCCTTGGCAAGATTTGTCCGACCTGATGGGAACTTCTTGGACAGCTGCGCGGACTACTATCAGGACGGAGTAGTGCGTGAACGGCCTCAAGGTAGGAAAAGTCAGATGAAGATGGGCGCCCCGACGGCGGGTCGGCGTGGATTCGTAGTGGAGGGCTTTGATCACACGTCGGCGACCGAGGCCGAGATCAGTGAGATCAGGGATCGGATTTACCAGGACAAGGTCGTTGTCCTGAAGAATCAACAAATTGACGCCGCCGGCTTGGTCCAACTAGGCGCACGGTTCGGGGAGCTGGTCGGGTACTACGAGCCGATCTATCAACATCCGACTGAGCCGTTGGTATTCGTGTCGTCGAACGTGCTGCATGGCGGGAAGCAAGTTGGCGTTCCCAAGACGGGTGCTTTCTGGCACGCGGACTACCAGTTCATGCCCCAGCCGTTCGCGTTCACGGTGTTCTATCCGCAACGCCTTCCCGGGCAGGGGCGGGGCACCTACTTCATCGACATGGCGCAGGCCTACGCGGGATTGAGCGCAGACCTGCAGAACTTGCTCGACGGTGCGATCGCCCATCACAGCGTTCGTCGCTACATCAAGATCCGCCCGGAGGATGTGTATAAGCCGCTGGGCCAGCTGATCGATTCGGTGGAAGAGAAGCTGCCACCGCAATCGTTCCCCGCAGTCTTCACCCACCCGGTGACTGGGGAAAGACAGCTCTATGTCTCTGAGGCCTTTACCTTCAAGATCACTGACGCCGACGGCAATGACCTCGGGAGCGAGCTGCTGCGGCGGGTATTAGAGGAATCAGGACAGTTAGACCCGACCTTCGAGCATCCCAATATCTTCCTCAACACCTATGAACTCGGCGATATTGTGCTGTGGGACAACCGGACGTTGATCCACCGCGCCCTGCACAACCCTTCCAACAGTCCCGTCGAGTCGTACCGGGTGACCGCCCTCGACGGGCTCCCGCTTTATCAGATGGAGTAGAGATTGGAGTCGACGGACACCAGCGCGACGCCGATCGTCGTCGAACCGGGTCTCTTGGCGCAGGCGATGAGGCCGTACTCGTCGAAGAAGGCAGTTTACCTGCGCAGCGCGACCGTTGCTGCCGAGAACCGCGGGGTTATCGCGAGCGGGAACTTCAGTATCGAGGAGTCGTGCTACATCGATGACACCGGGCATTTCAATGCGGCCGAGTTCGTCATTTCCTACAACCAGCTCGCCTACGTTGCCCTCGCTCACGTCGTCCGAGACTCATTGCTACCCGAGTTCGCCGGGTGGACGATGGCGGACTACTGGCGTCGGCAATTGCCGAATGTCTTGATCACAGAGCTGAGTAGTAGGTACCGCAGGCCGATCAACCCTCGCGGATTCTCCGGCGAGCTGCGCATCCTCGCCGCGGAGTGGGCAGGGCGGTCTCGTCCTTACCTTCGGCTCGACACCACGGTTGCTTTCCGCGACGACGGTGGTGGCAGCGCATCGGGTGCGGTGGTCCTTGCCGTCACCGACCCACCGACTATGGACCGAGGAGACGGGTAGGACGTGAAGCTAGGCCACCAATTCTCCCGAGCGTTGCTGGGCGGGCTAGTCGCGGCGATGGCCGGAGCATCCACGATCGGCTGCGGGAACGCTGGCGCGGCCGTATCCGGCGTGCCGGCACCCCGCGGAAACGTACTCGGCTGGCAACACGTCTACACCGATGATTTCTCCGGAAAGGCTCTCAACCGGGCGCGATGGTCGCGCTACAGCGGCACGCCGGGCGGTGATCCGGCGAGCAGCTGGTCGCCGAGCCATGTCCGGGTTGGTGGATCCAAGCTGGTCCTCATGGGCTATCGCGATGGGGGAAGGCTCGTCACCGGAGGCGTGTCCAACTGGCGGAATGCGCAATTGTACGGCAAGTGGGAAGTGCGAGCGCGTGCTGATGCCAGCGATGAAGTTACCTTCCACTTCTTGCTCTGGCCACGGAATGAGGTATGGCCACCGGAGATCGACTTCGCGGAGAGCTTTGGTGGGGCGCGAACCAAGGTCGATGCCTTCCTGCACTGGCGCGACGCGGCTGGGAAGCGGCAAAAGCGGCAACGAGTGTTGCGTGGCGACTTCACCAAGTGGAATACCTTCGGGGTGGAATGGACCCCGTCGCTGGTGCGGTACACGATCAACGGGCGCGTGTGGGCGACCGAGACAGGTGGCATCGTCCCATCGACGCCGATGTGGCTTGGCCTGCAGGCTCAAGCTGGTGGATGCGCCAAACGAGCACAGTGGGGCGGCAAACGCTGTCCTACCGTGGGTACACCGGCTGTGACGAGGGTCGAAATCGATTGGGTCGCGGTGTACCGTCCGGGGCTGGCCCTCTAGGACCGCTGGATGTTGGAGTTACGGGTAGCCGGAGCAGCCCATTCGTCAGCGGTGCTGGTCCCGCACCCCGAGGAGGTTGTGCCACACCTGCCGTTGACCACCCCGGTTGCGTGCCTGTCTGCGCGCGTTCGAGCCGAGGAACTATTGCCGCGACTTGCTGCGGCCACCGACCCCGCGGGTGTGCTCGCCGCGTTGTGCTATACGGGTGTGCCGATAGCCGATGCGCATGTACTCGCTGCTGCCCTGGCGAGTGCGACGACAGTGATTGAGATCGTCGCACTGGACGACGGGAAACGCCTGCTACCGGGCGCGGTGGGAGTGTTCTGCTCCCCGCGCGGCGACGTCGTCAGCGTGCCGTCCACCGCGGCCGACGGCGCAGAATGGCTCACTTTGACCCCGGCGACGTCGCGCCGGGTCGGACTCGCGTGTGCCGAACTGGTTCAGCGCC
Source organism: Gordonia crocea (assembly GCF_009932435.1). Classification (NCBI taxonomy): domain Bacteria; kingdom Bacillati; phylum Actinomycetota; class Actinomycetes; order Mycobacteriales; family Gordoniaceae; genus Gordonia; species Gordonia crocea. Next base: position 292,812 of record NZ_BJOU01000002.1, read on the forward strand.
GGCGCGCGGTGCGCTGAATGTTGCGCACCTTGGCGCCCTGCGGCATCGGCCCCTTGGGCAGCGCCGCGCCACCCTTGCGGGTGCTCAACGCGGCCAGCCGTGACTCGAGTGCGTCGACTTGCTTGCTGTTGATGTTGTTCGGCAGCTTGTTGAGGTGCTTCTCGAGCTTGCTTAGCGGCACTTCGTCCCCGTCGTTGCCGACCTGTACGACGTAGATCGGGGTGTTGCCGACGACGCGGGCGATCCGCTTCTTCTCCTGGTTGAGCAGACCCTTGACCCGGTTGGGGTTGCCCTCGCCGACGAGGATGACGCCGGGCTTGCCGATCACCCGGTGCACCGCGTCGAGATGTGTGGTCCCGGCGATTGCCTGTTTGATCCGCCAGGTACCACGCATGTTGCTCAGCGCCCACCCGGCCGCGCCGGGCTGGCCCTCGGCCTTGGTGAACACCGACTTCTGCACGCGGCGGCCGAATAGGATGAAGGCGCCGAGCAACCCGACCATGATGCCCAACGGGATGGTGAACCACAGCTGGTCGATCAGCAGCCCGATGGCGACAGCGATCGCCACGGCCAGGACCACGACGCCGACCATGTAGGGGATGAGGCGCTTGTCATCCTTGCGCTGCATCTGGAACGCCTGCCACAGTTGTGCGCGGCGCTCCTTGGAGGCCTGCTTGCGTGCCTGCTTGGCGGCCTTCTTGGCCTCTTTGGTCGCGGTGTCGTTCGCCTTTGCCATGGTCATCAGTCTACGGTGCGCCGAGTCGGGCGTGGCCCGGCCGGGTCGGGATTACCGACCCGCCAGACGGGTCAGCAGCGACGACGCCTCCTGGTGAGCCGATGAGGCGACGGCCAGGTGGGCCATCGCCGGCGCGAGCGGCCGACCGTGGCGGGCCATCGCCTGGGCGTAGAGCCGCCCGGCCCGGTACGAGGAGCGGACCAGCGGGCCGGCCATGACGCCAGCGAATCCGAGGTCCTCGGCGAACTTGGATAACTCCACGAACTCTTCGGGCTTGACCCACCGTTCCACCGGGTGGTGGCGCGGCGACGGGCGCAGGTATTGGGTGATGGTGACGATGTCGCACCCGGCGTCGTGGAGGTCGACCAGGGCCACGCGTACCTCGTCGGTGGTCTCACCCATTCCCAGGATTAGGTTCGACTTGGTCACCAGGCCGAAGTCGCGCGCCTGGGTCAGCACGTCCAGCGACCGGTCGTAGCGGAAGGCCGGCCGGATGCGCTTGAAGATGCGTGGGACGGTCTCCAGGTTGTGCGCGAGCACCTCGGGGCGCGACTCGAAGACCTCGGCGAGGAGGTCGGGAGTCGCGTGGAAGTCGGGAATCAGGTTCTCCACCCCGGTACCCGGGTTGAGCTCGTGGATCTTGCGCACAGTCTCCGCGTAGAGCCAGGCGCCCTCGTCGGGGAGGTCGTCGCGGGCCACCCCGGTAATCGTCGAGTACCGCAGGCCCATCGCGGCGACGCTCTCGGCGACGCGCCGCGGCTCGTCACGGTCGAGCTCGGCGGGTTTGCCGGTGTCGATCTGGCAGAAGTCGCACCGGCGGGTGCACTGTTCGCCGCCGATGAGGAAGGTGGCCTCCCGGTCTTCCCAGCACTCGTAGATGTTGGGGCAGCCGGCCTCCTCGCAGACCGTGTGCAGTCCTTCGCGTTTGACCAGCCCCTTGAGCTCGGTGAACTCCGGGCCCATCGTGGCGCGGGTCCTGATCCACGTGGGCTTGCGCTCGATCGGCGTTTGCGCGTTGCGCACCTCCAGGCGCAGCAGTTTGCGGCCGCCCGGGGCGGAAGCGGGGTCAGGGGTCGGGTTCGGGCTGGGGCAACTCACAGTGGGGATCCTTGGGACAGGGCTGGGGGATGTGCGGCGGGCTCGTCGCCGGCGGACAGAGGATGGTCGAACCAGTGGGTGACGGCGGCGGCCACCGCATCACTTACTTCGTCGACGCTGATCGGGCGGTTGAGCTCGCGTGCCAGCGACGTCACGCCAGCGTCGGCGATGCCGCATGGGACGATCGCGTCGAAGGCCGACAGGTCAGGGTCGACGTTGAGCGCGAAGCCGTGCAGCGCGACACCGCGCGCCACCCGAATGCCGATCTGGGCGATCTTGCGTTCCCCAGCGCCGTCGGAGAGCCAGACCCCTGAGCGGCCGTCGATGCGGCCGGCGGTCACGCCGAGGGCGGTGCACACGTCAATCAGGGCCTGCTCGATGCGTCGCACGTAGTCGACGACGTCGAGTGGCTCTCGCAGGGCCACGATCGGGTAGCCGACGAGTTGGCCGGGCCCGTGCCAGGTGATCCGGCCGCCACGGTCGACGGTGACCACCTCGGAGCCGTCGGTCGGCAGATCGGACTCCTCGGTGCGCTTCCCGGCGGTATAGGTCGACGGATGCTCCAGCAGGAGCAACAGGTCGTGGTCCAGGGTGCCGGATGCGCGGTCGGCGGCCAGCGCGTGCTGGTCGTCATAGGCGGTCCGGTAGTCGACCGTGCCGAGTCGGCGCACCTCCACCGGGGAGCCGGCGCGGCGCAGCGATCCGGGTTGGGCAGGCATCAGCGCGTCCAACTCAGGGCATTGGCAATGGTTTCGTCGGCGAAGTCGAATCCGGCGTTCGTGAGCACATCGGGTACAACGCGCGACGAGGCCAGAATCATTTCCTTTGCCATATCGCCGCCGATCAGGCGTAGTACGGCCGCGGGGACCGGGAGGCGAGTCGGGCGGCCCAGCACCTCGCCGTAGGTCCGGATGAACTCGGAGAACCGAACGGGTTGCGGAGCGGTCAGATTCACCGGGCCGGTGATCTCAGAGCCACCCCCGTCGGAAAGGAGGAACTCGATGGCGGCCACCTCGTCGCGCAGCGAAATCCAGGAGAGGAACTGCTCGCCGTCGCCGAGTCGGCCGCCGAGCCCGGTCTTGACTAGCGGGCGGACTCTGGCGAGCAGGCCGCCCTTCGGAGCGAGGACCGGTCCGGTCCGGAGGAAGACGACTCGGGTGTCGGACAACGCCGGCGCGGCGGCCTCTTCCCAATCGGCCGCGAGGTCAGCCAGAAATCCGGTGCCCCGGCCATCGGCCTCGGTGGCGGCCCGCTCGCCGGTATCCCCGTAGAAGCCCGTGGCACTGGCCGAGAGGAACACCGGCACGTCGGCACCGGCGATGGCCTCGGCGAGAATCAAAGTCGGGGTGATACGGGAGTCGCGCAGCTCCTGTCGGAAGTGACCGCTCCAGTGCCTGTCGCCGATTCCAACGCCGCCGAGGGAGACGACTGCGTCCACGCCGCTGAAAGCCTCGTCGGGGACACCGAAACCTTCTGGGTCCCAACTGAACTCGTCCGGGTTGCGGGCCTCGCGACGCACCAGCCGCGCGACGTCGGTGCCGTGTGAACGCAGCGCCGAGGTCAAGGCCGATCCGATCAGCCCGGAGGATCCCGCAATCAGGACGCGCATGGCTTAGAGCCCGAGGTCGGCGGTGAACTCCCCGGCCTCAAGGCGCTTGCGGATGGTGGTGACGAAACGGCCGGCATCGGCACCGTCGATGAGCCGGTGGTCATAGGTCAGCGGCAGGTACGCCATCGACCGGACGCCCAGCGATTCGCTGCCGTCCTCGTCGGCGATGACTGCCGCGCGCTTGACGATGGCGCCGGTGCCCAGCATCGCCGCCTGCGGCGGTACCAGGATCGGCGTGTCGAACAGGGCGCCCTGGCTGCCGATGTTGGTGATGGTGAACGTGCCGCCGGACAGGTCGTCGGGCTTGAGGTTCCCCGACCGGGCGCGCGAGGCGATGTCGGCGATCGCGCGGGCGAGACCGGCCAGCGACAGGTCGTCGGCGTTGTGGATCACCGGCGAGAGCAGGCCCTGCTCGGTGTCGACGGCGATGCCGAGGTGGACACCGCCGTGGTAGGTGATCTCCTTGGTCGCGTCGTCGTAGCTGGCGTTGACGTTCGGATGCACCTTGAGCGCCTCGACGACGGCCTTGGCGAAGAACGGGAGGAACGTCAGGTTCACGCCTTCGGCGGCGGCGAAGGACTCCTTGGCGGCGGCGCGCAATGCCGCGACCTTCGTCATGTCGACTTCGTGGACCTGGGTCAGCTGGGCCGAGGTCTGCAGCGACTCCAACGTCTTGGCCGCGGTGATCTGGCGGATCCGGTTGGCCTTGGCGGTGGTTCCGCGCAGTGCCGCCAGTTCCGGGCGGATTTCCGGGGCGGGTGCCGCCGGTGCGGCGGGAGCGGCGGCCGGCGCGGCGGTGGGTGCCGCGGGCGCGGTGGCCGCGGCCAGCACGTCCTGCTTGCGGATCCGCCCACCGACGCCGGTGCCGGTGACCGTCGACAGGTCGACATTGTTCTCGGCGGCGAGCTTGCGGACCAGCGGCGTCACGTAGGGGCCGCCGGAGGAATCGGACTCGGTGGCCGGTGCCGGTGCTGCGGCTGCCGGTGCGGGGGTCGGCGCCGGCGCGGGAGCCGCAGGAGCGGGAGCCGGGGCCGGAGCGGCAGGAGCCGCAGCGGCCGGAGCGGGAGTGGCCGGAGCGGGAGTGGGCTCGGGGGCCGGGGCGGGCGCGGGCTCGGGTGCGGGCGCCGGAGTCGGTTCGGGTGCCGGTGCGGCCGCCGGGGCGCCGCTGCCGATCACGGCGAGCTTGCCACCCACCTCGACTACCTCGTCGACGTCGGCGGCGATCTCGAGCAGAGTGCCCGCCACGGGCGAGGGGATCTCGGTGTCGACCTTGTCGGTGGAGACCTCCACCAGCGGCTCGTCGACGGCGACCGAGTCGCCAACCTGCTTGAGCCAATTCGTCACGGTGCCCTCGGTGACCGACTCGCCCAGCTCGGGCATGACCACGTCGGTACCGCTCGCGGCCGGCGCGGCGGGAGCGGGTTCTGCAGCGGGAGCAGCGGGTTCGGGGGCCGGGGCAGGTGCGGCCGGTTCCGGAGCGGCTGCGGGGGCCTCGGCCGCCGGCGCGGGAGCGGCGGGCTCGGCTGCCGGAGCGGGGGTCTCGGGTGCGGCCTCGCCGGCCTCGCCGATGACGGCCAACTCGCCGCCGATCTCCACGACGTCGTCCTCGGCGGCGACGATCTTGACCAACACGCCGGCAACCGGCGAGGGGATCTCGGTGTCGACCTTGTCGGTCGAGACTTCCAGCAGCGGCTCGTCGACGGCGACCGTGTCTCCTTCCGCCTTCAGCCACCGGGTCACGGTTCCTTCGGTGACGCTCTCACCCAATGCGGGCATCTGGACGGAGAAGGCCATTGCTGTTGACTCCTCAAATAGTCGGTTGTGGCAGGTCGGACGTGATTGGTGGTACGTCGGCCGGCGTGGCGCGGACGGGGATGTTCGCCGCTCGGGATCAACCCTACAGGCGCACGCCTAGCCGGTCTCGGCGATGTCCTCGATCACACGGATCAGGGTGCGCACCGGGACGCCGGTCGCGCCCTTGGGGGAGTAGCCCCACGGTCCGCCGGTGTTGAAGGCGGGTCCGGCGATGTCGATGTGGGCCCAGGACTGGCCGTCGGGAACGAACTGTTTGAGGTAGGTCCCCGCGGCGAGCATGCCGCCGTTGCGGTGCGGTGTGATGTTGGCCAGATCGGCGACGCGGGACTTCAGGTCGGCGAGCAGCTCGGGCGGCAACGGCATGGCCCACCCGTTCTCCCCGGCGGACCGCGACAGCGCGGCCACCCGGTCGCGGAAGGCGCCGGTGCCCATGACGCCCGGGGTGCGCGCCCCGAGCGCGACCATCTGCGCGCCGGTGAGCGTCGCGGTGTCGATGAGGTAGTCCGGGTCGTCTTCGAGGGCGCGGACGATGGCGTCGGCGAGGATTAGCCGGCCCTCGGCGTCGGTGTTGAGGACCTCGATCGTCTTGCCGCCGTACTGCGTCAGCACGTCGCCCGGTCGCTGTGCCGTGCTCGACGGCATGTTCTCGGCCATCGGCACCGTCGCGGTGACCGCGGTGTCGACGCCGAGACGGGCGGCGGCGATGGTCGCGGCGATCACCGCCGCGGCCCCGCCCATGTCCGAGGTCATGAGGTCCATCCCCGCGGCCGGCTTGATCGAGATGCCGCCGGTGTCGAAGGTGATCCCCTTGCCGACGAGGGCCACCGACTTCGCGCCCTTGCGCCCGGCGTGGGTCAGGCGGACCAGGCGCGGCTTGCGCGAACTGCCCTTGCCGACGCCGATGATGCCCCCGTAGCCCTGCTGCTCGAGCGCGGTGTCGTCGAGGACCTCCACGGTGAGTCTGAACTTGCGGCCGAGGGAGGCGGCGCGCGCGGCGAACTCCTCCGGGTAGAGGTGGCTGGGCGGGGTGTTGACGAAGTCGCGGGCGATGGCCACCGAGTCGGCGACGACCTCGGCGTGGGCGAGCTCGGCCTTGGCGTCGGCGTTCTTCGTCTCGACCAACAGATGGATCTTCGTCGGGACGGGCGCCTTGCCGCCGGCCTCGGGCTCGCTGCGGAACAGCTCGAATCGGTAGGCGCCCAGGAACAATCCCTCGACGACCGGACCGATCCCCAACGACGACAGCGTCGTCGCCACGGTCGGGTGTCCGGCCAACTCCCGGGCCGCGATACCGGCCGCCTGGCGCAACGACTCGGCGGCGGCACTGGCCGCGTCGGTCTCGGTCTCACCACTCGGCTCGTCGTCGAGCTTCCCGAGCCCGACGGCCACCACGACGTCGACGTCGAGTCCCGCCGGAGCCGGCACCCGGGTGATCTCGCCGTGCTTGCCGGTGGCCCCCACGGCGACCAACGCGGTCTCGAGCGCCTCGGCGACGGCGTCGTCGACGATCCCGTCACCGATGACGAGCGCGGGGGCGGGATCGGCCGACGGCGAATCCCCGGTGCCGTTCTGGTTCAGGCCGATCAGCAGTGCGGTGTCGGCACGGGCGATGGTGGTGGCGAGGTCGAATTCCGGGCCGCGGACCCGGTCGGCGGTGTCAGAGTTGCTCACGGCTACCAACTTAGCCACAGCGGCTACGCTTTGCCCCATGGCCGCGACGAACGAGCTTTTTGACGGACCCCTGACCGAGCAACACCGCGAACTCGGCGCCAGTTTCGCCGAGTTCGGGGGCTGGAACATGCCGGTGTCGTATTCCGGCACCGTCGCCGAACACACCGCGGTGCGCACCGCGGTGGGCATTTTCGACGTCAGCCACCTGGGCAAGGCGCTGGTCCGCGGACCCGGTGCCGCCGAATTCTGCAATGCGACCCTGAGTAACGACCTGGGCAAGATCGCGCCCGGCAAGGCCCAGTACACGATGTGTTGCAACGACGCCGGTGGCGTCGTCGACGACCTCATCGCCTACCTCGTGTCCGACGAAGAGGTGTTCCTGGTGCCGAACGCGGCGAATACCGCCGCGGTGGTCGCCGCGCTGAAGGCGGTCGCGCCGGCCGGGATCGAGATCACCGACCAACACCGCGACTACGCGGTGATCGCGGTGCAGGGACCGCGCTCGGCGGAGGTCCTCGACGAGCTGGGCCTGCCCACCGGGATGGAGTACATGGCCTATGCCGACGCGGTGGTCAACCTCGACGGGGCCGACCGGCCCGTCCGGGTCTGCCGGACCGGTTACACCGGCGAACACGGCTACGAGGTCATTCCGACCTGGTCGGACGCCCCGGCGGTGTTCGGCGCACTGCTGGCCGGCGTCACCGCCCGCGACGGCCTCCCCGCCGGCCTGGGCGCCCGGGACACGCTTCGGACCGAAATGGGCTACGCCCTGCACGGGCACGAATTGAGTCCGACGATCACCCCGAACCAGGCCCGGTCGGGATGGGCGGTCGGCTGGGACAAGCCCGCCTTCTTCGGCCGCGACGCGCTGCTGGCGGAGAAGCAGGGCGGGCCGTCGCGCCGCCTTTACGGCCTCCGGGCGACCGGCCGCGGTATCCCGCGCGCCGGATGCGCCATCCTGGACGGCGAGGGTGGCAACCGGATCGGGGAGTGCACGTCGGGGACGTTCTCGCCGACCGCGCAGACCGGGATCGCGTTGGGCTTCATCGACGCCGACTCCGGGGTGAAGAAGGGCGACACGGTGGTCATCGACGTCCGGGGCCGGGCACTCGCGTGCGAGGTCGTGCTGCCGCCCTTCGTCGAGTCACACGTGTGAACCCGCCCGAATGGCGAACCCCACGTCCCAGAAATCCGCTTGGTTGCAACGGCTAATATTGAACGCATGACCTTGGACTTCACCCGCACGCTGCATCCGCACGCCGTGCCGGAGTCCCGTCGCGCCGAGATTCATGCGGCCCCGGGATTCGGCAAGCACTTCACCGATCACATGGTGATGGTGGATTACGACGCCGAGCGCGGTTGGTACAACGCCCAGGTGAAGCCCTACGGTCCGATCGCCTTGGATCCGTCGGCGATGGTCCTGCACTACGGCCAGGAGATCTTCGAGGGTCTCAAGGCCTACCGCCAGCCGGACGGTTCGATCGCGGCCTTCCGTCCGACCGCGAATGCGGAGCGGCTGCAGCGCTCCGCCGAGCGGTTGGCGATGCCGCCGCTGCCCACCGAGGACTTCATCGCCTCGCTGCGCGAGCTGATCGCCGTCGACCACGCCTGGGTGCCGGAGGCCGGTGGCGAGGCGTCGCTGTACATCCGCCCCTTCATGTTCGCCTCGCAGGCCGGGCTGGGGGTCAACTCGCCCTCCAAGGAATACCGGTATGCGGTCATCGCCTCGCCGGCCGGGCCGTACTTCTCCGGTGGGATCAAGCCGGTGACGGTGTGGCTCTCCCGCGAGTACGTCCGCGCGGCCCCCGGCGGCACCGGCTTCGCCAAGTGCGGCGGCAACTACGCGGCCGCGTTCGTCGCACAGCAGCAGGCCACCGAGAACGGGTGCGACCAGGTCGTCTGGCTCGACGCGGTCGAGCGCCGCTACATCGAGGAGATGGGCGGGATGAACCTGTTCTTCGTCTTCGGTTCCGGGGCCGACGCGCGACTCGTCACCCCGGAGCTGTCGGGGTCGCTGCTGCCCGGCATCACCCGCGACGCACTGCTACAACTCGCCGTCGACGCCGGGTTTGCCGTGGAAGAGCGGCGGATCGCGATCGACGAGCTGGAGGCCGGCGTCGCCGACGGATCGATCACCGAGGTCTTCGCCTGTGGCACCGCCGCGGTCATCACCCCGGTCGGCCGCGTCCGCGGCGAGCAGGAGGACTACGTCATCGGCAAGGGTGAGCCGGGCGAGGTCACGATGGCTTTGCGCGACACGCTCACCGGGATCCAGCGGGGCACGTTCGCCGACACCCACGGGTGGATGACCGAGCTCTACCCCGCGCCGGTGGAGGCCACCACCCCGGCGTAGTCCGGGGTCAGAACACCAGCGCCAGGAGTGCCGCGGCGACCGACAGTTCGATCGTCGCGCCCAGCACGTCACCGTTGATCCCGCCGACCCGGCGCGCGCAATGGGCGGTGAAGACCCAGGATCCGAGGGCGACGACGGCCACGGCGGCGAATCCGGCCGGGCCCAAGGGGTAGGCCGCGGCGACGGCGATCCCGGCCCAGACCGGAATCGCCCAGCGTTGCGTGCCGGCGACGAGGGCGCCGAAACCAGTGGAGTCGGCCGGACCGAGCCGGCGTCGGCAACCGATCACCGCGCCGAGCCGGCCCACGGCGACGGCAAAACCGAGCGCATACCAGTCGCCGTCGGAGACGAGGGCGGTGAAGCACACCGCGGTGATCATCAGCACCAGGACCAGGGTCGCGGCGCCGAACGGTCCCGTCGGTCCGTCGTGCATGACGTCGCGGGTCCGCTGCGGATCGCCGTAGCTGCCCAGACCGTCGGCGGTGTCGGCGAGCCCGTCGAGGTGCATGCCCCGGGTGGCCAGGGCGATGACGGCCACCAGGAGTATCCCGATGAGGAGTTCGGGGGCCCGTGTGTGGGACAGACCCCACGCGACGCCCGCGACGACGCCGCCGAGGAGTGCGCCGACGAGCGGTGTCACCGCGATGACGGCCGCCCCGGCCCGGCGGTCGATCGTGGCACGAGGGGTGCCCACCGGGGCGACGGTGAGCCAGGAGACCGCCAGGCGCACCGTGCCGAGCGGGCCGATCCGGCGCTCAGCCGTCACTGACCCCGGCCTCGTCGAAGGTGGCCATCGACCCGAGGATGTCGGTGGCGGCCGCCACCAGGGGGAGTGCGGCCACCGCGCCGCTCGCTTCGCCGAGGCGCATACCCAGGTCCAGCAGCGGGGTCAGGCCGAGGCGGCGCAAGGCGATGGCGTGGGCGGGTTCGGCCGAGACGTGCCCGGCCTGCCACCAGTCGACCGACCCCGGGGCCAGATCGTCGGCGACGAGGGCGGCGGCGGTCACCACCAACCCGTCGAGGATGACCGGGGTGCGGCGCAGCGCAGCCTGGGCGAGGAAGCCGGCCATCGCGGCGAAATCGGCGCCGCCGACCGCGGCGAGCAGGGAGAGCGGGTCGTCGGCGACGCGGCGCCCGCGCCACATGCCGTCGCGGATGGCGGCGGTCTTGCGGATCCACCCGGCGTCGTCGATGCCCGTGCCCCGCCCGACGACGGTGACCGGTTCCTCGTGGGTGAGCAGGCCGATGAGCACCGCCGCCGGGGTGGTGTTGCCGATCCCCATGTCGCCGGCGATGAGCAGGTCGACGCCGGAGTCCACCAACTCGTCGGCGATGGCCCGGCCGGCCGCCATGGCCTGGCGGGCCTGGCCGAGCGTGATCGCGTCGGCGACCCGCAGGTCGGTGCTCCCGCGGCACACCTTGTGGCGCGATACCGCCGGGGAGGTGTCGGCCGCGACGGCGATGTCCTCCACCCGCACCGCGGCCCCGGCCCGTCGGGCCATGACGTTGAGGGCGGCACCGCCGGCGAGGAAGTTCGCCACCATCTGTCCGGTCACCGCTTGGGGGAAGGCCGACACGCTGCCGCCGTCGCTGTCCGGGGCCGCGACACCGTGGTCGCCGGCGAACACCACGACGGTCGGCGCGGTGATCGGGCGCGGCGGACAAACACCCTGGCAGGAGGCCACCCACACGCCCAGCTCTTCGAGCCGGCCGAGGGAACCCGGCGGCTTGGTGAGGCGCTTGTGCCGGTCGCGGGCCGCTTCGGCGACCTGCGGGTCGGGCGGGGTGATCAGTGCGAAGACTTCCGCGTCGGTGGGGTCGTCGGGCGCGGTCGACTCGGTCGACGGCACGGGGGCGGTCGTCGCGGGGGTGGGGGGATCGGGGACCGCGGTCGGCTCGGGTATCGCCGCCACCGGGGTTCGGGTGCCGACCGGGCGTCCGGCCAGCGGCAGTGCCCGGCCGGCCACGAGCAGGACGGTGTCGTCGGCGGCGTCGGCGATGGTCCGGTTGGCGCGTCCCATCAGATCCTGGAACAGTCGGCCCGCGTGCGTGTGTGGGACGACCGCGAGGCCCACCTCCGGTGACACGACCACCACGTCGGCGCGATGCGCGCGGAGCGCGGCGGCGAGTTCGGTGAGCGCCTCGTCGAGTCGGCGGACCTGCTCACCGGCGTCGGCGGCCTCGTCGAAATCCGCATGGGCGGCCACCCAGTTGCCGAGATCGTCGACGAGCGCGGCGACGTCGGGTTGCGCGCGCAGGGCGGCGGCGACGTCGACGGTCTCGACCGTCTCATAGCGGGCCGAGCGCCGCTGCCGGTGATCGGCCACGCGCCGCGACCAGTCGGCATCGGCGGACAGCGTGGGCCCGGTGGCCAGATAGCGCACGGCCGACTGGTCGGCGAGCAGCGACTCCGCATGCTCCGACTTGCCCGAACGGACACCGCCGAGGACCAGGGTGCGCATCGGCGTCAGACCGCTTCGCCGCGCTCGACCTGGGGCTTGGGGACGCGCAGCCGACGCATCTGCAAGGCGCGCGACGCCGCGTACCACCACAGTTTGAAGCCGCCGTCGGTGGAGTCGGGATAGCGTTCGGCGACCCGCTTGCCCACCATCCGCCCGACATAGATGCAGTCGACCACGACCATCAGGACGAAGACGAGCAGCGCCAGCGTCACCAGCATCGAGTACCGCGGCAGGCCGTAGACCAAGACGATGAACACCAGGGCGATCGGGGTGAACAGGCCGGCGAAGTTGCGGCGCGAGTCCACCAGGTTGCGCGCGTAGCGGCGCACCGGTCCCTTGTCGCGGGCCAGGAGGTACTCCTCCTCGCCGGCCATGCGGCGATCACGGATCTCGTTGCGCAGGTCGCGCTGGCGGGCGCGCTCTTCACGGCGTTCGTCCTTGGACATGGTCTGCCGCATGTCCTTGCGCCGCGCACGGGCCTCCGACCGCGTCATCGGCGGCGGTGCCACCGGGCCGCGCTTCTTCTCCGCGTCGCGGCGCTTGGGGGTCGGGCGGCCCTTGCCCTCGGTGTAGCTCGCCTTACGGGCGGGCTCTGTTGTCTGCGGGTCGTCGACGGCGGTATCGGTCGCGTCGGCGTCGGCTTCATCGGCGCTGCGCTGCCACGGCATTCTCACCCTTGCGAGCCTAGGCGATCGGCGCCGCTGAGACGGCCGGGGGCCGCCTATACTGGCCCGACCATGCCCGTGCGCGTCGTTGTGGCCCCCGACAGCTTCGGCACCACCCTGACCGCGGCCCAGGCCGCGTCGGCCATCGCCGAGGGCTGGTCGACGGTGCGTCCCGACGACGACGTCGTGGTCAAACCCCAATCCGACGGCGGACCCGGGTTCAACGACTGCCTCGGCGGGCTGGGGGTCGTGCGTACGACGACGGTCACCGGCCCGCTGGGCGTCCCGGTTCAGGTGCAGTGGCGTTGTGACCGCGCGACCGCCTATCTCGAATGCGAGCAGGCGTGCGGGTTGCACCTGGTCGGCGCGCCGCAACCCGCGACCGCGTTGCAGGCGGATTCGGCCGGGTTGGGCGAACTCATCGACGTCGCATTGCGGAGCGACCCGGTCGAACGGCTCGTCGTCGGACTCGGTGGCAGCGCCACCACCGACGGCGGCCGGGGCATGCTCGATGCACTCGGCGGACCGAGTGCGGCCAAGTCGCGGTTGGCCCGCGTCGAGCTCGTCGTCGCGACCGACGTCGACAATCCCCTCAACGGTCCGTCCGGGGCCGCCGCGGTTTTCGCCCCGCAGAAAGGGGCCGATGAGCAGACCGTCGCCCTTCTCGCGGAGCGGTTGGTGCGCGCGGGTGCCGAATGGGAAGCGTTGGCCGGTCGGCCGGTGGCAGACGAGGCCGGGGCCGGTGCAGCCGGCGGAGTCGGAGCGGCCCTGTTCGCCGTCGGCGGGCGCAGGGTCTCCGGTGCGGCCCTGGTTGCGACGGTGACCGGGCTGCCCGCGGCGTCGCACGACGCCGCCGTCGTGATCACCGGCGAGGGGCGCCTCGACGAGCAGACCGCGGCCGGAAAGGTAGTGGCCGCCGTGGCGGCCGCGGCCAGACCCGAGGCCGAGGTGATCGCCCTGGTCGGGGAGAACGCGCTGGCCGATCCCGCCGCCCTGCGAATCGACCGGGTGGACAGCCTCGTCGACTATGCCGGTGGCCGGGACCGGGCGCTCGCGCACGCCGGATCCCTATTGGTGTCTCTCGCCGCCCGATGCGCGGCGAACTATTCTTCGACGAACCGCGGAAACCGGGAATAGCGCGAGATGGAGTACCGTTGTGATGAGCGACCTGACGATGAGGGAGTCAAGCAATGACCGTTTCCAACGAGACCGAGACCACCACCGCCTCCGGCGTAGCCCTGACGGACTCGGCCGCGGCGAAGGCCAAGGCGCTGCTCGACCAGGAGGGGCGCGATGACCTCGCACTGCGGATCGCCGTGCAGCCGGGCGGCTGTGCCGGCCTGCGCTACCAGCTGTTCTTCGACGACCGGTCGCTCGACGGCGACGTGGTCACCGACTTCGGCGGCGTGAAGCTGGCCGTCGACCGGATGAGCGCACCGTACGTGCAGGGCGCGAAGATAGACTTCGTGGACACCATCGAGAAGCAGGGGTTCACCATCGATAACCCCAATGCCACGGGCAGCTGCGCCTGCGGCGACTCGTTCAACTGAGTCCACCCCAGAACCGCAACGGGCGGTGGGCGACCGACAGGTCGTCCACCGCCCGTTTCTGTTCGCCGTCGGACCGTTCGGTAGCGTGGCCCGGGTGACTATTGCCGTATGCGGGTCGTTGGCGACCGATCATCTGATGAAGTTCCCGGGCAAGTTCTCCGAGCAGCTGCTTGCCGACCAACTCGAACACCTCTCGCTGAGCTTCCTGGTGGAAGACCTCGTGGTGCGCCGCGGTGGGGTCGGCGGCAACATCGCCTACGCCATCGGCGAATTGGGCGGCGGCCCGAAGCTGATTGCCGCGGCCGGCTCGGACTTCGCCGAATACCGCGCCTGGCTGACCGGGCACGGCGTCGACTGCGCGGGGGTCACCGTCTTCGACACCGCCCACACGGCGCGATTCATGTGCACCACCGACGAGACGATGGCGCAGCTCGCGACCTTCTACGCCGGTGCGATGACCCGCGCCCGCGAGATCGACCTCGTCGCCGTGCTCGACGAGATCGGCCGGCCCGACCTGGTGTTGATCGGCGCCGACGACCCCGAGGCGATGGTCAACCACACGCGGGCCTGCCGCGACGCCGGGATCGACTTCGCCGCCGACCCCTCGCAGCAATTGGCACGACTCGACGGCGACACCGCACGCGACCTGATCGTCGGGGCCAAGTACCTGTTCACCAACGAGTACGAGTGGGGCCTGCTGCAGCAGAAGACCGGCCTGTCCGCCGAGGAGGTCGCCGGACTCGTCGAGGTCCGGATCACCACGCTCAGCGAAAAGGGCGTGGACATCGTACCGTCGGACGGCAGCGGGGCCATCCACGTCCCGGTCGTCCCGGTGCGCGATGCCATCGACCCGACCGGCGTCGGCGACGGTTTCCGGGCCGGATTCCTGTCGGCGTTGCAGGGCGGATTGTCGTTCGAGCGCGCAGCGCAGCTCGGCTCGATGGTCGCCGTCCTGGTGCTCGAGAGCGACTCGACGCAGGGGTGGTCGTGGAACACCGCAGAGGCGCACCCGCGGTTGGCCGACGCCTATGGCGCCGACGCCGCCGACGAAATCGTCGCGCTGTTCGCCTGACCCGCGCTCGTTAGAGGCGCACCGGGTAGGTGTGGTCCTCGATGGTGGGCACGATCGTCTTCTCCACGAAGATGCCGTGCCACACCATGAAGATCAGCACGTTCCACAGCCGCCGGCTGTTGTCGACCACACCGTCGCGGTGCTCGTCGAGCATCGTCGTCACGAACTGCTTGTTGATCAGGTGATCGGTCTGCGACGTGGCGATGGTCAGGTGGGCCCAGTCGTACATCTCGGTGCCCGCCAGCCAATGGCGGATGGGGACCGGGAAGCCCAGCTTGCGCCGGTGGAGGACGTGCGGCGGGATGATCTCCTCGATGGCCTTGCGCAACGCGTACTTGGTGGTCCCGTGGGCGATCTTCTCGTCGACGGGCAGCGCGGAGGCGACCCGCCACACCTCGCTGTCGAGGAAGGGGACGCGTAACTCCAGCGAGTTGGCCATGGTCATCTTGTCCGCCTTGACGAGGATGTCGCCCCGCAGCCAGGTGAACAGGTCCAGGTGCTGCATCCGGGCGACCGGGTCCCACCCGGCCGACTCGGCATAGATCGGGGCGGTGACGTCGGTGTGGGTCCACTCCGGGCGGTAGTCCCGCAGCACCTGCTGCAGGCGGGCATCGTCGAAGCTGCGGGCATTGCCGTAGTAGCGATCCTCCAGCGACATCGAGCCGCGGTGCAGCAGGCTCTTGCCCCGGGTGCCCTCGGGGATGCGGTCGCTGAGGCGGCCCGCGGCGCGGCGGGCGAACCCGGGCAGTCTGTCGAATCCGCGCAGTGACAGCGGCTCCTTGTAGATGGTGTAGCCGCCGAACAACTCGTCGGCACCCTCGCCCGACAGCACGACCTTGACGTGCTTGCGGGCCTCCTTGGCCAAGAAGTACAGGGGCACCAGGGCCGGGTCGGCGACCGGGTCGTCGAGGTACCAGACGATCTCCGGGATCGCGGCGACGAACTCCTCCGGGCTGACCACCTTGACGATGTGGCGCACGCCGATCGCCTCGGCGGTCTCTGCGGCGACGTCGACCTCGGAGTACCCGTCGCGCTGGAAGCCGGTGGTGATGGTGATCAGGTCGGGGTTGTGCTGACGGGCCAGCGCGGCCACCAGCGTCGAGTCGATCCCACCGGAGAGAAACGACCCGACGGTCACATCGGCGCGCATGTGCTTGGCGACCGAGTCGCGCAGGACGTCGGTGATCTCGCTGTAGCGGGACGCGGCCGTATCGGCGGTGAAGGGACGCACGTCGAACCGCGGGTTGAAGTAGCGGGTAATCGTCGGCGCCCGGCCGGGGGACAGGGTCGCGTGGCAGCCGGACTCGAGACGTCCGATGTTCGTGTGCAGCGTCTCCGGCTCGGGCACGTACTGGAGTTCGATGTAGTGCTCGAGGGCCCGGTGGTCGAGCGCATCGTCGAGGCCGAGGCGGTCGAGCAGTTCCAGCAGGCTCTTCTTCTCGCTGCCGAAGGCGGTGCCGCGGGGCCCGGTGGCCAAGAAGAGCGGCTTGATGCCGAAGGGGTCGCGGGCGAGGAACAGCGACTTGGTCTGGGTGTCCCAGATTCCGAAGGCGAACATGCCGCGCAGCCGCAGCACGGCTTCCGGGCCCCAGTAGTGGAACGCCGCGACGATCACCTCGGCGTCGCCCTCGGTATGCATCGGGGCGTCGAACTCGGTCAGCAGTTGCTCCCGCAGTTCGACGTAGTTGTAGATCTCGCCGTTGAAGACCAGGGCGTAGCGCTCGGGCGATTCGGTCGGCCCCCACCGCAGCGGCTGGTGCGAGTGCTCGATGTCGATGATCGAAAGCCGGTTGAAGCCGACCACCAGGTCGTCGTCGTGCCACGTGCCGGCCTCGTCGGGGCCACGGTGGCGCATGCAATGCGACGCAGCGGCGACCAGGTCGACGGCGGTGGCCGCCGACGCGTCAGAGGTCAGCAGACCCAGCAATCCGCACACGGTGTCCTTGCCCCACTTTCTTCGCGGCCCTTGGTCGGCGCCGCCGAATCGGCCGGCCGCGCACGGGTGGCGGCCCGGATATGTCGAATCGAGTATGCCGCAGCGGCGCCCGCGCCACCGACTCGCCCAGATCACCGGCCCCGATCGCAACAGTTTGGGCGGGTTGGTCTACGCTGCGTAGTACTAGGTGCAAGAATTGTCTTGCAGCCATGTGGCGTCAGGATTTGGGTGTGAACGGGCCGTGCGTCTGGGAGCGTCCAGGTGAGCAGGAAGGCATGAAATTGACACACGGTGAACGGTCCACGGCGCAGCCCGCCGCGACCGCATCGCGCACGGTCAAGCGGGTCGGCCTGGTGGCCGCGCTGGGCCTTGCGACGCTGGTCATGACCGGTTGTGGTCCGCGTGAGACCCTGCGATTCGGCTGGCCGACGGGTGTGACGCCAGAAGCCGAGGCCATGGGCCACCTGTGGACCTGGGCGGTGATCGCTTCGTTGATCGTCGGTTTCCTCGTCTGGATGGCGATTTTCTACGCCATCACGTTCTTCCGCCACCGCGATGGGGAGGACTCTTTCCCGCGGCAGACGGCCTACAACATGCCTGTCGAGCTGACCTTGATCACGCTCCCGTTCCTGGCGATCGCGGTGTTGTTCTACTTCACCGTCGTCGTCGAGAACAAGGTCGAGAAGAAGACCGACGACCCCGCCGTCGTCGTCGATGTCACCGCGTTCCAGTGGAACTGGAAGTTCGGCTACGACAAGGTCCGCCAGGACAACGGCACCTACAAGGTCTATGCGGTCAAGGACGGCAGCCCGTTTGCGCTGCAGGCGCAGCGCGAAGCCGAGCACGGCCACCCGCTGCCGCTGCCGGCCGGCGGTCGCAGTGACAATGTGCGCGACTACCTGCGCTTCTCCAAGATCGAGACGCTTGGCACGCCGAGCGAGATCCCGATCCTGGTCCTCCCGGAGGGTAAGCGCATCGAGTTCAACCTCGCCGCCGCGGACGTCGTCCACTCCTTCTGGGTGCCCGAGTTCCTGTACAAGCGCGACGTGATGCCTTTCCCGAAGCAGAACCACACCGATCCGCGGTTCCAGATCGAGAAGATCACCCGTACTGGCGCTTTCGTCGGCCGATGCGCCGAGATGTGCGGCACGTACCACGCCATGATGAACTTCGAGATCCGCGTTGTCAGCGATCAGGATTTCAAGAGCTACCTCCAGTGGCGTGAGAAGGGCCTGACGAACGCGGGTGCCCTCGAGGCCATCTGCCAGGTCCCGACCTCGGTGACCACGGTGCCGTTCGAAACGCGTCGCAAGACCGGCGGCGACACCCCGAAGCACTTGGGCGACACCTGGCGCCCGGTTCTGCAGAACTGCACCAAGCGAGCGATCGGAGCGTCCTAAATGAAAGTCGAAGCCCGGATCTTCGAGATGCTCACCGCGTTCTTCCTCATCGGCGCGGTTGCCTACACGATCCTCACCGGCATCTCCTCGAAGGGTGTTGAGTGGGCCGGTGCGACCGCCTTCTTCTTCTCGGCAGGACTGTGCCTGATCACCGGGACCTACTTCCGGTTCGTGGCGCGCCGCGTCGAGATCCGTCCCGAGGACTACGAAGAGGCTGAGATCGAGGACGGCGCCGGCGAGTTGGGCTTCTTCAGCCCGCACAGCTTCTGGCCGATTCTGGTCGCGATGGGCGCGGCTCTGTTCGCCGTCGGCTTTGCGACGCGGAACTTCTGGTTCGCAATTTTCGCGGCCGGTGTCATCATCGTGACCGCGGCGGGCCTCGTGTTCGAGTACCACTGGGGCCCGGAGAAGCACTAGCGTCACCGAGTTCTGAGAGAACCGCCGCATTCGGATTCCGGGTGCGGCGGTTCTTCGTCGAGTGGGCCCTCGATCTTGTCGAGTGGGCCCTCGATCTTGTCGAGTGGGCCCTCGATCTCGTCGAGTGGGCCCTCGATCCTGTCGAGTGGGCCCCTGAGCCCGACGCCATCAAGGTGGTTTCGGGGAGCACACGGTTTTGGGTCGGATGTCAGACAAATCCTCACCGCACAAGCGATCTGATTCTTCCCAGGGGCCGAGGTTCCTCACAGTCTGAACCCGCCAGAAACACCGGCGCCCGATTAGGGAACTAGCCGTTGTCAACGGCGGGCGAAAATTGACCCTCTATCGACGGTTGAAAATTGACCCCCTGATGGTTGTTTTGTCTGGTTCTACTGGTCGTTGCTGATGAGGTCGTGTCGGGTTTTGGTGCGGTAGGAGTCTCCTGTGATGGTGAGGACTTCGACGTGGTGGACGAGTCGGTCGATGAGTGCTGCGGCGACGACGTCGTCGGCGAAAACTTCTCCCCAGCGGCCGAAAGGCATGTTCGAGGTGATCAGGATCGAGCCTTGTTCGTAGCGGGCGGCGATGAGTTGGAAGAACAGGTTCGCGGTGTCGCTGTCGAAGGGCAGGTAGCCGATCTCGTCGATGATCAGGAGCCGGTAGCGGCGTAGCCGTTTGAGTTCTTGGGGTAGCCGGCCGGCGGCATGGGCGTCGGTCAGGCGTGCGGCCCACCCGGTGGCGGTGTCGAACAACACCGGATAGCTGTGGTGGGCGGCCTTGATGCCCAGTGCGATCCCCAGATGGGTTTTGCCGACTCCGGGTGGTCCGAGCAGGATCACGTTCTCGCCTTTGGCGATCCAGGTGCTGGTGGCCAGGTGCGCGATCACATCGCGCGGCACCGACCGGGCGTGGTCGAAGTTGAAGTCCTCGAGCGTTTTGACTGCCGGGAACTTCGCGGCGTTGATCCGCAGCGTGGTGCCGTTGGCCTCGCGGTCGTTGACCTGCCGTTCCAGGAGTGCGGCGAGGTATTGCTCGTGGCTCCAGCCGTCGGTGCGGGCACGGTCGGCCAGCTCGGCCCAGCACCGCCTGATCGTCGGGGTCTTCAGTGCCCGGGTCAGGTACTCGATCTGCGAGCCGAGATCATCGCTGCCGTTCACGAGACCGGCTCCAGGCCGCCGTTACCGCTGGTGAAGTCGACGCCGTAGAGACGGTCGTAGTCCGGCAGCGGCCGAATCGGCACGGTGTGCCCGTCGGCGTGTGCCCGTATTCGGGCGGCGTTGGCGGCACGGTTGTTCAGGTCCTGGAGCCGGTAGTTGACCCGCAACTCCCGGGCAGCGGCCACATGCTGGGGATCGGTGATCGAGGCGTGCCGCCCCCAGAATCGGTCATGGTCGGCCACCACGGTCTGCCCGTGACAAATCCGGACCGTGGTGGCGGTGGCGGTGATGTCGACGAACTTGCCGATCACCGCCGGATGGACCGAGTAGTCGTTGCCGTCCACGCGTACGTAGTAGTCCCGGGCCAGGCGGACCCGTTCGCGCAGCCCGCTGACCGGGGCCACCGGCGGCAACGCGGTCATCGCGGCCACATCCTCCCCGAGCACGTCGACCGGGCGGCGATCGGCGATCGCCCGCACGACCTTGGTGTTGGCACACGTATCGAGCCAGCTCTGCAACTGGGCGTTGAAATCGGCCGGCCCGGTGAACTCCCGGCCGGGCAGGAACGAGGTCTCCAGATACCGGTTGGTGCGTTCGACCATGCCCTTGTATTCGGGGTCCCGCGGCGGAGCCAGCTCCAGCCTGGTTCCCAGCGTCCCGACGAACGCGGTGGCCGCCTGCGTCGGCACACCCTTGCCGCCGATCGCCGATTCACGGTCCCACACCAGCTTGCGTGTGACCGCCCCGACCTGAGACAGCAGCAGCCACATACCGGCCAGGATGTCTCCGCCCTGACGGGACGGGATCATCGTGGCCAGCCGGTACCGCGAGTACGCCAGCGTCATCACCAGCACCGGCAACACCGCGAACTGGTTACGGCCCAACGGGATTCGCCGGTCGGGGAACCACAGATCCCACTGCGAACACCCACCCGGTTCGTATACCACCCGATCGGCCGGATCGACCCCGCGGTACTCCGGCCGGATCTGCCGGACACGATCCTTCAAGACCGTCATCGACCTGGTCCAGCCGATCCGCTCAGCGATCACCGTCGCCGGCATCGCCGGATACCCGGCCAGCAACGCCCGAATCTGCGGCTCGAACACATCAACCGCCGACCCCGACGGCCTGCGCTCATACTTCGGCGGCTCGGCCGAACGCACCGCCACCCGCACCGTGTTCCGCGAGACCCCCAAACGCCGCACGATCTCCTTGATCGGCACACCCTCGCTCAAATGTAACCGGCGGATCTCCGCCCACTGCTCCACTGAAATCACCCTCCAAGGATCTGACGGGGGTCAAAATTCACCCGTCACCTGGGGGTCAGTTTTCACGCGTCGTCAACAGCCGTAGGAACTGAAAGGGCCCAGTCGACGAAGATCGGGGCCCAGTCGGCGAGATTGAGGGCCCAGTCGATGAAGATGAGGGCCCAGTCGGCGGGGATGTGGGCCCAGTCGGCGAAGATCGGGGCCCAGTCGGCGAAGATGAGGGCCCAGTCGGCGAAGATCGGGGCCCAGTCGGCGGGGATGTGGGCCCAGTCGACGGGAAAGGCCGCCAGGACTGATCCTGGCGGCCTTTCCTTGCCTGTGCCTCCCCGGGGGGAGGGGAGGAGTTGCTAGTCGAGCACGTTGCCGTTCTGGGCCTGCAGTTCGCGCAGAGCCTTGTGCTCGGCGACGTGCTGCTTGTGCTCCAGCTCGGCGTTGAGTTCCTGCTCCTCCGGCGGGTCGGCGAAGAAGAGGCCACCGGAGCCCGGGGAACCCGCGGCACCGAGCTTGTTCATCTTCTTCGGGATGGCCGCGCCTTCGTAGGGGAGCGGGATCGGGTGACCGTGGTCGTCGACCGGGCCGAGCGGCTGGTGCACCTCGATGTACTCGCCCTGCGGCAGCCGCTTGATGATGCCGGTCTCGATTCCGTGCTCGAGCACCTCACGGTCGCTGCGCTGCAGCGAGAGCGCCCAGCGGTAGGCGATGAAGTACGCCAGCGGCGGTACGACGAGAAGGCCGATGCGACCCATCCACGTCGTCGCGTTGAGCGAGATGTGGAAGCGGAACGCGATGATGTCGTTCATACAGGACAGCGTCATGATCACGTAGAACGAGACGGCCATCGCACCGATCGCGGTGCGCACCGGCACGTCACGCGGACGCTGCAGCAGGTTGTGGTGCGCATTGTCGCCGGTGAGCCGCTTCTCGATCCACGGGTAGGCGAACATACCGGTGAACATGAAGCCGATCAGCACGACGACCCAGAAGATCGCCGGAATGGTGTAGTTGCCCAGGTACAGCTCCCACGGCGGCATCAAGCGGGCCAGACCGTCAGTCCACTGCATGTAGATGTCGGGCTGGGAGCCGGCGGACACCTGCGCTGGGTTGTAGGGGCCGATCGTCCACACCGGGTTGATCTGGAAGACGCCGGCCATGATCCCGAGAACACCGAAGGTGATCGCGAAGAAGGCGCCGGCCTTGGCGGCGAACACCGGCAGGATGCGCACACCCACGACGTTGCGCTCGGTACGGCCGGGGCCGGGGAACTGCGTGTGCTTCTGGTACCAGACCAGCGCGAGGTGGGCGCCGATCAGGGCCAGGATGATGGCCGGGAACAGCAGGATGTGCAGCACGTACATGCGCGGGATGATGATGTCGCCCGGGAAGTCGCCGCCGAACAGGGCCCAGTGGATCCAGGTCCCGACGAGCGGAATGCCCAGGACGATACCGCTCATTGCGGCGCGGACGCCGGTGCCCGAGAGCAGGTCGTCGGGGAGCGAGTAGCCGAAGAAGCCCTCGAACATCGCCAGCAGCAGGAGCAGGCAGCCGATGATCCAGTTGGCCTCGCGCGGCCGGCGGAACGCACCGGTGAAGAAGATGCGCAGCATGTGGATGATGATCGACGCCGCGAACAGCAGGGCCGCCCAGTGGTGGATCTGCCGGACGAAGAGTCCGCCGCGCACCTCGAAGGAGATGTTCAGCGTGGTCTCGTAGGCACGGCTCATGGTGACACCGTTGAGTGGCTGGTAGTCGCCGTGGTAGGTGACGTGGGCCATCGACGGGTCGAAGAACAGGGTCAGGTAGACACCGGAGAGCAGCAGGATGACGAAGGAGTACAGCGCCACCTCGCCCAGCAGGAAGGACCAGTGGGTGGGGAACACCTTGTTGATCTGCCGGCGCAGGCCAGCGGCAAGGTGGTACCGCGAATCGACTTCTTCCGCCTGAGCTCCGAGGCGATCGGCGATGGTTGTCATGATTTCCGCTCCCAGAAGGCCGGTCCGACGGGCTCGATGAAGTCACCGGCGGCGACCATGTAGCCCTGGTTGTTCACCGTGATAGGCAGCTGTGCCAGTGCTCGCGCAGCCGGGCCGAAGACCGGCTTGGCGTACTCCAGTGCGTTGAACTGCGACTGGTGGCAGGGGCACAGGATTCGGTTCGTCTGCTGCTCGTACAACGAGGTCGGGCACCCGAGGTGGCTGCAGACCTTGGTGTAGGCGTAGTAGTCGCCGTAGTTGAAGCTTTCCTGGCCCTTGCGCTTGACGACCTTGGCGGCGTCTTCGGGACGAAGGCGGATGAGCATCACCGGGTTACGCACCAAGCGCAGGCCCTGCAGCAACTTGTGTCGCGACTCCTCGTCCTCGCCGTGGCCGTCGGAGGGACGCCAGGGGAAGACTGTCTCCATCCCGCCGGCGTCGAGGTCCTCGGGTCGGACCAGGGCGACCTGGTACGGGTTGCCGGTGTCGCGGCGCAGGAAGATGGTCTCGTTCGGGTTGTCGGCCGGGTTGTAGATCGGCGACCATCCGGAGTGCCACAGCGGGGCCTTCTCGCGCAGCGCCCACGGATTCTTGATGAATCCGCCGAGTGCGGCGACGAGGCCGGTGAGCGCGAAGGCGCCCAGGCCGAAGGCGGCCGAGCCGAGGATCATCTTCCGGCGGGGGAGGGTGGAGGTCTCCAGCGCATCGCCGAGGAGCGCCGCGGTCGACTTCTTGTCCGCCTCGGAGGATCCGCCGTCGTGGCGGTCCTGGACCGAGATCTCAGCGGGGATGAACCGCTTGGTGAACTGGACGACGCCGATGCCGATGGACAGGATCGACAAGCCGAAGGTGATGCCCAGCAACGGCGTGTTCAGCGAGTACAGCCAGTAGTCCGGGTGCTCAGGCATCACGAAGCGCCAGTGGTTGAACAGGAAGATCACCAGGCACGCGAGAGCCGAGACGCCGGCCAGGGCGAACCAGAAGGTGACGATGCGCGACGCGCGCTTCTCGGCGCGGGTTCCGGGGACGGGGAAACGCGGCTCGCGGTGCAGGATCTCGACGCCGTCGAGATTCGTCCCGAGTTTGACCAGCTCGGCACGGTCCATCTCGGCGAGCTCTTCGCTGGTCGGAGTGTTCTCCGTAGCACTCATGATCGCGATCCCATCCACATTGCAAAGCCGACGATCGCACCGATGCCGACGATCCACATCACCATGCCCTCGCTGACCGGGCCGAAGCCGCCGAGGCCGAGGCCACCGGGCTGCCGCGACTCCGAGGAGTACTTGATGAAACCGATGATGTCCTTCTTCTCCTGAAGGGACAGCTGGCGATTGCTGAACTTGGGCATGTTCTGCGGCCCGGTCAGCATCGCGGTGTAGATCTCCTGCTCGCTCGGTGCGTCGAGGTTCGGGGCGAACTTGCCCGACGACAGCGCGCCGCCACGGCCGGTGAAGTTGTGGCACGAGGCGCAGTTGAGGCGGAAGAGTTCACTGCCTCGACCGAGGTTGGCGCCGCGCAATTCGCGCTGGGCGACGATCGGGATGCCGTTTTCATCGGTCTTCACGACGCCGTTCTCGCGCACGTAGTACACCTGGGGTCCACCGGAGACGGACTGGATGTACTTGCCGAGCTGCGTGATCTGCGCCTCGGTGAACTTGGCGGGCTTACGCGCGGCCTGTGCCTCGTTGCGCGCCGCGGGCATACGGCCGGAGGACACCTGGAAGTAGACGGCGGCGTCGCCGACACCGATCAACGACGGTCCGCGGTCGGCCACACCCTGCAGGTTGGAGCCGTGACAGCTGATGCACGAGGTGTCGTACAGCTGCTTGCCCGCCTCGATCATCGCCTGCGACTGCGTGGTCGGGTCTGCGACGGCGACCTGGGCGTTGGGTGTCAGGACTGCGGTGATGACGCCGGCCGACGCCAGGCCGGCCAGCAGCAGCAGCGCCCCCGAGGCACGGCGACGCAACTTGCGGCGGGCCTTCGTCGAGCGGGCCGGGGTCGTGGTGACCGTGGCGGTGTCGTCGTTCGCGATATCCGACGTTCGCGGTGGAGATGTACTCATCTGCGACTCTCTACTAAGCGGACTGACCGGGGCTGGAAGTCTGTGTGGGCTAACGGATGAAGTAGATCGTGACGAACAGGGCGATCCACACGATGTCGACGAAGTGCCAGTAGTAGGACACGACGATTGCCGCGGTCGCCTGGGCCGGGGTGAACTTCGACAGCCATGTGCGCACGAGCAGGAAGATGAAGGCGACGAGACCACCGATGACGTGCAGGCCGTGGAAGCCGGTGGCCATGTAGAACACCGAGCCGTAGGCGGTCGACGAGAGCGTCGTGCCGTGCTCGACGAGGTGCACGTACTCGTAGGCCTGACCGGCGACGAAGAAGGCGCCCATCACAAAGGTCAGGATGTACCACCGGCGCAGGCCGAAGACATCGCCGCGCTCGGCGGCGAACACGCCCATCTGGCACGTCACTGACGAGAGGATCAGCACGGTGGTCACTGGGACCGCCAGCCAGAGGTTGAGCTCGGTGGGGGCCATGGGCCACTCACCAGTGGCGTTGTTCGCCCGCGCGACGAAGTACATCGC
Source organism: Gordonia crocea (assembly GCF_009932435.1). Classification (NCBI taxonomy): domain Bacteria; kingdom Bacillati; phylum Actinomycetota; class Actinomycetes; order Mycobacteriales; family Gordoniaceae; genus Gordonia; species Gordonia crocea. The sequence goes on from NZ_BJOU01000002.1 coordinate 318,588, forward strand.
GAACAAACCGGCGAAGAACATGAGCTCACTGGAAAGCCACACGATTGTGCCGACGCTGACCATGTTGGGGCGGTTCAGCGAGTGCACCCGAGCCGTGATGGCCGTTGACGGGGTACCTGCAGCGCTAGTCACACAAGAAGTATGACGGTTCGTAGTAAAGCGTGACCACCGGGGTCGATAAATTGGTGAAAGAATTTGCGGCGCTGCAGGTAGAAGCAGGTGGGCGGTGGTGTGTCCGGCGTGTCTCGGCCGCGTGTGCGTGTGTCGTCGGTGCCGGGGCGGGGCCTCCCACCCCTCGTTTAGGGTGGACGGGTGAGCAGCAAGCAGTCTGAGTTGAGTTGGCCGTTCGTTCTCGGTCTGGTGAGCGAGAACCAGGACCTCACCTCGGAGCAGGCACGGTGGGCGATGAACGAGATCATGGCCGACGCCGCGACCAGTGCGCAGATCGCCGGGTTCGGCTTGGCCGTGAAGATGAAGGGTGCGGCTCCGGCCGAACTCGACGGGTTGGCCGACGCGATGCTCGCGCATGCGAATCGGGTGGAGACCACGCGCGATGCGGTTGACATCGTCGGTACCGGCGGAGACCGGTCGCACACGGTGAACATCTCGACGATGACGTCGATCGTCGTCGCCGCCGCCGGCGTCCCCGTGGTCAAGCACGGCAACCGGGCCGCCTCCTCCAAGAGCGGTGGTGCCGATGTGCTGGAGGCGCTGGGCGTCACGATCAACCTCGACGGCGAGGGGGTCGCGCGCTGCGTCGACGAGGTGGGGATCGGCTTCTGCTTCGCCCCGGTCTTCCACCCGGCATTCCGGTTCACCGGTCCGCCGCGCAAGGAATTGGGCGTGCCGACGGTGTTCAACGTCTTGGGGCCGCTGACCAACCCGGCCCAACCGCGCGCCGGTTTGATCGGCTGCGCGTTCGCCGACCTGGCGCCGGTATTGGCCCAGACCTTCGCCAACCGGGGGTCGTCGGTGCTGGTGGTGCGAGGCGACGACGGCCTCGACGAGTTCACCACGACGAGTACGTCGACGGTGTGGCAGGTCGTCGGCGGCACCGTGACCAAGCACCGGATCGATCCCGCGGGCGATCTGGGGCTGGCGCGGGTCGAACTCGCGGCGCTACAGGGCGGGGATGCGGCGGCCAATGCCGTGGTGGCCCGAGAACTCTTCGCCGGCCAGCGCGGCCCGGTTCGCGATGCGGTACTGCTCAATTCCGCGGCGGCCCTGGTGGCGGCGCAACAGACCGCGCCGATGAGTCGGGACGAACTGGTGGCGGCACTGGCCTCGGAGGTGTCGCGGGCCGGCGAGGCGATCGATTCCGGCGCCGCGGCCGATGTCCTCGAGCGGTGGGCGCGCCTGAGCGGCGAACTGGGCTAGCGCCGCCGCCGCACCGCTACTCGCCGACGGAGAACCCGGCTTCGGTCTCCCTGCTGGCGTAACTGCGGAAGGCGATGTGGGTCGTCGAGGCGGTGACGCCCTGCAGCCGGTTAATCCGGCCGGTGACGACCTCGGCAATGGCCTCGTGATCGCGCACCTTGATCTTCGCGATGAGATCGATGTCGCCGGCGCACGAGTAAACCTCGGTGACCCCGTCGATATCGGCAACGGCCTGGGCGGTCTCCGGAATCGAGTGGACGTCGGCGCTGATCATCACGAATGCAGTGAGCATGGCTACAGCGTAGTCACGAGTCCCGGGCCGAGCGGGCCGTCGCAGCCCATCCGGTCCACCCGCACGCACTGTGGCGGGGGAGTGCGAAGCCGTCGGTGGTGTCGACGATGCGGGCGTCGGCGGCGGTCGCCCACCGGTAGACGAGCGCGGCCTCTTCGGGGGCCGCCCCCCGCAGCGGGCCGTCGGTGGGCCGGACGGTTTGCGCACCGGCGAGCACGGCGTCGACGACGGGCATCGGCGGCGCCCCCGGTCGGGAGGTTCCGGCGCCGGCGAGGCGGCCGTGCCGGACGACGGCGAAACGCCACCCGCCATCGGTCGCGGGTCGTGCGACGACGAGTTGGCCGACCGCGCAGAGGGCCCGAAGTCGATGGGTCGCGCTGATCGCACTGATCGTGTCGGCGAGTTGGTCCCGACGCCGGGCCGCGGTCTCGAAGTGCTCGGCGGCGGCGGCGGACCTGACGGCGACCGCCATGGTGCGCAACGCCTCGTCGGATCGTCCGGCGGCCAACTCGAGTGCGTTGCGCACCCGGCTCAGGTAGTCGGCCACCGGCTCGGGTGTGGGCGTCGCCGCGGCGCAGTCCCCGACGCCGTTGCGCGGCGGACACCAGTGGTAGTCGGCGCGGGCGCCAAGCCGGGTGGTGCAGGAGCGCAACCCGGTTGCGCGGGTCAGCGCCTCGGCGACGGTCGCGGCGGTGGCGCGCCGCGGGATGGGGCCGATCGACATCGGCTCGCCGAGTCCGACCGGTTCGGCGGGCGGTTCGCGCCGCACGGTGAACCGCGGGAACCGCTCGTCGGTCAGGCAGACCCACCAACCACGGCGCGGCTGTGTCGACCGTCGGTTGTAGGCGGGGTTGTGCGCGGCCAGGAGTCGTAGTTCGCGGACGCCGGCTTCGAGGTCGTGGGCGCAGACGACGTGGTCCACCCGGGTCGCCAACGCGACCATCTCGGCGATCCGGGGCCGCGAGTCACCGGAGAAGTAGGACTGCACGCGACGGCGCAGGTCGACCGCGGTGCCGATGTAGAGCACCTCCTGCGCGGGCCCCCGGAAGAGGTAGACGCCGGGTGCGCGGGGGACGCCGGCGGCGAGCCCGGCCTTGGCGCGTTGGGCGGGAGTGGCACGCGGCAGGTAGGCGAGTAGTTCGGCGAAGGTGGTGACGCCGCGGTTGCCGATCCGCTCCAGCAGCCCGTGCAGCACGTCGACCGTCGCCCGCGCGTCATCGAGGGCGCGGTGGGTGGGGGTCGTGGTGGTGGCGAACAGATCGGCCAGGGCGGACAACCGCACCGACGGGGCCTCGTCGCGGGACAACACGCGGCGGGCCAGGGCCACGGTGCACAGCGTTGCGGGGAAGTGGAAGTCGATGCCGCAGCGGCGCGCCGACGCCGACAGGAAGCCGAGGTCGAAGCGCGAGTTGTGCGCCACCAGGACACTTCCGCGGGCAAACTCCATGAACGACAGGAGGACCTCGCCGATCGGCGGCGCACCCGCGACCATCGACGCGCTGATGCCGGTGAGGCCGACGATCTCCGCCGGAATCGGGCGCTCCGGGTCGACGAGGGTCGCGAACTCTGCCACCACCTCGCCGCCGCGGACCTTGACCGCGCCGATCTCGGTGATCGCGTCGCGGTCGGCGCTGCCACCGGTGGTCTCCAAATCGACGACGACAAACGTCGTGCCGGCCAGCGATTGCTCGACGCCGCCGACGACGCACGCGGCCATCTCGGCGAGCTGCGCCGACGAGGGGGCACGGCGGTGTGTGCCGGCCGGCACGGCGCGGCCGGGCGGGCGGGGTCCGCGGGGGAGTCCGACGTCGGGCAACCCGGAGTCGGCCAGGGTGAGTTGATCGGTATCCGCGGGGTCCATGACTCGCATGGGGCGAACATTAGTTCGAGCCCCCGACATTCTCGGCGACCGTCGTCGGTCTCGATCCGATGTCAGAGGTCCTCGATAGCGTCCGGGGTCAGAGGTCGCGTCCGGGTCGGAGCCCGGGTGAATGGGCCTTGAACCGAGAGTGAACAGTCAAATGAGACGGAGATCACATGAAAATCGATTGCGAGAGCTGTCCGGGGCGCCCGACGGCCTGCGGCGGTTGCATGATGAACGTGTTGGTGTGTGCAGATTCAAGCTCGTACGCAGGAGAAACACCGGAAGCACCCAGCATTGCCGAGCAGCGTGCCGACCTCCTGGTGGCCATCGCGAACCTCCGGGGGGCGATGCTCGTCACACCTGCTGAGGCGAAGGCGGCCATCGGCCGGATAAGTCCACGTCAGGGGCAGTCTTCGCGCGGATTTCTCAAGCTGGTCGAGGCCGGGTAAAGTGAACCGCTGACTCGACGCCTGGAATTGGTGTTGGCGAAACGTTGGACATTCGTCAAACGGTTTCGTAACCTTTTCGAGACATTGCGGAACGTCACGCTCCAACAGGAGTGGTCCGCGAGAGTCAACCGCTTAATCGCCCCGCGAGGGGCGAGCCGGGGACCCAACCAGGGCCGCAAGGTCTTGACCGGGGTGAATCGCCGCGCCTGATGCAGCTCGTCAGGCAACGCGTAGGGCATCTTCCAGCCCGAACCCGACAGCTAACCCGGCAGGCGCAGGGAGACATAAAGGAGAATCATCTCGTGGCCAAACACCGTTTGGAGCAGACCAGCCGCAGCAGCGCGGTCGCGAAGGGCGCGGTCATCACCGGCGCCATCGCCATGGGGTCGATCGCCGCAGGCCAAGCCGCAGCGTCCCCCGTCGCCGTGCCGCACTTGGGCAGCATCGAGCTCGGCGCGCTCGGCGACCACCTCAACCAGCAGAAGCACCCCGCCAAGAACTTGAAGGTGAAGAAGGCGCCCGCCAAGACGCAGCAGGCCAAGGCGGCCCAGGGCGCCCAGGTCGCCGTGCCGAACGTCGGCACCTTCTCGATCCCGGGGATCGCGCAGAACCAGATTCCCAAGGAGTTCCAGCCCAAGGCCGGGCAGTCGAACCCGTTCGAGCGCACCACCGTTGCTGACAAGGCCGTTCTCAACGCCAAGAGCAAGATCGGCTCGCCGTACTCCTACGGGTCGGCCGGTCCGAACGCCTTCGATTGCTCGGGCCTGGTGTTCTGGTCCTACAAGAACGCCGGCAAGACCATCCCGCGTGACAGCTACGGCCAGATGAGCGGCGGCAAGGCGGTGGCCTACAAGGACGCCAAGCCTGGCGACGTTCTGATCTTCAACGGCGGCAGCCACTCCGGTATCTACGTCGGCAACGGCGAGTTCGTCCACAGCCAGACCTACGGCGTGCCGGTCAACAAGCAGAAGGTCAAGACCTGGGCGCTCACGGCCGTCCGCCGCTACTGAGCGCGGTTCGAGCTGTTGAGGTGGGCGGGCTTCCGGTTATGACTCGGGTGTCCGCCTGCTCTCGTCTCTTGGAGTCGGAAGAAGTATGAGTCTCATGAGTTCTGCTAGCTGGGCGCGACGCCACGGAGCGGCCGCGGCCGTCGCGCTGGTGGTTTCCTCGATCGGATTGTCCCTGCTCCCGACGACGACGGCGTCAGCCGTTCCGTCGCGCAATGCCGGTCAGCTGGTCGCCGACTACAAGAAGCTGAACGTCGAGGCGGAGAAGTCCGCCGAGGCCATGCACAACGCCACGATCGAGTACAACAAGCAGCGCGCAGTCGTGGCACGCTCACGCAAGGCGGCCGCCACCGCGCAGAAGCAGTTGGACTCCACGCAGGCGCGTCAGCAGTACCTGCAGGGCCGGGTCAACGGCATCTTGCGGGCCAGCTACCGCGGTGCCCGGATCAACCGCCTGTACGCGCTCCTGGTCAGCGACTCGCCCCAGCAGATGCTGGACCAGATGTCGGCGCTCGACGTCATCTCGCACGACGCGACGCGGAACCTGAAGGACCTCGGGCGGGTCCGTGCGGCCGCGGTGAAGACCAAGGAAGAGGCGACGAAGAGCGCCGAGGTG